>JANRKI010000032.1:0-57772 GCA_033763535.1 Fimbriimonadaceae bacterium | reverse complement strand
GCGATGGCGCGAGCGATGCACAGGCGCTGTTGCTGGCCGCCGGAGAGGCGCAGCGCGCTGTCCTGCAGTCGATCCTTCACTTCTTCCCACAGACCCGCAGCGCGCAGACTCTCTTCGCAGGTTTGGGCGAGCACGCGCTTGTCGCTCTCGCCGTCGATACGCAGCGAATAGATCACGTTCTCGAAGATGCTCATCGGGAACGGGTTGGGCTTTTGGAACACCATCCCGATGCGCTTGCGCAGTTCGATGACGTCGACGCCCGGGGCGTAGATCGGATCGCCGTTGAGGCGCATTGACCCGCCGATCCGCACGTTGTCGATCAAGTCGTTCATGCGGTTGACCGAACGCAACAAGGTCGACTTACCGCAGCCCGAGGGCCCGATCAGCGCGGTGGTGCAGTGCGGCGCAAACTTTACGTTCACGTTTTTGAGCGCATGAAAGTTGCCGTAGTAGAAGTCCACCGATTCGGCGAGAATCTTGGGATTCGTGATGTCGGGCGCCGATGCGATCATGCCGTCCTATGATGCCATCCCGCACCGCCGAATTGCCGGAAATCGTATACTTGGGTCATGAGCGAAGGCTTAAACGGCTGGCACGGATTCTTCGGCTTGATTACGGTGATTCTGCTTGGCCTTGGATTCATCGGCACGCTGGGATACTTTGCGCTCCGAGGCATGCTCCGCGACGAATACAAGTTCTGATCGTCGCCTTCGGATTGGTGTCGTCACGACATGATCGCGCGCTGTCGCAACGCGTGATCGACCAACACGAGCGCGGCCATTGCTTCCACCATGGGCACGGCCCGCGGAAGCACGCACGGGTCGTGACGACCGCGACCCTGGAGCGTCGTCGCCTCGCCGTTCCGAGTCACCGTCTCCTGCGCTCGCATCACGGTCGCAGTCGGCTTGAACGCGGCGCGTAGCACGATCGGCATGCCGTTGCTGATGCCGCCCTGGATTCCGCCCGAAAAGTTGGTGCGGGTTTTCACCACGCCGTCTTCCGTATAAAATGCATCATTGACTTCGAGGCCGGTTCGGTAGGTCATCGCGAATCCGCCGCCGAACTCGATGCCCTTGCACGCGGGCAGGGACAAAATCGCCTTGCCGAGATCGGCTTCCAGTTTGTCAAACACCGGCTCTCCCCAACCCGCCGGTACGCCGCGCGCGACCAGGCCCACGACGCCGCCTACCGAATTCCCGTCCTTCCGAACCGCCTCCACGAGCGCGATCATGCGCGCGGCGGCGGCGGCGTCCGGGCACCGAATGATGTTCGATTCCACCTCGGCGGTGGTGACCGACTCCGGGTCCACCTCGGCCGATTCGTGCTGGACGCGGTCGACCCACCCGACGATGTCCACTCCGTAAGCGGCCAGCACCTGGCGGGCGATGGCCGCGGCCGCGACCCGGCCGATCGTTTCGCGCGCCGAGGCCCGACCGCCCCCGGCGACGGCCCGCACGCCGTACTTTGCGTCGTAGGTGTAATCCGCGTGGCTCGGGCGGTACTTGTCTCGCATCTCGCCGTAATCGCGGCTGCGCTGATCCTCGTTGCGCACCAGCATCGCGATGGCGGTGCCCAGCGTGCGACCGTCCTCGACCCCGGACAAAATCTCCACGCGATCGGCCTCCTGACGTTGGGTGACAATGGCGGACTGTCCCGGTCGCCGACGGTCCAGTTCCGCCTGAATCGTCGCCTCGGTCACCGGCACATTGGCGGGGCAACCGTCCACGATGACGCCCACCGCCGGACCGTGACTTTCGCCAAACGTGGAGATCCGGAACAGGTGGCCGAACTGACTCGCCATGAGGCAGAAGTGTACAGGTTCTGCGTAGAACGGGACGGTGAGCGTCCGACCGGTTATTCCAAACCTTTGGCACCATCCGGGCATTCATGACTACAACCTCGGCGCGAAGCATCCGCTGAAGCCGTCACGGCTCCGACGGTTGTACGAATTGCTCGGACGCATCGCCGATCTGGATCTGCGGACTGCGCAACTGGCCGATGACGACGACATCTGGCGCGTCCACACTCCGGACTACTGGTCGGAGGTGTGCGCGATCGACGCGTGCCTGCGGCGTGGTCAAACTGCCGGCCTCGTCGAACGGCGGCAGGCGATCGACCTCAAAGGCGACACCCCAGCCTTTGCCGGGATGGAAGCGGCTTGCCGGGCCTACGTCGGCGCGACGGTGGATGCCGCGCGATGCGTGGCGGGCGGCGCGAACCTCGCCTTCGCGATGGGCGGCGGCTTGCACCACGCGATGCCCGGTTGCGCCCGCGGATTCTGCATTCTGAACGACCCAGCGATCGCGGTGAGCATCTTGCGGGATCGGTTCGAACGCGTGCTTTACGTCGATTTGGACGTCCACCACGGCGACGGCGTCGAAACGATCTTTCGATCGGACCGGCAGGTCTTGACGTACAGCGTTCACGAGGACCCGTCCACGCTTTGGCCCCGTACCGGCCACGCGCACGAGATCGGCCCCGTTGGCACGTGCGCCAACGTTCCGCTTCCGGCGGGGACCACCGGGGAGGATTGGGCGTTCGCGATACGTGAAACGTTAGGTCCGCTCGTGGACTGGTTTCGGCCCCGCGCGATGGTCGTTCAGTGCGGGGCGGATGTTCACGCGCTCGACCCGCTGGCGCACCTCGCCGGAGACATTCCGTCCTACGTGAGCGGCATTGAGGAACTGCGGCGGTTGCGGCTACCGACCGTGGTGGTGGGCGGAGGCGGTTACCACTTGGCCGTGACGCCCGTGACGTGGGCCTCCGTCGTCTTGACGTTCACCGGCCACGATACGCCGGGTCAGCTGCCGGCGGATCTCGCCGCGGAGTGGGAATGGCCCGACTGGAACGGCCCGATCGGCCGAGGATTCGATGAGACGAACTGCGCGCGAGACCCGGACGTCCGAGCGCGCGTCGAACGATTCCACTCCGAAATCCTGCCCGCGATGCGTCACCGCTACGACGCGGGCGTGTGACACACTTGCGGGGTGACGATCGGAGTCATCGGCCTCGGACTGATCGGCGGAAGCATCGGGCAGTCGTTGCGCTCGCAGCGGCACCGCGTGATCGGGCACGACCCGCTTCCCGCGCACGTGGAGATCGCCCGCCAGCGGTATTGCGTGGATGAAATCGGGTCACTCGAGCAGTTTGGCGAGTGCGAAGTGGTGTTTCTCGCCGTCCCGCCGAGTTCCGTCACGTCGGTCGCCGACGACCTGCGGCCGCACGTCCCGACCACGACGGTGGTGACCGATGTGGCGAGCGTGAAGGCCCAGATCGTGACGTGGGCAGAGACGGCGGACTGGCCGACCTTTGTGCCGGGGCACCCGATGGCGGGTCACGAGAAGTCCGGACCGGCCTACAGCAGCGACTGGATGTTCCGGGGAGCCAAGTGGCTCATCACTCCGACGGCCCGAACTGAAGCCAACGCGGTCAAGCTCGTCAGCGGGCTCGTGACGCAAATGGGGGCCGCGCCGATCGTGATGGACGCGCGTGAGCATGACGCGCGGGTCGCGCTGATGTCGCACGTGCCGCACATCCTCAGCGCGCAACTCCTGCTGCAGGCGTTTCGGAAGGCCGGGAGTGATGTCGGCGGCGGGTCTTGGCGCGATTGGAGCCGCGTGGCGGGCGTGGACCCCGATCTCTGGACTCAGATTTGCATTGAAAATCGCGCCGCCATCACCCACGAGTTGCGGAGTCTCAGCGGGGAACTCGGGGCCCTCGTCACCGCACTTGAAGCGGAAGACGCCGCCGCCGTCCGCAAGCTGTTCCAGCGCGCCGCCGAGATCAAGGCGTCGATGAAGCCGGAGCCGACGGGGCCGGACGCGATGCAACGCGCCGCCGGATCGCGCGCCGCCACCGGCAAGGGAGGCCGTCGCCGGTGATTCGCACCGTTTTCCCTGCGGAGTCACTCGGCGGGGAAGTGCGCGTGCCGGCGGACAAGTCGCTGACCCACCGGAGCTACCTCTTCGCCGCGTTAGCCGACGGACCGAGCCGGGTGTACGGTCCGCTGACGGGCGAGGATTGCGTTTCCACGCGACGCTGTTTGTCGGCACTCGGTACCGAGTTCGTGGACCACGCCGACGGATCGGTCGGAGTGATTCCTTCGGCGGACTGGGTCTCGCCGGAAGCACCGCTGGACTGCGGGAACAGCGGCACCACGATGCGGTTGCTCAGCGGAATTCTGGCGGGCAAAGGAATCGCCGCCACGCTCGACGGCGACGCGAGTTTGAGCCGTCGGCCGATGAGCCGCATCGCAACGCCCCTTCGTGAGATGGGCGCGGAGGTCGCCGGTGATCGTCCGCCGATTCGGGTGAACGCGCGCGGCTTGCGCGGAATCGAGTACGCCAGCCCGATCGCAAGTGCGCAGGTGAAAAGCTGCGTGCTGCTCGCCGGGCTGTACGCGTCGGGAACAACCTCCGTGACCGAACCGAGTCGGTCTCGCGACCACACCGAGCGGATGCTTGCGGCGATGGGTGCCGAGATTGAGGTCCACGGTCTCACCGCAACCGTTCGATCGGGGGCCACGTTGCGCGGGTTCGAGTTTCACGTCCCGGGCGATATCAGCAGCGCCGCTTTTTGGTTGGTGGCCGGCGCGTTGGCAGCGGGGTCCGGAATCCGATTGCCCGGGGTCAATGTCAACCCCACGCGAACAGGAATCCTGGATGTCCTCGCGCAAGTGGGGGCCGAGGTCACCGTCTCGCCCGAACCAGATCGATTGGGTGAACCGGTGGCGACCTTGCAGGTGCGACGCCACGCTCGGCGCGCCTTCGAAATCCGCGGCGCGCTCGTCCCGCGGCTGATCGACGAGATTCCGGTGCTGGCAGTGTTGGCCACGCAGTGCGAGGGCGAGACCCTCATTCGGGACGCGTCCGAACTGCGGGTCAAGGAGAGCGATCGCATCGCGGTGGTGGCCGATGGCCTCGCGCGGATGGGGGCCACGATCGACGCGCGGCCGGATGGCTTCCGTATTATCGGCCCGACCCCGCTGTCGGGTACCACGGTGGACGCGGCGGGCGACCACCGGATCGGCATGGCGTTTAGCATTGCCGGCCTGTTCGCCCGCGGAGAGACGACCATCATGAACGCCGATTCGATCGCGACCAGCTACCCGAGCTTCTTCGACGACTTGACGCGTTTGGGCGGGGCGAGTTTGGACGGGAGGTCGGCGTGAAGACTGGAATCGTGATCGCAATCGACGGGCCGGCCGGGGCGGGGAAGAGCACGACGGCGAAGGCGATCGCGCAGCAACTCGGCCTGCGATACCTCGATACCGGTGCGATGTACCGCGCGATGGCGTGGTTTGCGCGCGACGCGGGCCTGACCGATCCGGCAGAGATCGCGGCGGCCTTTGCATCCGTCCGACTGGAACTGACGTCGGACATTCCGCCCCGCGTGCGGGTGGGCGAGTCCGACATCACCGACGCGATTCGCACGGCGGCGGTCAGCGATGCGGCGAGCCAGCTGTCGGCGCACGGCGCGGTTCGCCAAGAGCTGTTACGTCGCCAACGCGAGATGATCGCCGCCGGGGGAGTGGTGCTGGAAGGTCGCGACGCCACCACCGTCATCGCCCCGAACGCCGACCTCAAGGTGTACATGACCGCCAGCCTGGAAGAGCGGGCCCAGCGTCGGACGCGCGAGTACGCGGCAAAGGGCACTGACGCCGATTTCTCGGCGGTCCGCGCGGACATCCTGCAGCGCGACTTCCGCGACACCACGCGCGACGAAAGTCCGCTCAAGGTCGCCCCCGACGCAGTCATCGTGGAAACCGGGGGTAAGTCCGTGGAGGCGGTCGTCGACGAGATTGTTGCGCTCGTAAACGCAATGACCGACGCCTCTAGCAGGTAAACCATCGGCATGAGTTCCAACTGGCCGTTGCCGGGCCACCGAGATTGGGGACGCGTCCTCACCGCGATGCTGACGCCGTTCGGGTCCGACGGCTCCGTCAACTTTGCCGAGGCCGCCCGGGTCGCGCGGTGGCTGGTGGATGAGCAGGGCAATGACGGCATCGTCGTCAACGGCACCACCGGCGAAAGTCCGACCCTCACCGAGGCGGAAAAGCTCGAACTCCTGACCGTCGTCCTGGCGGAGGTCGGCGATCGCGCGGCGATCATCTTCGGCGCCGGCACGTACAACACGGCGGAAAGTGTTCACCTGGCTCAGGCGGCCCAGCGACAGGGTGCGCACGGCGTGATGGCGGTCAATCCGTACTATAACCGGCCTGGTCAGTCGGGACTTTACGCGCATTTCCGTGCGATCGCCGAGTCGGTGGAGCTGCCGGTGATGCTGTACAACATCCAACCCCGCAGCGCGATCAACCTCGAAACGCCGACGCTTCTGCGGCTCGCGGAGATCTCGAATATCGTGGCGGTGAAGGAGGCCAGCGGCAATCTCAGCCAGATTCAGGACGTCTGCCGTCAGATGCCGACCGGCTTTCGCCTGTACAGCGGCGACGACGGGCTGACCCTTCCGATGCTGAGCGTCGGCGCACACGGTGTCGTCAGCGTGGCCGGGCACATCGTCGGGCGAGAAATCGGCGAGATGGTCGCGGCGTTTGAAACGAACCCGGCGCGGGCCCGGGAACTCCACCACCAACTGCTGCCGATCTACGGCGCGCTGTTCGCCTATCCGAGCCCGGTGCCGGTGAAGTACGCGCTCAGTCGGCGCGGGTTCGCGTGCGAATCCGTACGCCTGCCGCTGGTGCCGCTCACCGACGATGAAAAGAGCCGAATCGACCCCGTGCTGAACGGGTAAATTTTGCCTCATCAAAACTTTCTTTCTCCTCGGCAAAATTCTCCCGGTGGCGGTGAGTGCGCTGCTCACCGTCGGTTCGGCCCCGATGGCCCACGCCGACGACGTGCCGCTTTCCAAGCGGATGCGGGCGGCGTACCGAGACCTTCACGACTCCGCAACCCAGAGCAAGTTCAACCAACTCGCGCTGGGCGGAAGGTTGTCGCCGGTGCAGTACCGATTGTTCCTACTGCAACGGCTCGCCACGTTTGAGGCAATCGAGCGCAAGCTGTACGGCGTGGACGGCCTGCCGGGCGAACTGCGCGGCCTCTACTCGGACCGCGAGCACGCCATCGTGCGGGCGTTGCGGCAAGACCTCGGCTACGCACCGTCCCAGCCGTTGCCGCGCGAGGCGTTACCGGACGGCACCCTAAGAATGGTCGAGCAGATCGACACGCTCAATCCGTATCAGGTGAGTGCCATCGCGTCGATCATGATTGGCGGCAGTGCGTTCGGCGCCCAAACGCTGGCGAACAAGATTCAGCGCCAACTTGGCACCGAGGACGTTCGCGGGCTCCGGGTCTACCCGATGGACGCCTACGGCGCGATGGTGGGCCGACTGAATCGCGTGCGTACCCCTGCCCGCCAACAAGAGATGATCGCGGCGGGCCGGTGGTTCTTCCGCACCCAGACCGCGATGAACAACGGTCCGGAATACGACTGATCGGCGGGGAAGACCCTCAGTAAAGCTGATCGCTCGGCAGGTTGAGGTACGCCGCGAGCAGGTCGATGGACGCCTGTACATCGCCGCCGTGCACGGTTTCGTTGACCGTGTGCACGTAGCGCGTCGGAATGCTGAGCGTAAAGCTCGGGATGCCGCCGTGTAAGCGTTGGATGCCGCCCGCGTCGGTTCCGCCCCGGGTCAGGATCTCCATCTGGTGCGGAATCTGGTGCGCCTCGGCAAGCTCGCGGAACTTCGCCACCACGCCCGGGTGACAGATGAGCGAACTATCCATGATCTTAATCGCCGTGCCCGCGCCGAGCTTGGTGATTTGGTCCGCTTCGCCGATGCCGGGAATGTCGTTGGCCAGCGTGATGTCGAGCGCGATCGCGACGTCGGGCTGAACGGACCAGCCGGCCGCCGTGGCGCCCCGGAGTCCGATCTCCTCTTGCGTCGTGGCGACGGCGTAAATGTCAAGGTCGCTCGCCGCGGCGCGCTTCACCGCTTCGATCATCACAAAGACGCCGACGCGGTCATCCATTGCCTTTGACGCGTAGTGTTGGCCGATCGCCTCGAACGGCCGGTGCATCGTCGCGGTATCGCCCACGCGCACCAGCTTCTGAACCTCCTCGGCCGAGAGCCCGAGATCGATGAAGAAATCGTCGAACTTCTGCCCGCCGCTCCGCTCGGAGTCGGTCAGCAGGTGCGTGGGCTTCGTGCCGTGCATCAAGGTGCCCACCGCCGATCCGCCGAAACCGTGAACCATCACGCGCTGACTGTTCATCTGCCGGGGGTCCCAGCCTCCCAGCGCGTTGACCCGCAGAAAACCTTGCTTGTCGATGTACTTGACGATGAAGCCGATTTCGTCCATGTGGGCGGCGATCATGACGCGCTTCCCGGGGCCGGGTTTCCGACAGATGACGTTGCCCATCGCATCGGTGCGAATCTCGGTACGGTGGCCAAGTTCGCGACGGACAATTTCGCGGATCGCTTCTTCGTGACCGCAGGTGCCGTGCGCCTGACACAGCTCTTCGAGGAGGGAGACGTTCATCTGGCGGAATGCTACCGGGATCGTGCGGAAATGGTTCCCAAATTCGCCCGCGCCCGCGCGTCGCCATAATGGGCCATGGCTACGGTGCGCGTCCGCAAGGTGGAATCGGCAGAGGATACGAACCGGTTCTGGGAGGTCATGCGCCGCACCTACCGAGGCGATCAGCCCCCGAGCGAAACCGATCTGAACGCGAAGCCGGGCCAAGATCGGTACCTGGCGAGCGACGGCGACGACGTTTTCGGCGCCTACGTCGTGCTGGATACCGAGGCATGGATTCGAGGCGAGCGGTTCCGGAATGCCGCCGTTGCGGCGGTGGCCGTTCAGCCGGAGGCGCGCGCCGGTGGACTGGGGACCGACATGCTGCGGGCGATGCTGGCGGACCTCGTGAGCTCCGGGTATGCGGTGAGTAGCCTGTATCCGTTCCGCGAGCCGTTCTACGCGAAGGTTGGTTACGCGACGGTGGGCAAGCGGATCCGCGTGACTTGCCCCGCGCACCGGTTACCGAATCCGGCGGCGGAACTCTCGGTCCGGCTGATTCGACCGGCCGATTGGTCGTCCATCGACCCCTGCTACACCGCGTTTGCCCACGCTCGGAGCGGTCTGTTCGCGCGGACGGAAGCGCAGTGGAAGCGCGTCTTGGCCGAAAACCGCGAACTGGCGATCTACACCGCCGGCGACCCCGTGGAGGCGTACGCGGTGGTGAGCCACAACGGCAGCTTCTGGTCGGTAGATCACGTCTCCGAGTTCATCTGGTCAAGTGCCCGCGGCTACCGTTCCATCCTGAGATTTCTGCGCGGACTCGCCATCAACAAGCACGGCCTCAGTTGGTACGAACCCTCCGACGGACCGTTCCCATCGCACTACCTGGATGAAGGCGTCGAGCTGAAGCTGGAGCGTCCGTGGATGTCGCGCGTGTTGCGTCCGGACGTGATCGCCGAACGGTTTGGCGTCTCGTTTAGCGTCACTGACGCCGAGCTGGACTCGAACAATCGCGAATTCGGCGGGTCGGCCCCGCAGTTCCGGTGCGCGCAACCGGCGCTGGCGCAACTGATCCACGGCGAGCCGAGCTTGGCCCAACTGGAATGGCTCGGGACGGTGGAAGTCCTTGACCCGTCGGTCCGAAACCGGTTCGGTCCGTGCCCATCGTACTGTCCGGATTTCTACTGAGCGTCCGAACGTTTGCTGGGCCACACCAGCAGCCCCCATCCGGTGAGGAAGCTCACCCCACCGATCGGTGTGATCGCCCCCAGCCAGCGTTGCTTCGTGATGGCAAGCAGATAGAGCGACCCGCCGAAGATCAGAATGCCGACCGTAAATGCGATCGCTACCTGCCGAACCTTGCGGGGGCCGAGCGTTTCGGCCAAGGCGGGGAGCAACGCGATTGCGGCGGCATGAATCAGGTGGTACTGGGTCGCGGTTTCCCATCGTGCCCGGCCGTACTCGCCGAGAAGTTCCGACAGCGCGTGCGCCCCAAACGCTCCCAGCGCGACCCCGGCGAAGGCGAGGACCGCGCCAAGGCGCACGATGCCAACCTGCGTCATGCGTTCAGGCTACCGTGAGCCGCGCGTCAGCGTACTACCAGGCCCCGCGTTCCCACGGTCCCCAGATCGCCAGCGTGATGCCCGGGGTCTGAATGTTGAGGAACAACGTCTGACCGTCCGGGCTAAAGCACGCCCCGGCGGTCTCGCTGTCGTTCAGGATGTTGGCGGCAAACGTGAAGATGCGGCCGTCTGGCAGCAGACCGCGAACAAAGTTCTGTCCGCCGCCGTCCTCGCACAGCACGATGCCGCCGCGCGGAGAGATGCAGATGTTGTCGGGAGCGTCCAACACCTCGGCGTTCGGGCTTTCGAACAGGAGCGTGAGTTCACCGCCATCCATGCCGATCGGCAGGTACTTCCACACCTGACCGGCGCGGGCGTCGCCGCCATCGGTCGAGTTGATGTAGATCGCGCCGTCGCCGTACCAACAGCCCTCCAGTCGGCCAAACGTGGTGCCGCCCTTCGCCTTCCCCTGCTGGAACACGGCGAGCGGCTCTTTCTCCGCGTTCGCCGGATCCGGGTCGGCGATGTCCACCCAATCGCACGCCAGAGGTTGTCGCGCCCGCGCGCCGAACTTTCGCCGCGTGTCCGCGTCGGGAAGCTCCCGGATGCGGAGCATTTGGAGTCGGCCGCCCTTGGCCAGTTGCGCCGGAACGTCCGGGATAAATCGGTAGAACCCGGCCGATCCGATGTCTTCGGTTAGGTACACGATGCCGGAAGCGGGGTCGACGGCGGTCGCTTCGTGAACAAATCGGCCCATCGCCTTGATCGGGGTCGGCGTCACGGCTCCGTTGCCGCTCACCGGAACTTCGAAGATGTAGCCGTGCTCTCGCTCAAACTTCTCGGTGACTTCGCGGTCTTTGTGATACACCTGCCCGCCGTCCTTACCGACGGTCGTCTCTTCGCAGCTCAGCCAGGTACCCCACGGGGTAGAACCGCCTGCACAATTGACGATGGTGCCGCTCAGGCTCACCCAATCGCGCACGAGCTCGCGCGTCTTCGGGTCGATTTCGAGCGTCGTCGTGCCGCCGCCCGCCGACGGATCGTACGACTCGACCCGGTCACCGATCGCGCGGCTGGCCTTCGCGCGGACTTCGTGATTCCGCACGAGCCGAACTTTGCCCTGGTACAGAAAGGCGGCCATACCGTCGTGAAGTTCCGGCGTGGCCCGGCCGTCGGACATTTTGTCCCCGGTCTTGCCGAACGCGACGTATTCAAATCCGGGCGGGAGGGCGAGCAGTTTTTCGCCGGTGTTGCGGGTCGCGGTGGGGACCGGGTCGCCGTAACCGCCGTCTCCGTTCGCGGCGTGCCGGTCTAGGGCGGAGGCGTTCAGCCCGGCGCGAGCGGTAAGGCCGCTGAGCCCGAAAAGTCCACCCACGGAAAGCAGCCCCGTGCGGATAAAGTCGCGCCGATCCAGTTGCATGCGGCCATTATCCGCCAAGGCATGTTAAGGGACCGTTAACCGCAGGCGAGATTCAGCGCGGACGGATCGAATAGCGCACTTTCTGGTCCTCGAAGTCGATGCCGAGCCGACCGCCGAGCATTTCCCGCTGGTCCCGGTCGAGGTCACCCAGCGTCAGATACCCGCGTTCGGTGTGACGCTTGCGTTGGGCCGTAGTCAGCGAGGCGAGAAACGCCGCGATGTCGAAAAACGGCGGTTGCCAGCGGCTCCCGACCGCCGTGCGGTCCAGCGCTTCCCCCAGCATTTCGAAGTTGAAGCCGAACGGTCGGTCCCGAAAATGCCGCTCGAAGGTGTCGTGCTGGTACCGCACGTCGGTCCGCCATAAGTACTCGAACAGGAGCTGGCGATCGAACCAACAAGGGTCGTACCAGTTCAGCACGTTTGCATACTCGCGTGGGTTTCCGTTGCGACGCAAGGTGATCGGCGTGGGCGG
Organism: Fimbriimonadaceae bacterium; assembly: GCA_033763535.1. GTDB lineage: Bacteria > Armatimonadota > Fimbriimonadia > Fimbriimonadales > Fimbriimonadaceae > Fimbriimonas. The sequence continues at coordinate 45,841 of JANRKI010000032.1, read as the reverse complement.
GGAAAAGTTCGCGCGCGGCAGCCAACTGTGCCGCTCGACGGAGAGCACCTCCTGGCCAGAGTCCGCGGATGCGGTCGGGATCGGTCCGGCGGCCATCGCGGGAGTGGCGGCGGCGATTACGGCAAGGCAGAAAATCGGGTTCGCGAACCCATTCATCCTGACTTTCTGTACGCGAATCCTACGTCGCCCGTTGCGCCGGTCAACCGGGGCATCGCCCGAACCGACATCGCCGGACGGGTCCGCTAAATGTGGTCCGCCAGAAAAGGGCACGGGCCCCGAAGCGACTTCGGGGCCCGTGCGGTACCGGAAGACTCAGGACTTCTTGCGCGATTGAAGCCGGAACACCTGACCATCGCGGCGAATCTCGATGGTGTATTCGCCCTTCAAGTCCTTGCTCAGCATTCTTCGCTGTTCGGCGGTCAAATCTTCGGGGGTCAGATACCCTTGCTTGGCCTGCTTCTCCTTCTGAGCTTTCGTCAGCGACTTCAGCAGCGCATCGATGTTGGTTCCGTTGACGTCGGGCACGACGCCGAATGCGCGCGGAAAATCGGACTCCATCCGAAACTCCAGGTCCTTGAACTGCTTACCAAACGCCTCGGCGTCAAATTTCGTCTCGAAATCCTTGAACGCTTTGCGAAACTCCTCGGAGTTGAACTTCTTGTCAAAGTCCTTGAACGCCTTCTCGAATTCTTCGCGATTGAACTCGAATCGCTGCGTACCCTCTTGGTCGAGCAGGCCCTTGCGTTGCTCCTTGGTCAGCGGGGGGATCGGCGGCATGGGCGACGGCAGTCGCGGCGATCGGCCGGGAGCCCAGAAAAATGCTTCCGGATCGACGCCCGGACGGAACACGTAGATTTCGCCTCGTCGGACAAACCGCCCGTTCAGCGCGGTGCCGATCGCTTGGAGGACCTCGCCGAGTGGCTGATTGACCAGATTCATGCTGATCGACTTCTTTATCGGAAGTTCGTCGTCGTCCAGCACAAAGTTGACGCCGTTCGACGTGAGCCAGTTGACGATGTCGCGCGCGTTTGCCTGATTGAACTTGGCGGAAACACGCTTGGTTTCCAAAGCGCGCTGGGCGTCGGAAACGGTGGAATTCGCAACGCTGTCGTCGGCGACCAGATAAGCCGTGTCGTCCGGAGCGGCGTATTGCAGATTGAGACTCGGGTCCTGACCAGCCAATACCGGTAGAGACATGACGGCGATACCCGCACAGAGAACGCGTTTGAGCATGTGAACCTCACCTCCGGGTGAACAGAGGTGATTGGTTTACGATGCGCTCTCACGAAAAGGTGCCGACGTGTGATGGATTTGGGACTTTTGTGCCCGCTAGGCGCCGGTCGCGGAAAAGTCTTCGTGCTCGTCTTCCGTTCTGGCGATCACATGCTGGCCCATCGTATTGAAGACGCCTTGTTCGATGCGCCGGAATCGACGGGCTTCGAGTGCGCTCATCGCGCCGCGAAGGGCGGTCAGCGCTTCCGCGTTTTCTTGGCATCCCAACGGTCCCGATTGATAGAACTCCAGCCGTTGGATCGCGACGGAGATCACGTCCTCCACCCGGCAACCGTTGACGCCAGCATCTTGGGGCAGACCCTGCTGAAACACCACGCGGATGAAGTCGCGCTCAACGACGTAGCCCTCGCGAGTCGGGGTGGCCATGGTGGTCGTGCTCATCTCATCCATATGGTATTCGACGCTTCCGCGATTGCGCACCGTGCGGGCGCGGAAAATGAACAAGACTTTTCGGCCAGACACCGATTTCCGGAATTCATCGGAGTTCGGCGATGAGTTCGTCCACCTCGGCGATAGATTCGTCGAGGGCATTGGCCACGGTGTCCACCTCCACCTCGGTGATCACGAGCGGCGGTTCGAACCGGAGCACGCGCGGGTTGTTGAGGGCGTACGCCACGCACACGCCGCGCTTCAGCAGTTGGCTGACGACCAACTCGCCGACCTCGTCCAGCGCGAATTCGAGTCCGATCATGAGGCCACGCCCGCGGACATCGGCCACCAATTCCGGGTACTTCGCCGCCACCGCAGCGAATCGGGCGAGCATCTGCGCGCCACGTTCGGCCGAACGCGCCAGGAGTTGCTCGTCGTCCACCACGCGTAACGTCTCCCGCGCCGCCGCACAGGCCAACGCATTGCCCCCAAACGTCGACGTGTGGGCCAACGGGTTTTCGCCGAACGCCCGGCTGAACACGTCGGCAGTGCCAAGCGTCGCACCGATCGGCATGACGCCACCGCCCAGGGCTTTGGCCAGGGTCATCAGGTCCGGTCGAACTCCCGCGCGTTCGTGGGCGAACAGGTGACCGGTCCGACCGATCCCGGTTTGGACCTCATCGAAAATGAGTAGCGACCCATTGCGGTCGCAGATTTCCCGCAGGCCGGCGAGGTACGCGTCGTCCGGAATCACGATGCCGCCTTCGCCCTGGATCGGCTCCACGATAACGGCGGCGACGTCGGGATTCATGACGTGCCGCACGGCGTCGAGATCGTTGTACGGCACGAACTGGACCGGACCGACCAAGGGATCAAACGGCTTCCGGTATTTGTCGCGCCCGGTCACGCTGAGCGCCCCCATCGTTTTGCCGTGGTAGCCGCCGAAGGTGCTGATGAATCCGGGGCGACCGGTCGCGATCCGGGCAAACTTGAGGGCGGCCTCCACCGCCTCCGCGCCGCTGTTCGAGAAAAACGTGTAGGGAAGTGCGCCCTCGGTTCGCGCGGCAAGGTCGGCCGCGAGCCGGGCGGCCGGCTCGTTAAAGAACGCTTTGGCCGAGAGCGCGATGTCCTCCAACTGCGCCCGTACGGCGGCCACGATCCGCGGATGCCGGTGCCCGAGCGCAAACGTCCCGTACCCGCCGAGACAGTCCAAGAACGGGCGGCCCTCGTGGTCGTACACGGTGCACCCTTCGCCACGCGTCTCAACGCCGAATCCGGCAAACGCCATCAAGCGGCTGAGACCCGGATTGAGGTGCGCCGCGGTGAGTTCAACGACCTCTTGGTAGCGCGCGTCGGCGGACGAAGATTCGATCACGTTAAGGGGTGTACCAAATTCCCGGAACTTTCGTACGACCGCGCTACTCGCCCGGGCGACGGCTTTGCGGGTGCGGAAACTGGCGTTGGATCGCATCGTTCAGGCGGGACCAATTGGCCCCGCCGCCGGGAGAGAGGCGACCGCTACGGTACTTGACTGGGATGAAAGACACGTGCTGGCGGTTCTTCTCCGGACTGAAGCCCACCTCGACGATGGCGGTATCGCCCGATCGCGGCCCAACGAGATTGCCCATCGAATAGAGAATCAGGCCGTCGCCGTACTGCTCGGCGCCTTGCAATACGTGCGGATGGTGCCCCCATACGATGTCCGCGCCAACGTCCACGAGATCGCGAGCGAGCCGAACCTGAAACGCCGTCGGCACTGTCTTCCGCTCCAATCCCCAGTGCAACGCGACGATAGTCACGTCGTTTTCGGCTTTGCCCTGCGCCAGCCATCGCCGAAGTTTCGCCTTGCGCGCCTCCGGTGTCTGAGATTCGGAATTGATGACCGCAATCCCCGGGGCCTTATCCGTTGCCGGACCGCACTTCCATAGTGCCCCCCGGGTCATGAAGGCCAGCGCTGAAAACAAGCGGATGCGTGTGCCCTTCCGCGTGAACACCGCCGGAGCGCCCGCAGACGTCGCGTTGGCCCCGGCACCGGCGTACGGCATCCGAAACTTACGAAGCCCGCTTAGCATGTCGGATAACCCCTGCGGACCGTAATCCATTGTATGGTTGTTGGCCATACTCACCGCGTCGATGCCGCTGGCCCGGAAGTCCGCCCAGTGACCAGGGTCGGCCCGCAACACGTACTGATCCCGGCGGGCGATCTCCGCTGCGGTTTTGCGCGTCGTACGATTCGTTGAGTCCGTCAGCGGAACCTCGAGATTCGCGAACATCACATCGGGTTTGCCCAGTACCCGGCGGGCTCCCGAAAACGGCCGAGATCGCACCGGGATCTGGTTCAGCATGATGTCTCCGCCGAAGCCGAGCGTGAGATGCACCTCGTCGCGAGGGCCGGGCGCGGTGCATGCCACGGTAAGCGACGCAATCAGTCCGCAAGCCATGCCGCTACTATGCCCAATCGGCACGCGATACGGCGTTCCGCGCGCGAATCGCGCTACGATTACGGGCATGGTTGCCCACCTTGGACTCGTGCTGAGCGCTGTCGTTCTCCGCGCACCTGGTTCAACGCCGTCGGATGCGGTCGTGCTCCGATGGGCTCCGTCCGCCGCCACGGTCCAACGGTACAGCCTCGATTTCCAGACGTCAAACACGACGGAGTTGGACGCCGGCGAAGACCGATGGAAAGTTGCGTTCAGCGCCGGGCTCCAGGCAACCGAAGCCCCCGGTCCGCGCTACGTGTTGCGGAGTTATCCATCCACACCGAAGCTGTCGGGCCTGTACGGCCGTACGTTCGACCGATCCGTCATCTGGCGGAACGGCGCGTGGCCGTTCCGCATCGAGCCGACCGGCTTGATTCCCGCCCGTGAGTTCTCCGCGGGCGGTGCGTTGCTCATTTTCGGTTCGGTTGGGGCGCTTCCGGGCTTCAACGTGGTGTTTCCGACGCAGCCCGTGCGCGTGGGAGATACGTGGGAGCCCTCGGTGCCCGGTCAGCCCAACACCTATGTGTTAGCGCGGTTAACCCATTTTCAGAACGACATCGCGACGATTGAATGGAACGGTACGGCGGCGTTCGACGAGCCGGTGCCCGAAGCGATGGAGGGCCGGTTCAGCCTCACCCGATACGTCAAGTTTCGGCAATCCTCCCGGCACCGCGTTTCGGACGGTACGGTCCTTTCGGCGCAGGTGAAGGCGACCATGCGAACCGAGCAATTGGCCTTGACCTTACCGACGAGTCCGGTGGACGACCAAGCGGACGGCGATGAGCCCACCAAACCGCCGGAAGCGGAAACCGTGTCGCGCGGGACGGTCGGCGTTAGTGTGCGACTGCGGTAGCCCGCTCGGCCTTCGTTTCGATATCGGCGAGTTGTCCGTCGCGGATGTGAAAAATGCGATCGCTCACGTCCAGCATCTTGTGGTCGTGGGTCGCCGAGATGATGGTGACGCCGTGGTCGGACTGGAGACGCTTCAGAAGGTCGATGATCTCTTGCCCGGTCTTGAGGTCCAGGTTTCCGGTTGGTTCGTCCGCCAGGATGATCGCCGGGTTGTTCGCCAGCGAGCGGGCGATGGCGACGCGCTGTTGCTGACCGCCAGATAACTCGGTGGGGCGGTGGTGGTAGCGGTGGCCTAGGCCAACCAGATCGAGCAGCTTCATGCCGCGGTCCTCGGCCTCGTCGGGTGCGGTTCCGGCGAACAGCATGGGAAGGGTCACGTTTTCGAGGGCGGTCCGAACCGTGATGAGGTTAAACGTCTGGAAGATGTAACCGATCGTATGACATCGCAAAAAGGCGAGTTCGCGCGGAGTCAGCTGCGCGATATCGACCGAGTTGACGAACACCGACCCTTCATTGGGCTTGTCGAGTCCACCGATCATGTTGAAGAACGTGGACTTTCCGGAACCGGATGGACCCATGATCGAGAGGTATTCGCCGCCGAAGATCTCGCACGATACGCCGTTGAGCGCGCGGACGGCCGCCTCGCCCTCGCCGTACTGCTTCACGATGTTGACGGTGCGGACCACCGCTTCTTGATTCGAAGGTGCGTTCATGGTGTTGATTAGATGTCCACGCGGAGCGCGGCGGCGGCGGGCATTTTGGCGGCTTGCACCGCGGGAGCGATCGCGGCCACGACGGTGAGCAGCAGGCCAAGGACGACCCCGCCGAGCATCGCGGGCACGATGGTGAGGAAGGGGACGCTCAGCCCGTTTGCGGCGTTGACTCCGAAACCAAGCAGGCCGCCCAGGACCGCGCCCATCGCTGAGCCGACCAATCCAAGCAGGGCCGCTTCGATAAAGAAGACCTTGACGATGAAGCCATCGGACGCCCCGAGACACTTGATGGTGCCGATTTCGCGGAACCGTTCGGTCACGCTCATGAGCATGGAGTTGGTGACGCCGACCAGGCACATGATGAGCGACGTACCGATGAGCCATTGCAGCCGCGCCTGATCCTTCGCCACGTCCGATTCGGCTGCGCGCAGGGTCTGCATCGAAACAAGGAACGCGATGCCGAGCGCGATGCCGGATGACGTGATGAGCTGCCGAAAGAACCGCACCCGGATGCTGGCAAGGGCCTGGTGCCACGCCACCCATAGCGGCGGATCAACATTCTTAAACTGACTTTTGTCTCCGGTCACGCCTTTGTCCCGTATGTCCCTGGGTCCCGATCACTTCTTTGTTCCGATGAGCAACGTGATGAGCCGTCTTTGGCTCAACATCTGTAAAAACGCCGAAAGACTCGCCTCTGCTTCCAGCCGATTCATCTTATACCGCTCGATGAGTTTTCGCGCGATGGCATCGTTTGTGTGCTGGCCGTCGCAGAACCTCCAAACGAACGCCCCGACCTCCTCGAGCTCGTACTGACGGTGGTCGGGCCACTTGGCGCGCTCGGCGATGGCCTTGACCCACGCCCGGTCGGTTTCCAGTGGGAGTCGCACCACGATTCGCCCGTCCGACTCTTCGAACCATTCGGCCCGCGGGTGGCGCAACGGCTTTGCCTTGCGGAACTGCGCGGGCTCCAGCCGATTCTTCGGCGCGAGCCATGTCTTTAGCGAATCAACCAGTCCCAAGACGCCTCCGTTCGTTTGCCCGACCCGCGCAGCTGCAACGTGGTCAACTGATTGCGCTCCGCATCGGCCGTGACCATCGCCGTCATCCATTGAAACCCGAACCAGCGCGATTCATTCAGTTCCAACCCATGGTCGTGAGCGGTGACGCTCGCCCGTGGCGCGGCCAAGACCGCGCGTGCCCATTCCTCGACCGGCTGCTTCGCCATGAGCGACGCCGCCATGCCCCATCGATCCACCGACAGATCGCACGGGCCGAGGCGAAAGTCGAGTCCCGTCCGACCCGCCACGAAACGACGCTTGGTCAGCTCAAACTCGCGCGGAATCCGGCAATCGAGGCCGAGTACGCGCCAGCTCCAGGTATCGCCGTCGTCGATGTCGCGAATCCCCAAGTGCCGCTGGGCCGCCGAAACCAACGAATCGCCCGCTTGCCCGACGACCTCCGACCAGATCACCAGCTTGCGGCCGGGGTGGTACTGCGCCACGCCTCTCCCGCTGGAAACACCTTGGTAGCGATAGCTCGTGCGGCAATCGTCCAACGCGTGGACGTCGCGTTCAAATTCGATCTTCTTCCGGCGTGCGTCTTTACCGTGTCCGTCGAGGTAACGCGCGATGACCTGCTCGAGGTCGGGTGCGCGCCGCACGACCTCCCAACGCATCTGCACTTGGTACGCGGTGGTCGAGCCGAGTCGGACGTAGCCGCGCGTTCGGTCGCCCGACACCGCGACCGGTGCCCAGTCATCTTGGACCCGTAAGTGGATGCCGTACCACGCGAAGCTCAAGGCCCGTTACGAACCGTTTTCCGATCGGTTGGCCGGAACGGTCGTCTTCTCAGGCTCGGAACTGATGCTGTCCGAGACGATGCGCTTGCCTTCGTCGAGTCCTTTCTGGAGCTCGCCCACGCCTTTGCCGACGCCGCGCAGAAGTTCGGGAATCTTTTTGCCGCCGAAGAGCAGCAGGACGATCACGAAAATGATCAGCAGTTCTTGCGGACCCAGCGACATCAGGCCTCTCCCTTCTTGCTGTCTTCCAGACCCTTCTTGTACTCGCGCATCCCCTGGGTGACGCCGCGCATCAGTTCCGGGATCTTCGCGCCGCCGAACAGGACCAGCACGATCACCAGAACGAGAAGTAACTCTTGCGGTCCGAGTCCGAACATAGTACTTGGAGTATACGACGATTTCCGATTCCGGTTCAGGTTCGGTCCTAGCCCGAACCTGAACATTCGCTGAAGCGGTCCTTACGAGCTGGACGTCGTGCCACTGACCCGGCGAATCTTGCCGTTCTTGCCTATCGCGCCAGCCTCGCCGTCGGCGGTGATGATGTACCAACCGCGGGGCTCGTTGATCGTGCCGAGTTGGATGCGCGGGCTCTTGGTGAAGTCAAGCGGTTTGTACTTGAACACCGCATTGTCCTTGCGCTCGGGAACTTCGAACAGGACGACGGCCTCGGCCTGATTCTTGATGTCCTGAATCGACTTGCCGGCGAACTCCTCGTTGAAGGCAAATCCGGTTTGCATCGAGCTTTCGTTGCAGCCCCACGCTTCGCCCGGCTTCCAGACCGACTTGGCGAGGGGGTTATCCTTCTCGGCGGCCGCCCCGAGCTCCTTCTCCAGGAACGGAGCCATCGCCTGTCGCCACGTCTTCGCCGGAGGCAACTTGCCGCCATTCTCCTGGGTGTAAGCCCGGAGCGCTTCCGCCGCCGAAGAGACCGAAATCTGGCAACCCACCATGCCGGCACCGGCATTCATTGCCCAGAATCCCGCCCCGACCAGGAAGCCGATGGGCAGCACACAACACAACACGACGCCGCCGATCACGAGGCCAATGATGAGGCCCGTCTTACTCTTTTTCGGCGTCGGAGCCATTCGCGGATAATCACCTTGCGGTTGCACACGCGCATTCTACAGGAGTTCCGCCAAAAGTGCGGAGTACGTAGGTCAAATCGCCCGGTATCCTCCGGCTCGTGACGTTCCAAGAGATGGTCTCTCGGCTCAACGGGTACTGGGCGGAGCAAGGGTGTGCGATCCTCCAGCCGTACGACATGGAAGTTGGCGCGGGCACCATGCACCCGGCCACGACCCTGCGCGTGCTTGGTCCCGAGGCGTGGAACGTCGCCTTTGTCCAGCCCAGCCGCCGTCCCAACGACGGCCGGTACACCCGCAATCCGCAACGGAGCCAGCGGTACTACCAGTACCAGGTCATCATGAAGCCGAGCCCGGACAACATCGTGGACCTGTACCTCGGGTCTCTCGACGCGCTCGGTTTCGACACGAAGCTGAACGACGTGCGATTTGTGGAGGACGACTGGGAATCGCAGGCCGCCGGCGCCAGCGGCGTCGGTTGGGAGGTGTGGGTCAACGGGGCCGAGATTTCGCAATTCACCTTCTTTCAACAGATGGGCGGCATCGAGTGCGATCCAGTTTGCGCCGAGATCACCTACGGACCGGAGCGCCTGTGCCTCATGCTCAACGAGGGCAAGGGGTTCTGGGACGATCTGATGTGGAACGAATCCACCAGCTACCGCGATGTGGATTGGCAGCTGGAAATGCAAAACAGCGTCTACAACTTCGAGACGGCCTCCACCGATATGCTCTTCCAACTGTTCGACATGTATGAAGCGGAGTCAAAGCGGGTCATCGAAACGCCGGTTTTTTGGGATTCGACGCAGGGCATCATGACGACCAATCCGCTGGCCGGCGGCGAGATTCCGGCTTCTGCCGGACCGCGCGCGTTGGTCTATCCCGCGCTAGATTGCGCACTGAAGTGTTCGCACGTTTTCAATTTGCTGGATGCACGCGGGGCGGTCGGCGTCACCGAACGCGCAACCTACATCAATCGCATCCGCGCCCGAGTGCGCGCGTGCTGCCTCAAGTACGTCGAGCCGTATCGCGCCGCGACCAAGGCTTAGGACGACAGTCCGTAAAGCTCGCCGTACTTATTGCGCAAGTACCGGAGCCAAGCGGCCGGATCAATCGGGCCGCCGACGCTCTGGGCGATGAGTTCGGTCGCCGGATAGCGCGAGCCGTGCCGATAGATCCGCTCGGCGAGCCATTCCCGGAGCGATCCGTACTTGCCGACCTCGAAGTCTCGGGCATTCGTAGGTTCGGCCCGGTAGACCTCCAACAGTTGCCCGCCGATCAGATTTCCGATGGCGTAAGTGGGGAAGTAGCCGATGGACCCTTTCGGCCAGTGCACGTCTTGAAGGCATCCTTCCGACGCGCGCCGTACGGTGACCCCCAGGTCCTCGGCGTATCGCGCATTCCAGGCTTCGGGCAGGTCCCGAATGTCCAACTCTCGGTTGAGCAGCGCACGCTCAAGATCGAAGCGAATCATGATGTGCAGGCTGTAGCTGACTTCGTCGGCACCCACCCGCAGGTACGTCGGTTCGACCGCGCTTAGCCCCCGGTACAGGTCGTCGGCGGAGAATCGTTCGAGCCCCGGCACGTGCCGCACCAACACCGCGCGGAATCGATCCAGAAATCCTCGTGAACGCCCCACGATGTTCTCCCACAGCCGACTCTGGCTCTCGTGAACCGAAAGGGAAACGCCGGTGTCAATGCCGGTCCCTTCGAGCGCGTCATCGACGGACTGCTCGTAGATCGCGTGCCCGAACTCGTGCAGGCTGGAAGAGTACACGCCGCGCAGGTGATCCGACGCGCGGGTCGTCATGCGCAGATCGCTGCCGCTGATGTTGGCGCAGAACGCATTGTTGGCGAGGTCGAGCCGTCCGCGGTCGAAATCGAACCCCAGCTCCCGAATGATTTCGGCCATCGCACCGCGGAGGGCCGCCGGGTTCCATTCACCCGAGAGGTTCACGCAGATCGGCGTTGCTTCCCGAATCTCGGCGAGCAGACGCCGCAGCGCCGTGCGGGTCGGGCCGAACCACGCCTGAACTTCGGAGGTCGCCAAGCGCGGCTCGAACAGGTCGAGCAGCGGATCGTAGACATCGGCATGGTGCGGTTGGCGCAACGCGTCGGACAACTCTCGGGCGAGGCCGAACTGCTCGGCGAGGTACGGCGCCATCGCGTCGAAATCGTCTGCCGGCTTGGCCACGCGCCACGCCGAGTACGCCTCGGATCCGACCCGGGCGATCCGCAGTGCGAGCTCGACCGGCGTACGTACGGCGATCGCACGCTCACGATCCCAGTGAGAATGAATCGCAGCCTGCAGGGGATGCCCGGCGTGGGCCGTCTGAAAACGGTCGAGTGCCTGCCCAAATTCGTCGCCAACCAGCAAGGCGTGACGTTGCCGCGCGAGTCGCGAGGTGTGCTCGGCCCGTGCCGACGCCCCGCCGGGCGACATCACCGTTTGTCGGTCCCAGCTGAGGAGCTTCAGCGCGGCATCGAGGGCGGCGATCTCCGCGCGGATGGCTTCAAAGGGGCGTACAACGGGCATGACAATTCCGCCGGAAATAGTATCTGAATTATTGCGATAGAATCTGCATTCGCTGTAACAATTTCGCTTCGATCGCGGGCCACTCCGATGGCAGAATCGAAAAGACCATCGTGTCGCGCAGGCTGCCGTCGCTACGGAAGCCAGACTGCCGGAGCGTCCCCTCGTGCGTCGCGCCCAGTTTTTGGATTGCGCCGGCACTGATCCGGTTCTCGGCGTCGCACTGCAACTGCACGCGTACCGCCTGCACGCGTTCGAACGCATCGCGAAGCAACAACCACTTCGCCGCCGGATTGACCGCCGTGCGCCGGGCCGACGGAAAGTACCAGGTCAGCCCAATGCCGTACTGACCCGCTTCGGGCCGGAGGTGAGTGGCGCAAGTCATGCCGACGACCTCATCTCGCCAGCGCACCGTGTACGGCCAAATCTCCGGCGAAGCGTTCAACGCCTCAATGTACGCCGCCACGTGCTGAACTTCCGCCGACGCCGGCTGCAGTCGCATGAAATGCCGAAACGTGTCGGGCTGGATTCCGGCGGCCAGCGCGAGCGCATCCGCGGGCGTCGCCCGCCGCAAGCTGACCTGGCCGGAGGATGGGCTCGCCACGAGCTGCGGCAAAGGCTGCCAATCCGAAGCAGCCAAGTTACATGGCCGGGACGGGCTTTCCGTCCATCGTGTTCTTCTCGGACTTGGTGACGATCTTCGCCATCATCCACTTGCCCTTGATCTTGCGCCATGTATCCACGGTGGTCGACTTCGACGTGAAGGGGTGCGGCTTGCCGGCTTCGTCCTTCATGATGAAGGCCGAGTCGGTGACCACGGTGGCGATCGCCGTGTCGCCCTTCTCCTCAAACTTCGTGACCTTGACCGCGAACTTGGTGAAGCCGCTCACGATCGAGAGTTGCTGCTTCAGCATCGCGGACATCTGAGCGCGGCCCGCCTTGCGACCGCTCATGAACGTGTAATTGAAGTCCGGGGCGGCCTTCGTGTCCAGAAACTTCTGCAGTCCCGCGAAGTTTTTGGACATCGCGTACTTGGTGTACATGGCGTAATGGCCGGTGATCTCTGACTTCGCACTCGCGTGGGCCACCGTGGCGAATCCCGCCAGCACGATCAGGGGAAGTCCGAGAGAAAGCAGTCCCGCTCGCATGGGCAAAGTGTAGCGCAGGCCACTCTAAACGAAAAGCGCGCCGTCCGACGAAATATCGGACGGCGCGCGGGTTTGGCGTGCGGGAACGGTACGGACAGATTCCTTAACGGGCGTAAAATTCGACGACTTGTTGCTCTTGGAAGAACTTCGGAAAGTCTTCGCGTTCGGGCAGCGAGATGATCTTGCCCGACATGTTTACGACGTCGGCTTCGATGTACGCCGGGACGGGTGCGCCTTCGTAATGACTGGCGCGGGCGATGCCTCGGCTGGCTTCGCGGTCGCGCACGGCGACGACATCGCCGACCTTCAGCGTGTACGACGCGATGTTCACGTTGCGACCGTTCACCGTGATGTGGCCGTGGCTCACCATCTGGCGGGCTTGGAAAATGGTCTTCGCGTATCCGAGGCGCCACACGGCGGTCGAAAGGCGAAGCTCGAGCAGTCGCAAGAAGTTCAGGCTGGTATTGCCCGGCATGCGCTGCGCCTTGCTAAACGTGTTCGAGAATTGCTTTTCGAGGACGTTGTAGTAGCGGCGAATCACTTGCTTCGCCAGCAACTGATCGCCGTACTCGGATCGGCGGCGCTCTTTCAGGTTCGGACCGTGCTGACCGGTCGGGTATTGTCGCTTCGAGACCGATTTGGTCGCGCGGCCCCAAATGTCAAAACCGACGGTGCGGCAAATGTCTGTCTTTCTTCCTCGATACGTCGCCATGTGTTCTCTGAATCGTCTTCGTCCGGGCACGCTTCGCCCACGAATCCACTAAGATACCCCGTCACTCTCCGAAAAGTCACGAAATGCTTGCCCTTACGATTCTCTCCGCCTCCTACGCCCTCATGACTCCGCAAACCATGGGCATCACGCCCGATGCCGCGTTTCCGATCGACGGCGAGCCGCTGGTGCTGAACTACGGCGATCTCCGCCCCGGCCAACCGTTCGACGAGGCCATCGTCTCGTGGAACGTCAAGAGCCCGTCGGCCGCGCAGGTCACCATTGAAGCGCGCGGACGGGCCGGCGCGGACCCGACCAAGTGGTACCGAATGGCCGAATGGTCGATCGCCCGCAACGGCCGCCGCCAGAGCACGGATGGCCAGAAGGACGCCGATGGCGACGTGCTCACCGATACCTTGCGATTTACAAAACCGCAGAACGGACTGGATTTGCGGGTGACGCTCCGTCGGCTGGACCAATCTTCTGACCCGGTGCTGGATCTGGTGACGGTCAGCTTTTCGCGAGGCAAGGCGGCGGTCAACGATCAGGCGACCCCGAGCCCGGCGTGGGGCCGAATGCTGACCATTCCGGAACGCGCCCAAGGGAACTACCCGCGCGGCAACGTGCTCTGCAGCCCCACCAGCGTGTCGATGCTGATGAAGCACTACAGCACGATCTTGAAGCAGCCCGACCTGGATCGAGATGTTCCGGAAGTCGAGGCGGCAGTTTACGATCCGGTGTACAAGGGCGCCGGCAACTGGCCGTTCAACACCGCGTTCGTCGGCTCGTTTCCCGGGATGCGGGCTTACGTGTCGCGCTTCGGGTCCATCCGTGACCTCGAGCGCTGGATCGAAGCCGGACTCCCCGTCATCTGCTCGGTGAGTTTCGATCTCGTCCGCGGACGCCCCCTCAGCCCGTCGGAAAGCGGCCATCTGGTCGTGCTCATCGGATTCGAGAAGGACGGCGACCCGATCTTCAACGATCCCGCGCGCAAGGATCAGGTCCGGTACGTGTACAAGCGTGCCGATTTCGAGCGTGGCTGGGTGTACTCGCACCGAACCGTCTATCTCATCCATCCGATCAACGCCAAAGTACCGACCGGCAGCCACGGTCGCTGGCTAGAAATGTCGCAATAAGGCCCCCATACGGGGTCTTTGCCCGGACCAACGTCCCAAATTGCTTGCAGGATCGGCACCGGAACCGCGATACTTGCGGGCACATTCATGAAGAAGGCGTTGGTTCCCATCGGGATTGGGCTCGTCGTGGTGATCGCCGGCGGAGCCTTCGCGATCCAATCTATGCGGGCGAAAGCCTCAGATTCTAAGCCGAAAGTGCCGTCGGTTACCGTCGGTCGCGGCGAGATTGTGGTCACCGTCGTGGAAAACGGCACGATCGACGCGGTTCGGTCCGTTGACGTCAAGGGTCGGGTAGCAGGTCGCCTTGCGAAGTTGCTCGTCGAAGAAGGCGATACCGTCACACAGGGTCAGCTGATTGCGGTGATTGACCCCGAAGAGACGGAGTTTCGGGTGCGGCAAGACGAGGCGCAACTCCGCGGCGCGCAAAGCTCGGTCGCGCGCAGCACGATTGAAATTTCTCAGCGCGAGGCAACCGCCCGGGCCGCCGTCGCTCAGGCGCAGGCGCGGGTCCGTCAGCTGGAACTGGAAGTCAAGAGCACGCCCGAACTGACTTCCGCCGCTATTGCCGAAGCCCAAACGCAGCTCGCGAGCGCCGAGGCGAATCGCGAGCGCATCGTCAACGGCACCCATCCGACGCAACGCGCCAACGCGCAGGCGCAAGTCAACGAGGCCGCGGCGAATCTGCGGAACGCCGAACTGGAGTTTGAACGGCAGATCGAATTGGAAAAGCAGGGCTACACGGCAAAGCGGAACGTGGATAACGCTCGGCTCAACGTCGATGTCGCCAAGGTTCGATTGGAAAACGCGCGCGTGGCATTGGCCCGGCTCGAAGGTCAGCTGAAGGAAGAGGTGGAGCAAGCCACCCAACAGATTCGGCAGGCTCAGGCCGCGCTGAACCGCGCGAAAACGAACCGAGTCAACGATCGCCTCAAGCTGCAAGAGCTGGCATCCGCGCAGGCCGACCTTCTGCGGGCGAAGGCGGGACTCCGCGACGCCGAGGTGCTTCGCAAAACGCAAGAGCAGGGCCAGGCCAGTGTCGACCAGCTTCAAAGCATCCTCAGCGATTCGCGTCGCCAACTCACCGAAACGGAAATTCGCGCCCCGATCAACGGCGTGGTGACCAAGAAGGCGATTCAGGTCGGCGAGTTGGCGACCGCACTCAGCACCTTCGGCGCTGGCACCACCATCGTGCGGATCGAAGATCGCACGGTCATGCGTGTGAAGCTGAGCATGAACGAAATCGACGTCGCGAAACTGCGGCTCGGAATGCCGGCGACCGTGGACGTGGATGCGTTGCCGGAACTGTCGCTCTCGGGCAAAGTCGCCAAGATCGCGCCGGCTAGCACGGCGATCTCGGCGGAAGGCGGCGCGGCGGCCACCAGTACCGATGCCGTGGTTCGATACGAGGTCGAGATTCGGCTGGATAACGCGCCGAAGGAGCTGCGGTCGGGCATGTCGGCCAAATGCAGCCTCAAAGTGGTGGACCGTCAAGACGTACTGATCGTGCCGGTCGACTACGTTTCGCGGGAAGGGAAGCGGGCGTTCGCCTTCCTTGCCCCGGCCGAAACTTCGAAGGATCAAAAAGCAACCCGCGTTGAGGTCAAGCTTGGGGCGCAGTCGGGCACCTCGGTCGAGGTCATTTCGGGGATCAAGGAGAACGACAAACTCGTGAAGCCGGACTACAAGGGTCCGGCGCGCAAGGGAATGATGTCCTTCGGACCGGAAGAAGAATGAACCTGCTCCAATCACTCAAGACGGCACTCGAAATGCTGCGGATGCACAAGCTCCGCGCATTTCTAACAATGCTCGGCGTGATCATCGGGGTGATGTCGGTGACGATCATCATCATGGTATCGAGTGGCTTCCAGTTCTACATGACGAACGAGTTCAAGAAGCTCGGGAGTGATACGATCTTTATCTCGTACGACTCCTTTAGCCGACGACAGCGCGCCAGCAACATCGACGGTCTGAAGCTCGCCGATCTCGAGCATATTGAAAACCGTGTCCGCACGCTCGACGTGATCGCGCCCGTCGTCCAGGCTCCGGCCGAGAAAATGGTGCGCGGCACGCGCGAAATCAGCAACCCGCGGGTGTACGCGAGCAACGAAAACTTTCTGCTGCTGAACCGAGTGAACATGAAGCTCGGTCGCCCGCTAACCGCCGACGATACGCGGTTGCGGAGCAACGTGTGCCTTATCGGCGAAGAGATCCAAGAGCGGCTGTTCGGCACCGAGAATCCGATCGGCAAACTCGTCACGTTCAAGGGCATCACTTTGGAGGTCGTCGGCGTCTTCGAGCGGCTCGACATCATGGGCGAGAGTAACGCGAAGGACGCGTTGGTGCCGCTGTCTACCGCGCAAGACAAGTGGTTGGGCGGGGATAAGTTGATGATGATCATGACGCGCCCGAAGCCTGGCATGAAAGTCGAGCCGGTCATGGACGACATCTGGCAGGCGCTGATGCTGCGCAGCAACAACAAGCGCATCTACCGGGTCGACAGCCGCGAGTCGATCATGAACGTGTTTGGCAATGTGTTCAATGTCGCGGGCATCGTGCTCTCGGCGGTTGCGGCCCTGTCGCTCTTGGTCGGCGGCATCGGCATTATGAACATCATGCTCGTCTCGGTGACCGAGCGCACACGCGAAATCGGCCTTCGGAAGGCGGTAGGTGCCCGGCGAAACTCCATCATGATCCAGTTTATGGTGGAATCTGCCACGTTGAGCTTGGTCGGCGGGCTGATCGGCATGGCGATCGCGTTCGGCTTGGGCAAGCTCGTCACATTGGCGACTGCCACCGCGAACTGGCCGAGCAAGGGCGGACTTCCGACCACTTTCCCGATCGTCGGGGCGATTGGCGCGGCGTTGTTTAGCGCATTGATCGGCGTGGTGTTCGGCCTGTATCCGGCGGTATCCGCGAGTCGCTTGGACCCGATCGTCGCGCTCCGCCGCGAGTGATTCGACGCCCGCTCGTATACCATAAACCAAAGGGATCGGGTTACGGAGCAAATGCTCCGTAACCCGGTCCTCGTTAAGTGACTCGTCCGCTTACGGGTTCACGGTCAGCGTAGACTGCGCCGATCCCGCGTACCGGTGACTCGCTTTGAGGTTGGTCGTGCGCGTTGCCGTCACCGCCTTGTGCGTGACCGGTACTACCACGGTCCGAACGCCGGCGGGCATCGTGATCGTGTCAGGCAACGTCGCGGCATTGCGATCGCTGCTTGACAGTGCCACGACGTATCCGCCCGGAGGCGCGTTGACGTCCAGCGTCACGGTGAGGTTGACGGTCGTGCCGCTGCCGCCCTGCACCGACGATTGGCTGAGCACCGCCGAAACGATGCGTGGGCACCGCGCCCGGGTCGCCGAATAGATTTGCGACGGACCGTAGGTCGCGCGGAAGACGACATCGCGGTCGCTCGCCACTTGGGTGTGCGTCATCGGGAAGGTGACGAACATCGCTCCGGACGGAATGGTGACCGTGCTGGGCACCGTAATGGCCGGATCGCTACTGACAAGGTTCACCACGGTCCCGCCCGCCGGAGCCGGCAAGATCATGTCGATGCGTCCGCTCAGCGCAGTGGTACTGCCCGTAGTGATCGGGTTCGGGGTCACGCGGAAGTCGGTCAGTACCGGCGGTTGCAGGGTAAAGCCGTACGACTTGGTCACTCCGAGGTAGGTCGCAAAGATGCGCACGTTCGTGCGCTCCGTGACTTGCGCGGTGGTCACCGCGAAACTCTGCTCGGTCTTGTTTGACCCCACGGTGAGGGTCGGCGGGACCGCGAGCAGGTTGCTATCGCTGGAACTCAGGTTCACCACCACGCCCCCGGCCGGAGTCGGGACGGAGAAGAAGACCTTGCCCGCGGTGCCGGCGCGTCCACCGATCGGGTTCGCCGGGTTGACGATAACTCGGTCCAGCACGTCGGTGGTGACGTTGACCGAGTGCGTGCGCGAGAGTCCGTCTTCGGTGGCAGCCGTCAGTACGATCGTGCGGCTTCCGCTGGCGAGATTCCCGGTCCCGATAAAGGTGGTGGAGGTCGCGCGTGGCGGAATGGTGACGGTGGCGGGGAAGGTGATCCCGGCTTGGTTTGCCGTCAGGTTGACCACGCGACCCTTCGATCCGGCGGGCGTGTCAAAGGTCAGCGTGAAGGTGCCGTTGGCGCCGTTACGCAGGGTGCTCGGCCCGGTGAACGCGCTAAAGGTCGTCGGGGCCAAAATCCACGCCCCGCGTCCGTGGGTGGCGGCCAGCAGCTTCGTGCTGTTGTGCAGATACACGAGTTCGTCGATGGCGACGTTGAACGGTCCGGCCGTCGGAGCGGTCCAGGTCGTACCGTCGTTGGAAGATCGAACAATCCCGACTTCCGTACCCACGTGGATCACGTTCGGATCGCTCGGGTGACGGGCGATCCCGCGGATCGGCGCACTCGGGAGGCCGGTCTTGGCCGCCCAAGTCGTGCCTCCATCGCCCGATACCCAGAGGTTATTGGAGTTGAATCCGCCCAGGCCGACCCAGATTTTGTTCGTATCGGCCGGGTCCACCACGATTCGGTGAACGTACCGGTTCGGGAGCGGATTTGCGCTTGCGTTGTCATCCACCGCCGTCCATGTCGGGGTGGCGCTGGTTCCGTTGATCGTCTTGTAGATGCGGCCGTTGTTATGGCCGACGTAAATGATGTCGCTGTTCCCGTTGGCGACCGCGATGGCCGAGATCGGGGAGCCGATGTTGGGCTTCACCGAGGCCCAGGTGACGGTGTTCGCCTTCGCGTTGCCGCTTCGCCACAGTTGGCGACCGCCGCCGAGCAAGACGTTATCGTCGTTCGGATCCAGGATGAACGGTGCAATGAAGTTGATCTGGTTCGAGTTGGCTTCCGAAATGCCGTTGTAAATCCAATTTGATCCCGGCCCCTTGTTTCGCGAGCGGAACAGGGTGAGGTAGATGTACTCGCCGTAAACGAAGTTCGGGTCGAGGTGACTCACGGCGCAATAGCCGCCGTCGCCGCCAAAGATGAGCGTGCCGGTCTGGTCCCGATTCTCGAGGATGACCGTGCCGTTATCCTGCGAGCCGCCGACGATAAAGTCCGTGGCCCCGTCTCCGGCGGCTCCGTACAACTGCATGCTGCCGGCATCCCGCGTCACCCGAACCCATCCGGTGCTCGTGGTGGCCGCGTCGATGTCGTCGGCCCGGTGGATGCCGCCATCGGTACACACAAACACGGTGCGGTTGCTGGTGCCATTGAACTGCGGATGCGGGTAGACGAAGTGGACGTCCGGGTGCGGGGCCTCGGTGAGCAAGTAACCCTCGCCGATGTTTTGGATGAACCCACCACCGTCGGTGCTCTTCGACACGGTGAGGCCGGTCAGTAGCAGGTAGTCCGGATTCGTAGGGTGAACCCAAATGTCGTTGTAGTACCAGCCCGACTGACTATTGCCGCCAGTGGTGCGCAGGCTAAACGTTTGGCCGCCATCCAGCGAGCGGTACACGGCGCCGTCGGCATGGGCGTAAACCGTCGACGGGCTACTGGGTGCGTAGGCGAGTTCGATCCGGTCATAGAAACTGGGCAGTGTGAGGTTACTCAGCGTAAAGGTTGCCCCGGTGTCGGTGCTGTAGTACGCGCTCACGGTGGAGCCGTTGTAGCTACTGGCGACCAGTCGTGTCGGATCGGTCGGGTGGAACTTCACCCCGTAGCCGATGCTGCCGGAGATGACCGTATTCCAGGTAGCGCCGCCGTCGGTCGTGCGCCGGATGCCGCCGCTTTGGGTGGCCGCCAGCATGATGTTAGCGTTTGTCGGATGGATGGCGAGCTTGTTGACGTTGCCGATGCCCGACGTGCCCGTGATGAAGGCCCACGTCAGGCCACCGTCGGTCGACTTCAGGATGCCGCCGCCGACCTTGGCGTCAAGGTTCCAATAACCCTCCCCGGTTCCGGCAAACATGATGTCCGGGTTGGTGGGGTGGAAGACCATGCAGGTCACGTTCAGGTTCGGAAGTTTGTCGCTGACCGGTTGCCAGTTGGTGCCGCCGTTGCTGCTGTACCAAATGCCGCCGGAAACGTGCGCCATCCACATCCGCGTGGGTTGGGTCGGATGGATCAGCATCGCCCGGGTACGCCCCGTGATGTTGGACGGACCGACTTCGTTCCAAACTTCTGCGGTTTGGTTAAAGCGGGCGCGGTAGTTCAGCTCCGAAATCTGGCGCAGAGCCCGGCTGTATCCGTTCGGATCGATGTTGCCGTTCTCGTCGCGCCACCCGAGGAGTCGCCACTTCTTCGCCTCGTCGGCGCCGGTCGCGCGCGGGCGTTGCACCGGGTTGAGCACCGGTGGAGTGAGCGATCGGCGAACCTGCGCCGTTTGGTAGCTCGGCGGAACCGTCGGTGCGGAGACGATTTGCGACGATGAAGTCGTCCCAAGCGCAAATGCGAGTGCGAGAATGGTGTTCAAGAGACTCTCCCGAATCCACCAGCCGCATCTTTATTCCGCCGCCGGGGATATGCGAACCAAAACATGGTAGCGACGGGCGGACTCGAACCGCCGACACCACGGGTATGAACCGTGTGCTCTAACCAACTGAGCTACGTCGCCGAACCCTGCTATTATGGCCGAAGTTGGTCGCGGCGTAAAGGGGGAGGCTCGCTATAATGGCGAGCAATGCACCCCGCGCTGTTGATTTGTCTTTCCACCCCCCAGACTCGGCCGGACGTGGAGCGCCTCAGTCAACTCGCCGCCGCCAAGAACGTTGCCGAGATCAGCCGCTTGCTCGCACCCGGCCAGCCGCTCGCCGAACGTCACCTGCGGGTGCTGACCACCAACGGCGCGTACGATACCGGCCGGTTCGGCTGGACGGCGGTTGGTTCGTCCGATGGCCGATTCGCGGTACTGACCACGAAAATCACCTCGGAAGACGTCGGCGAGTTTCTTCTGGAACAAACCCCCAAAGGGTGGCGGTACCACCCGGAGACGGCCCGTTTTCCGGTTCGTATCGGCCGCCATCGCCTCGCCGGAACGTTCGAAATAGATACCATAACGGCCTCATTCAAGGATACGATGACCTTCGCCGCCGACGCGAAGGGGAAGGGCAAGCCGAATCGATTCAATCTCCGCCTGAGCCCGCACTACCGGGTGTCCTCGCTCAAGACGGCCGCGGGCGAATCCGTGCCGTTTCAGCAACTCGGCGGAGTCATCCTCCCGGCTCGCGCGCCGAAGGTCGGCGAGCGCTGGACGATCGCTTACCGGGGCGTGGTCGATCTTCCACAGTATGCGGGCAGCATCTCGAAAACTGAAATCAGCCTGACCAACGATTATTGGTACCCGCTCGTCGGCCGATTGCCCGCCGCCTACGACCTCACCGTGCGGGTTCCGGACGGTTGGACGGCGGTGGGCCAAGGGGTGCGCGTCGCGACTTCGGAACCGAACACCGCCCAATTCCGGATGGATTTGCCGGTGGTTTACTTCAGCTTCGCCGCCGGTCCGTACCGCGTGGAGTCTCGCATGACGCGCGGCAAGACGTACCGCACCTGGAGCCCGCGGCTCGGCGTACAGGCCCTCAAAGATCAGGCGGACATCTATCCCGACATCGTGGATACCTTCGAGCGTGCCCTTGGCAAGTGGCCGTTCGAGGGCTACGGCGCGCTCGATAGTCCGGCGTACGGCGGTGGCGCACTCGAGGCGTATTCGCACGCCACGTGGGGAGGCGGACTCCCGTTCGAAGATGGTCACGAACCCGCCCACACCTACTTCGGCGGATTGATCAACAACACGTACCTCGACGACTTCTGGAACGAAAGCTTCGCCGTGTTCTGGGACAACTACTACTTCCGCCATGCCTCGTTTGGCGATGCGTCGGCCCGAAAGCTGGCGTTTATCGCGGAAAACACTTGGGAGCCGAGCTACGACCGGGTCAGTTGCCAGGGTGCCGGCGCGTTTGCGGGTCCGGTTGCGAGTGCGCTCGGCTACGGCAAGGGCGCGAAGGTGCTCCAGATGCTGGAGGCTTGGCTGGGTACGGAACGGTTTGTGGCGCTGTGCCGAAAATGGGTCGCGACCTTCCCGAGAGGCGAAGTCGCGAACTGGCAGACCTTCCGCAACTTCGCCAACGGCGAGCTGCAGGACCCGGCGATTCGGCAGTTCTTCGCGGATTGGCTGGACGGCGTGGGCGGGGCCGATCTGAAGCTGACCGACGCGCGTTGGGAAGGCAAGGCACTCGTGATCCGATACTCCACCGGTCCCAAGCCGCTGTCCGTTCCGCTCACCTACCGGGTCGAGTTCCCAGATGGCCAATCGCAAACATTCCGGGCCAACGTCCGGGGCGACGGCGAGATTCGGCGTGCCCTCCCGACCAAGCCGGCTCGCGTCAGTCTCGACCCTTGGCGGGTCGTGCTCCGCAAGGCCGACGCATCCGAGCGGAAGGGGCAGATCCAGGAGTTTCGTGCGCGGCGCGTGCTCCGCGGACCCGGAAGCGAGGCGGACCTCGCCGCGTATCCGGGCTCGAAAATCGTCGCAGAGCTCCCCGCCGACCTCACCGGGGCATTGGTCATCGCTCACCCGGACCGACTGCCGGGCTTCGCCAAACTGCTGAGTCAGGCCGGCATGTCGGTGATCGGGAACACGCTGACCTTCCGCGGTCGACGGTTCGATCTGACGCGTCACGGTGCGCTCGCCGTAATTCCAACCGCGACCGGTTACGCGGAAATCGGGATCGGGCAGAGCCGCTACCGCGCGACGGTTGGGCAGGCCAGCGCCGCCGTGTTCGACGAGAAGGGACGCTTCATGAACGGAGAAACCGAGCCGTCGGCGGCGCCGCTCCTTACCCGCAACGTGCCCTAGTTGAGCCCGCCGTCGGCGTTGTCGGGGATCGTTTCCGAAGCGTCGGCGGTGAATGTGACCGTCCAATCGCCCGAGTTGCGATCGCGCCAGTTGGTGACTTCGCCGAACCCGCGCGATCGGCTCAGGTCGTCCAGGTTCAGGTCCGCGACGATGACGCCCTCCTCGTTCAGCGGCGTCTCGCGTAGGATCGCGTCGGTTGGAAACGGCTCCACGCTTGGCGCGATGATCGCCGCGCTACCGTAGCTCATCGGGACGGGTTCGCGCCCGATCCCGCCGAGAAGCGGGCTCTGCACCACGAAGATTTGGTTCTCCACCGCGCGCGCCAATGCCGTCCACCGCACGCGTTGGTGCCCGCGCTGCGTTTCCGTCCAACTCGGTACGGCCAGAATCTTTACGCCCGCCTCGGCCAGATTTCGGGCGGCGTTCGGAAACTCGACGTCGTAGCAGACGGTCACCCCGAGGGCGGGCTCGGTCGCCGCGAGACCGGCGCCGTCGGCGATCTTCCACACCTCGCGCTCGTAACGGGTGAGGTTGTTCTTCTGGTAATTCACCGCCGCGTGACCGGGGCGGGCGATCGTTCCGACGTTGTAGATGGCGCCGCCGCGCTCGCAAAAGTGCGAACCGCTCACGATAGTCAGCCCGCTCGAGTTCGCGATGCGCGTCATCCAGGCTTCGATCGCCTCGGCGTACTGGGCCAAGTAGATCGGCGCGAGGTGCTCGGCCAGATTCGGCTCGAGGTGCAAGAGTTCGAGGCAGTGCAGTTCGGGCAGCACGACAAGTTCCGCGCCTTCGCCGTGGGCCGCGCTGATGAGATCATGGAGATGCCCGAAGTACCCGCTATCCCCGCGAATCGAGCGGAGCTTCCAGGCGACGGCTGCCGTTCGGACGATCATGGCGTCCACTCCAACTGCGCCGCCGCGTGGCCCGATTCCGCATCGTCCATAAATCCGAGTTTTACGCCCGTAAACCGCAGCCCGATTCGCAGCAACGGCGTCAGTGTGCGGTCCGCCCGCGTGCCTTCGACCACCGATTGGGCATAACGCGCGACCGATGGTTCACCGCTTTCGGCGAAATCGGGCAGACGGCAAGTGGTCGCGTATCGCGCGAGACCCAGCCGTCGCACTAGGTCGAACCGGGCGTCGTAAAGGGCACGGCCCACCCCGCGCCGGCGGAAATCGGGATGCACGGAGATATCCAGCCCGTACAACGTGTCTCCGGTCGGGTCGAACGTGTCGAGGAACGGTCCCCCGACCACCGAGTCCCAGGTTGATTCTTTCAACGCGCGGGCGGAAATCCGGGTGTTGGAGCCGGTCCCGACCAAGGTTCCGCCGTCGAGCGCCGCGAACTGGCCCTCAGGAAAGCGGTCGAGATGCCGCGCGAGATGTTCTGCCTTCCACAGCAATTCGGGATCGAACGGTGGCGGAAACGCGAGCGATTGAAGCGCCACGGCGGCGGGGATGTCCTCGGCCCGCATCGGCCGCACCACGACGGCGACATCAATCACAGGCGAATCCCCAGGCGATCAAGAATCCGACCGAGGTCGTCCTCGGAGTAGAAGTCCAACGTGAGCTTGCCGCCGTTGCGGGTTCGCCGCAGGGCGACCGGGGTTTGGAAGAATTCTCGAAGCGCGTCTTCCAGCACGGTATCGCCCCGCGTCGCCGGCGACTTCGGGCGCGCACCGGGAGTTTTGATCTCCCGTTGCGGATTGGCTAGCCGTTCCACGTCCCGCACCGTCAGCTGATCGGTCAGGATGCGTTCCAGTACCTCCAGAATGCGTGCATCGTCGGGCAACGCGAGCAAGGCCCGCGCGTGTCCTTCCGAGATCGCGCCGGCCAGCACCGCGTCTTGCGCCTCTTCCGGAAGCTTCAGCAGGCGAATGGCGTTGGCCACCGCCGCGCGCGATTTACCGACCCGCGCGGCCACCTCCTCTTGCGTCATCCCGAACTCCTCGATGAGCTGGCGGTACGCCAATCCGCACTCAATCGCGGAGATATCCTCGCGCTGGACGTTCTCGATCAGGGCGAGTTCGAGGCTGCTTTGGCTGGCCGAAGACCGGACAATCACCGGCACCGTAGTCAACTTGGCGAGCTTGGCCGCGCGCAATCGGCGTTCGCCCGCAATCAGTTCAAACTGCCCCTCGGTGACGGGTCGCACCAAGAGCGGCTGCAGGATGCCGTGAACTCGGATGGATTCCGCGAGTTCGGCGAGCGTCTCCTCGTCGAAATGCTTCCGAGGCTGACGGGCGTTGGCCGAAATTGCCTCGACCGAAACTTCGGTCATCGCGGTTTCAAACTGCTCGGCAAACAGTTGCGACAGTCCGCGTCCGAGGGCCCGCCTCATGCGACGCTCCCGGTGAGCTCGCGGACCTCATCGGCGAACGCTCGGTACGCCTCGGCCCCTTTCGAGGTCGGAAACAGGCTGATCGCGGCGGCGCCGTGACTGGGGGCTTCGCTCAGCCGGACGTTGCGCGGAATCACGATATCGCTCACCTTCGGCCCGAAGAATTGCCGCACTTCGTCCTCGACCTGCTGGGTCAGGCGGTTGCGCGGATCGTACATCGTTAAAAGGACCTTGGCGATCTCGAGCCGCGGATTGATCCGTCGCCGGACCAGTTCGATCGTCCGCATCAGCTGGGTCAATCCCTCCAGCGCGTAAAACTCGCACTGCAACGGCACCAGCACCGCGTCGGAGGCACTCAGAATGTTGATTGTCAACAGCCCCAAGCTCGGCGGACTGTCGATGATGATCCAGTCGTACCGGTCGGATACTTTGGCCAGCGCCTCCGCCAGGATCAACTCTTTACCGACGGCGTTGAGCAGTACGGGTTCGGCCCCGGCGAGGTCGAGCGTGCTGGGGAGCAGGTCGAGGTTCGCGGAGACGTTGGCGATGGCCTGCAACACCGTCTGCGGATCGTCCGGCGCATCAATGCCCGCGACGAGCACATCGTACAGGGTGGCCCGGGCGTGCGATTTGTCGAACCCGACCCCGGTGGTGGCGTTGCCTTGCGGATCGGCGTCGACCAGTAGCGTGCGTTGGCCGTGCGCGGCGAGCGAGGCCGCAAGGTTGACCGCAGTCGTCGTCTTGCCGACTCCCCCTTTCTGATTGACGACGCCCCAAACCGGCACAGGTTGATTATGCGGAACGTTCGCGCGATTTCGCCGATTCCCACAGGCGATCCCAGTCGGCGGGGCTGAGTTCGGCGAGTGGCCGTTCGGCCAAGGCTTCCATCGTACGGAAGCGACGCTCGAACCGGTCCACCATCTGGCGGAGCGCATCTTCCGCGTCGATCCCCTGCCAACGCGCCACGTTGACGAGCGTGAAGAGGATGTCGCCGAGCTCATCTCGGCGTTCGTCGGCGGTTTCCGCGGTGCGAAACTCGTCGATCTCTTCGCGTAGCTTGTCGAGTACGCCGTCCAAGTCGGGCCATTCGAATCCAGTTTTGGCGGCGCGCTGGCTGACTTTTTGAGCCCGCATGAGGGCAGGCAGGGAAGCGAGTACTCCGTCCAGCACGCTCGACGGCGGCGCGTCGGCTTTCTCGGCGCGCTTGATGGCCTCCCACTGAGTGCGCACCGCCTCGGCAGAGCCGAGCGATTCCGGCGTGCCGAACACGTGGGGGTGACGTCGGATCAGCTTCTCGACCAATGTGCGCGCGACCGATTCGGTATCCCATCCCCCGGCCGCCGCGCGAATCTGCGCGTGAAGCACGGGTTGCAGCAGCACGTCGCCGAGCTCTTCGCGCAGGCCATCGTCGTCCTTGCGGTCGATCGCGTCCATCACCTCGTACGCTTCCTCCAGCAAGTACGGCTTCAGCGATTCGTGGGTCTGCGCGCGATCCCACGGGCAACCATCGGGCGAGAGCAGCCGATCAATCACTTCTACGAGCGTTTCGAGCGCCGAGGCCGGACCGAGCACCAGCGTGCCCGTCGCCGGAAGCTCACCCGCCGGGATCACCGTGGCGGTAATTCCCTTCGGCCGTAGCCACGCGACGGTCCGATCGGAATCCGCGAAGAACGGCGCGGCATCCGGCGAGAAGGTCGTGTCGGCCGTGGCGCGCAGGACCCGCACCACTTACTGGCCGCCGGCGGATTGCTTCAGGTAACCCTGAATGAGCTGGTCGTACGCCTTTTGCAACTCCGGCTGGCGAATCTCGACCCGGGCCTTGCTGCGCATCGCGGCCATTTCCTTCACGATGTTGTTCTTCACCCGTCCGAGCTCGACCATCCGCGTCTTGCGGATGTTGCTGCGAAGTTCCGGAGTCAACTCTTGCTTCTTTTCGGCGATGATGTCGTCGATTTTGAACTTGATAAAGGTGGTGTCGCCGTCCGTGCCGGATTGCAGCCAGTCGGCCACGCCGCCGATCTTCACCTTGTTGAGCGCCTCCAGTACCGCCGCGCCGAGCATCGTGACCGGGAGCACGCCGTACTGTCCGCCGGTCGCGCGACTCGCATCCTTGCTGCGGGTGCGGGCGACCTCGTCGAACGGCTTGTTCGCCTTCAGGTCGGCATCCACCGCGGCCTGTTCTTCCTTGGTCGTCACCGCGATGACGCTAAGCTTGTACTGCTTCGGAATCCGGAAGTCGGCGTCGCGTTCCTTGTAAATCCGGTCCACTTCCTGATCGGTCACCGTCACGCCAAACGTGATGATCTTGAACTGGGCAATCTCAACCTTGATCTGTTCCTTCAGTTCCGCCTCGGTGCGGCCGCTGTCCGTCCACGTTTTCAAGAGGTCGGGGTTGTTCTTGAGGCGCTGCGCGAACTCGGCGTTCACCTCCAGTTCGGTGGGCGCGGCACCCTTTTCGCGGGCCAGTTGAAGCGTGAGGCGGTCGGTGACGATCCGGTCAATCACGAGGATTGCCGGCGGAAGTTCGGCGAACATTTGGCCCATCTGGCGACCGACCCCGTTCAGGTACTCCATCCGGCGGTAGTACTCAGACCCCTTCAGCTCTTCGCCATTGATGACGGCGACTACGCGGTTCGGGTCAACCTGCGACCAGGCGTGGGCCGCCACCGCGAGGCTGAAAAGGACAGAGGTCAATCGGGAGATGAGGTGCATGGGATTAGAGGTTCGGACGTGCCGACCTGGGAAACTTTACGCGTTGCGGACCTTTGGCAATTCCGATTCGAGCTGCGGCAGCACCTCGTACAGGTCCGCCACCAGGCCGAGGTCGGCCATTTCGAAGATCGGCGCGTCTGCGTCCTTGTTGATCGCCACGATCACTTTGCTGTCCTTGATGCCGGCCATGTGCTGGGTGCTGCCGGAGATGCCGGCGGCGATGTACAGGTCCGGGGCGACGATCTTTCCGGTTTGACCGACCTGCAGTTCGTTCGGCGCGATGCCGCTATCAACCGCCGCGCGGGTGGCGCCGACGGCCCCGCCGAGTGCATCCGCGAGCCCGCCGAGCACACGTTCGAACGTATCGGCATCCTTGAGAGGTCGGCCGCCGCTGACCACCACCTTGGCCTGAGTCAGGTCGGGCCTGGCGCCGCCGCGCGCTCCCACGTGGGTGCGGACGGTGGTGCCTGCAAGTTCGGGCGTCACCTCGCGGACGTTCTCCGACGCCGCGACCGGAGCGGGAACGAACGAACCGGGTCGGAACGTCAGCACTACCGGCTCGGACAGCACTTGCACGGTGGCGAGCAACGATCCCGCGACGATCGGGCGGTGGAATTCGGTGGGGCTGGCGACGCCCACGACATCGGTCACCATCGCGGCGTCCAGCAGTCCGGCGAGCCGGGCCATGACGTCTTTGCTCCGCATGGAAGACACCGCCGAAACGTGCGAGTAGCCGGCGACGAGACTCACGAGCGCGGCGGCGAGCGCGTCGGCCGGGGGAACTTCCGGCAGTTTCGCCAACCACGTTTGGGCTCCGGCCGTGGCCGAGCCCGTCAGGTTCAGTACGTCAACGGGGAGGCCCAGGGCAAAGATCAATCCGCCGGACGCGGCGACCTCGGCGTCGTCAAAGGCGATCAACAGATGCTTGCTCATAACACTCCTCGGGCGGCGATGGCGGCCACGAGCTCTGCGACCGAACCGACTTTGCGACCGGCCTCGCGTGCGGCGGGGGCGGCAATGTGGGTGACGCGCGATTTCGCGGTGACGGAGGTCTTGCGTCTCTCGCGCGCCAACGGCTTGCTCCGGGCCTTGATGATGCCGGGCAGCGCGATGTAACGCGGCTCGTTTAGGCGAAGATCGGCCGTGATCACGGCGGGCAAGGGAAGCTGGAGCGTTTCGTCGCCGGAATCCGTTTCGCGCGTCACGGTGGCGGTCGTCTCCGTGAGTTCAACTTTAGAGGCGAATGTCGCTTGGGGCCAGCCGAGTTTGGCGGCCAACATTTGCCCGGCCTGATTCGCGTCGTCGTCGGTTGCTTGCTTGCCCATCAGGACGACGTGCGGTTGCAGTTCGGCGACCCACGCCGCAAGTTCTGCCGCGACGACGGTGGAATCCATTGCATCGGATGACTCCACCAGAATCGCCCGGTCCGCCCCCATCGCAAGGGCCTTGCGGAGTTGTTCCTCGGCTTCGGCGGCACCGATCGTCAGGGCGACAATCTCGACGTTGCCGAGTCGTTCCCGCAGCCGAACCGCTTCTTCGAGGGCGATTTCGTCGAACGGATTGATTTCGAATTTGAGGCCCGCGACATCAAGTCCGGAGCCGTCGGGCAATGGACGCACTTTGGCGTACGGGTCCACCACGCGCTTGAGCGGTACGAGGATCAGCATGACGAACGTGCCTCACAGGGTACCCGCCGATGTCGTAGACTGAGGTCGTCCGCAGGGCCGCACCGTCGCACGCCTCATCGGAAGGTTCGCATGAAGTATCCGAAATTCACGCGCTCATTCGAGGTGATCGCGCATCTGCCCGAATCCCTCGCCCCGCTGAAAGAGATTGCGTCCAACTTCCGCTGGACGTGGGATCACGCATCCCGAGACCTGTTTCGCGCCATCGATAAAGCCCGCTGGGACGCATCCGAGCACAACCCGGTGCTCTTCGTCAACCAGCTTCCGAAGGAACGGATTGAGCAGTTGGCCCACGACGCCGCATTCTTGGAGCGGATGAACGAATGCGCCCAGGCGCTTCGCGACTACCTGGCCAAGCCGACTTGGTTCGACCGCCAGCATCCGGAGCTGCGCGCCCGCAACACGATCGCATACTTCTGCTTCGAGTTCGGCCTCACCGAAGGCTTGCCGATCTACAGCGGCGGGCTCGGCGTACTTGCCGGCGACCACCTAAAGGCGGCGAGCGACCTCGGACTGCCGTTGGTCGGCGTCGGACTGCTTTACAACCGAGGCTACTTCCGGCAACGCCTCACTCTCGATGGGTGGCAACAAGAGGTCTATCCCGAATACGACTTTTACCAAATGCCGCTCACGCTGATGCGCACCGGCGGCGGCGATCCGATCCGGATCGATGTCGCGTTCCCTGACCGGACGGTGACCTGCCAAATCTGGCGCGCCGATGTCGGCCGGATTCCGCTGTACCTGCTTGACTCGAACGTGCTCGAGAACGCGCCCGCCGACCAGGGCATCACCGACTCGCTGTACTCCGGGGACGAGGAGATGCGGATTCGGCAGGAGATGATCCTCGGAATCGGCGGGATGCGCGCGCTGGAGGCCGTCGGAATCAAGCCGACCGTTTGCCACATGAACGAAGGCCACGCCGCGTTCCTCAGTCTGGAGCGCATCCGACAGTTCATGGCCGAGCACCATTGCGATTTCCGCGTCGCCCGCCACGCGATCGTCGGCAGCAACGTCTTCACCACCCACACGCCGGTGCCCGCCGGATTTGACCTGTTCCGTCCGGACATGTTGGAGCGGTACCTCGGGCCCACGGTCGAGAAGGCCGAACTCCCGTTCGACCAGTTCCTGCGCTTAGGCCGGGTGGAGCCGGAGAATCAGGGCGAGGCGTTCAACATGGCGGTACTCGCGATGGAGACCGCGAACCACGTCAACGGAGTATCGCAGCTCCACGCGAAGGTCTCGCGATCCATGTTTAGCCGCCGATGGCCGGACTATCCGGACGACGAGGTGCCGGTGCGCGGCATCACGAACGGCATCCACACCATGACGTGGGTCAGTCGTCGCATGGCCGCGCTGTTCGATAGCTACCTCGGTACCGACTGGCGACGCCATCCGCAAGAGCCGAAGGTTTGGGAAGCGGTCGACGAAATTCCCGACGAGGAGCTCTGGTTTGCTATCGAGAGCGGGCGCGCCGACCTCGTTCGGTACGTCCGGAAGCGACTTCAGACGCGGCAGGGACGGCCCGACGCGACTTTCGATGTCAGCGTGCTCGATTCACGCGTGCTCACCATCGGGTTCGCGCGGAGATTTGCCACGTACAAGCGCGGCTCGCTGATGCTGACCGATCGCGAGCGGCTGAAGCGTTTGCTGTTCCACGCCGATCGCCCGGTGCAGATCATCATTGCGGGCAAAGCCCACCCGCGCGACGATGGAGGCAAGCACATCATCCAAGACCTTTGGAACTTCATCCACACCGAAGGTGCCCGGGCCCGAATGGTCTTCCTCGAGGATTACGACATGAAGATCGCCCGCGCTCTCGTACAAGGCGTGGACGTGTGGCTGAACAATCCGCGCCGTCCGTACGAAGCCAGCGGTACCAGCGGCATGAAAGTCGTGCCGAACGGCGGACTCAACTGCTCGATCCTCGACGGCTGGTGGGACGAAGGGTACGACCCGACGGTCGGGTTCGCGATCGGCGATCGCACCCAGAGCGAGGATTCCGGACACCAAGACTGGCTCGATTCCCGTTCGCTGTACCACCTGCTGGAGAACGAAATCGGTCCGACGTTCTACCACCGCAGCGAAAACGGCTTACCGGTTCGCTGGCTGGCGATGGTCAAGGCCTCGATTCGCAAACTGGCCCCGTACTTCAGCACCGCCCGCATGGTGCGCGACTACGCGGAGGAGTTCTACGTGCCCGCCATGCACGCCTACGAACGACGCGCGTTGCAGGGCTTGGACAACGCGCGCGACGCGTTGGCCTGGCGCGACCGCGTGCAGGCGGGATGGCAGTCGGTCCGCGTGGTCGATATTCGCGACACCGCCGGCACGGCCCAGCAGGTGGGCGACCAATTCGAAGTCACGGCGGTGGTGGAACTCGGTCCGCTTCACCCAGAGGACGTGAGCGTGCAAGCAGTGATCGGCAAGGTCGGCCCGAACCGGGACCTGATGGCCACCCGTGTGCAAGACCTCGAGTTTGTCGCGTCGGAGTCCGGACGGTTCACCTTCCGAGGTTGCGCCGACGCCGACGTGTTGGGCCACCAGGGTTACACGGTGCGAATCGTGCCGCGCCACGCGGACATTCGGGTGCCGGAAGAGTTCCAGCTCGTCAGTTGGCCGACGCGACCGTAAACGTTCCGTCGGCCCGCCGTTCGACGCGGAGTTCATGCACTCCGCGTACGGCCAAAATCGCCAGTTCCGTCGGGTCACCGATGCGAATCACCTGACAACCGGCGTCGGCGGCGCTCCGAACTCCTGCGAGGGTGTCCTCGAACGCAAGACATTCCGACGGCGCGAATCCGAGGCGGGCGGCGCCGGAGCGGTACGGTTCGGGATCGGGCTTTCCGGACGTCACGTCGTCTCCATACACGGCATTCGACGGAATCGGAAGGCCGACCGCGGTCAGACGGGCGGTGGCAACATCGCGGGTCGCACTAGTGACGTAGGTGTACCGGTCGGGGGGTAGCCCCAGAATGAACTCCCGTGCGCCCGGCAAGGCGGTCACGCCGGTCGTGTCGGTGGCTTCCAGCGCGCGGAGCCACGCATCTTCTTCGTGCGCGTCGAGGTGCGGTGCAAGGGCACGAATCGAATCGAAACTGCGGCGACCGTGGATATGCGGCAGGACGTCGCCGGCGGCGAGACCCACGCGCTCCGCCCAGAGACTCCAGGCGCGGTCCACGGCGGGGATGGAGTCGATGAGGGTGCCGTCAAGGTCAAACAAAAATGCCCTCACGTCGCGAAGGATCGCGAAATCCGTGAGGGCATCCATGGAGTCAGGGAAGTCTCAGTAGCGCTTGAATCCGCCGCGTCCGCCGCCGCTGCTGCCGCCGCGTCCACCGCTGCCGCCGCGACCGCCGCCGCCGCTACCGCCGCGACCACCGCCGCCGCCGTAGCCACCGCCGCCACCACCGCCGTAGCCGCCGCCACCGCCGCCGCCGTAGCTTCCGCCACCGCCGCCGCCGCCGTAGCTGCCGCCACCGCCGCCGCCGCCAAATCGGCCGCCGCCGCCACCGCCGCCTTCACGCGGTCGGGCTTCGTTCACCATCATGCGGCGACCGTTGGCATCGGCACCGTTCTTCGCTTCGATGGCTTGTTCGGCCATGTCCGCGTCGACGTCCACGAAGCCGAAGCCTCGTCCTTCGACGATGCGGGCCTTTTGCGCGCCGAATTCGGAGAAGAGATCGAGCAGGTTTTGCTCGTTATAGGAGTAGGGCAGGTTGCCTACATACAGGGTTTTCGTACTCATGGAGCTTTCCGCGGCGCGAGTCAACGCCGACTGGTTGGTGTCGATGCGAACGGGAACATAAATCAGGCCAACCTCAATGCGGAAGCCAAGACCAAGACACGATGCCGACGACTCTTACAGCGCAGTATACCGACGAATTCGCCCGCCGCAAACTGACACGTTTCCGGCGGAACGAAATTTTGAGCGCGTGCCGTGTCAGATCGAGGTCGAGAGGCCCTGCGCCATCACGATCTCGCGGGCATGGTTCACCGTGAATGCCACGCGGTGGGTGACCGATTCTAGGATGCCTTCGGCGCCCGGGTGACCGTTGCCGGAGGCCTTGACCCCGCCGAACGGCAGGTGGACTTCCGCCCCGATGCTGGGCAGGTTGACGTAGCCCAGACCGTAATCGGCATGGTCGCGCACGTATCGCCAGTTGCGATAATCCTCGGTGATGACGGCCATCGCGAGACCGTAATCCGTGTCGTTGTACACGTTCACCGCCTCCTCCCGACCGCTGACCGGGATGATCGCGACGTGCGGGCTAAACGCCTCCTCGCGCAGGCAGAACGTGTTCTCGACATAGCCGTCGAACCGGTACACGAACGGGCTGACAAAGTTGCCGAGCGCGTAGTCGCCGTCGGTCAACACCTGGCCGTCCACGAGCACCTGGGCCCCTTCTTCCTTCGCCTTCGCATTGTGGCGTTGCCACTTTTCGATCGCGCCCGCTTCGATGAGCGGCCCCATAAAGATGTCTTCGCCGAGGCCATTGCCGATCTTGATCCGCTTGACCTTCTCGACGTACCGCGCGGTGAATTCCGGCTCGATCGCGCGGTCAATGATGATGCGGCTGGTAGAAACGCACCGCTGACCACTGGTCTTGAACGCGCCGAGCACGCACGCATTCACCGCCAGATCGAGGTCGGCGTCCGCCAGCACGATCGTGGCGTTCTTGCCGCCCATTTCGGTCGCCGCGAACTTGTACGCATCCCCCGCTGCGACCTGCTGGATGTATTTGCCCACCGCGCGCGAACCGGTGAACAGGATCGCGTCCACGTGCTTGTGCTTCACCAGCGGATCGCCCACGGTCTCGCCCATGCCGTGCACCAGATTGATGACGCCGGCCGGGAATCCCGCCTCGTGGAAGAGCTCCATCAGCTTGTGCGCCACGATGGGCG
Organism: Fimbriimonadaceae bacterium; assembly: GCA_033763535.1. Classification (GTDB taxonomy): domain Bacteria; phylum Armatimonadota; class Fimbriimonadia; order Fimbriimonadales; family Fimbriimonadaceae; genus Fimbriimonas. The sequence continues at coordinate 11,282 of JANRKI010000032.1, read as the reverse complement.
TCTGTTCGGCCGGCTTAAACACGGCGGTGTTGCCCGCGAGTACGGCCGGCAGAATGACCCACAGCGGAATCGCGGAAGGGAAATTCCACGGCGTGATGCACGCGACGACGCCCTTCGGCTTACGCAGAATATACGCGTCCTTCGCGGAAATCTCTGACGAGATGGCGTAGCCGATGGGCAGTCGACCGAGGCCGGCGATGTACTGCGCCATGTGGAGCGCTTCCACCGCGTCGGCGCGACCTTCGTTGATCGGCTTGCCGCATTCCCGCGTCACGAGCACGGCGATCTCTTCGACATCGCGCTTGATCAGTTGGGCGAAGTTGTCGATGACCTCGGCGCGGCGAACCCAGCTCCATTCGCGCCAGGTTTGGAAGGCCGCGCGGGCCGCCTGCACGGCGTCCTCCACGTCTTGCGCGCTGCTGTTCGGGGCGGTACCGATGATTTCGGTGCGATTGGCCGGATTGACGCTCTCGAAATGGCTGGCGGCGTCGCGCCATTCCCCATCGATATAGTTCTTCGCCACGATCGGATTCATCACTGCAGAGGGTACCAGCGACGGGTTCGACGGGTACCCTTACGGCTTGCGGGAACGTCCCGCGGTGACTTGGGATGGGAGAGCAACGAGTCTGGCGGGCGCGGGGATGGGTATGCCTGCTGATCATCTGGTGGAGCGTGTTCGCTTCGGCCCGGATTCCGGCGCAGGTTCCGATTGACGCGGTAGCCGACGGCGCCACCGTGAGTGTCAACGGGCTCGTCATTTGCACGTTGCGCACGTCCACCACCGACGGGCTCAGTCCGGAAACCCGCGCGCAAATCCTGGTCGAAACGCTGGTGGCGTTGCCCTACGCGGGCGACGTCAAGGTGCGCAAGGCCGACAACACGTTCGCGATCTTTGCCGGCGGGGAACGCGTCCTCACGGTCACCGCGACGGAAGCAAAGGCCAACCGTTCCTCCGCGCAATCGCTCGCGAACCTCTGGGCGGGCCGCCTCAAAAAGTCGTTCTCCGTTCCGGCCTTGTCCATCGCCACCGACACGGTGCGGATGCCGTCACCGAGCAATCGCACGATTCCGGCGAAGGGCTACCTGTGGAAGACCGCCACCGTCAGCAGCGATAACGCGGAAGTCGTGACACCGTTCCTCACCGAGTCGGGCGTCAAGCTGGCCGCAAACCGGCCCGGGACCGCGATCGTGACCGTGTCCACGCCGCGATTGTCGCAGGCCATCCGCGTCACGGTTCAACCTTATGCGGCGACGTTGCCGCAAACGCTGAGCGTGGCCGTCGCGGGGAGCCCGACGATGGCTTCCACGGTGGGCTCGGTCATCGACGCCGCGATCCAGAACCAACTTCAGCGGGTGCCAAACAGTCAGGTCCGAATCCTGAGCAAGGCCGAAACCATCGTTCCGGAAGCGCAGTCGCGATCTTTCCCAGTGCGGGTGCGCGTGTGGGCCGAGGATGCGATCCAGTCCGAAGGCGTGGTCAACGTCATCGTGCGGAACATCGGCGTGGCGTTTCGGCGCGATAAGGAGCTTTGGTACTGTAACGAGCCGGAGAACATCACGTCGCCCGGCAACCTTTTTGCCGCCGCATTACGGGCCGACACCCCGGTGCGGATGCTGTACCACCACATCAACACCGCGACCTTTGCGATGTACGTGCGGGTACAGGCGGTCAACGAATCGGATCAGCCGGCCCGGGTGCTCCTGATTCCGGGCGATAGCGAGCCAGACAAGAATCCGGTTCGCGCGGGTCTCAAGGCCGCGGACCAATACCTGCGGGCGTGGGCCAGCGGCTCCGGAGAGATCGTGACGATTCCCCCGCGTTCGAGCTTGCCGATCTCGTTCCGACGACTCGGTACCAACGAAACGATGAGTGGGCTGTGCGGACTCCGGCTCATTGATGGCCCGCCGAGTGTCTTGGTCCGGACCGACGCGTGGCCCCCGTTTAACCTCGAACGGCGTTGGCAAGACGCGATCGCCTCGACTACCCCGTGGCGGCTGGTCGGCGCGAACCCAATCAACGATTTGGACCTGAGCAACTATCAGTTCAGCGACCTGATCTTCCCGGATCCGCAGAAATCGCTCGCGGTCGAGTACCGCGTCGGCGAAAGTTGGAAGTTCCTCCGCATTGGCGAGCGCCCGATCGCCGGGGCCGACGCGAAACGCGTGCTCAGCGGCAACTTCGGCGTCACGTACGCGATCAAGGCGATGGTGAGCAATCCCACCCAGGAGCCGGCCGATCTCGAGGTGGTTTTCGAAGCGAGTGCCGGATACAGTGGGGCCTTGTTCTACATGAACGGCGCGGTGATGCAGACCCCGTTGCTGCAACCGAAGGCCGAGTTCCGCATCGAACGTTTTCGGCTCGGACCGGGCGAAGAACGCAAGGTCGAGTTCGTGACCGTGCCCCTCAGCGGGTCCAGCTATCCCGCCCAGATCACGATCCGCCCGTTCCAAGAGCTCTCCAGCGGCGTCCTCGGAGGCGGCTAGTGGACGCCAGCATGCGCGGAGTTTACGAGCTGTTCCACGGTTCGGACGGACAGCTTTCGGAGGACGCGATCGCGCGGCGGAATCGAGTTGGCCGTGATCACGCGGAAAGCACGGACCTCGGGGCGGCATCGCTGGAAGACGGGGATGTGACCGGGGCGCTCATTCATTTTCGGCGCGCGGTTGAACAGGCGGCGGGGAACCCAGAACTCGCGGCCGTCGCCCAGGCGAATCTGGCGGGGGTGCTCAGCTTCAGCGACGATCTGCCCGGTGCCACCCACGCCTTCTTGCAGTCATTGCGGCTGGCCAACGCCGCAGAACCTCGCGCCGGACTGAGCGATGTTTACCGGCGCGAGGGCCGATTCCGGGACGCCGTCGCCGAACTTGACGCCGCGATCGCGCTGGAGCCCACCAATGCGTTCCATCACTTCAAACTCGCCGAAACGTTGGCCGAGATGGGCGAGAAGCGGCGCGCACTGACCGCGATGCGGCACGCGATCATGAACCAGCCGGACAACGCGTTCTATCACTGCTTCGCCGGAAACCTGCAACTCAAGCTGAAGGAGTACTCCGGGGCGCTGTCGGCTTTCCGCGCGGCGGTCGAGCTGAGCCCGGGCGACGATTACTACTACCTGCGGACCGCGGTCGCCTTCTGGCGGTTGGGCAAGCGCACGGAGGCGATCCGGGCGATTCGCATGGCTTACGACCTCGACGCCGAAAAGACGATGTACGCCGGCCTGCTCTACCTGATGCACTCCGAACTCGGTCAGCCGGAGGACGCCCAAACGTACGCGGCCAGCGCGAAGAAGCTCGATGCCTACGATCACTCGTCCATCGCGAAACTGCGGCAAGAGATGGGACTCGACGGCTGAACGATCACAGTCCGGCCTGTGCGCGTTCGATCGCCCGCAACGCCGCCGCCGCCTTGTTCCGGCTCTCCTCGTACTCCTTCGTCGGATCGCTGTCGTATACCACTCCGCCCCCGGCTTGCACGTAGCCGTATCCATCTTTCAGCAGAATAGAACGCAAAGTAATGCACATGTCCAGGTCGCCGGTGTAACTGAGAAACCCGACCGAGCCCGCGTAGATGCCCCGCCGCGTCGGTTCCAGCTCGTCGATGATCTCCATCGCCCGAATCTTCGGGGCGCCGGATACGGTGCCCGCCGGAAACGTCGCCCGTAACAGGTCGAGCGCGGAGTACTTCGGGTCGAGTTCGCCCGTGACGTCACTCACAATGTGCATGACGTGGCTGTATCGCTCGACCACCATCAGTTCGGTGACCTCCACCGTGCCGTACTGGCACACCCGGCCGAGGTCGTTGCGGCCGAGGTCGACCAGCATCACGTGCTCGGCGCGCTCCTTCTCGTCGGCCAAGAGCTCGGCGGCGAGGGCGTCGTCTTCCGCGCGATTCTTGCCCCGCCAGCGGGTCCCGGCGATCGGGCGAACCCGCGCGCGCTGGCCGTGCAACGAGACGAGAATCTCCGGCGACGCGCCCACAATGTCGAACGTCCCGAGCCGGAGCAGAAACATGTACGGCGACGGATTGATCGAGCGGAGCGATCGGTACACCGTCAGCGGGTGCGCCTCCACGCGGGTGCGGAATCGTTGCGACGGCACCATTTGCACCCCGTCGCCGGCGATGATGTACTCGCGCATACGGCTAACGTTGGCTTCGAACTGAGCCTGCGACTGGTTGCTTTCGACCGGGTTCACCGCGTACTCACCGGCGGGTAATGCGGGCAAGGGCGCGTCGAGCTTCGCCAGAATCGCCTCGATCGCCGCCGTCGCGCGGTGGTAATCGGCCTCCGATCCGTCGGTGTGGGCCACGATCCGGATTCGATTGCGGGCGTGATCGAACACCACCACCGTATCCACGATCATCATTGCCATGTCCGGAATCTGGAGGTCGTCCGTGGGGCCGTCCGGGAGCCGTTCGAAGTAGCGCACGATGTCGTACGCGCACATACCCACCGCGCCGCCGGTAAAGGGGGGCAATCCCTCGATGTCTTCCGGTGCGTCGGTCGGAATCGCGGCCGCCAAGAGATGCAGCGGGTCCTCGCCGGGTTCTAACGGCCGCGTGCCCGCGTTGGACTCCGCCGTGCCGTTCTTCACGCGGATCACGTCGCGCGGTCGCACGCCGATAAAGCTATACCGGGCAACCTGCTCGCCGCCGGTCACGCTTTCCAACAGGAAGCTGTAGGTCTCGTCGGCGGCCAGCTTCCAGTACGCGCCGACCGGCGTCTCGAGGTCGGCCAACCGATCGTAAATCAGTGGAATCCGCCGGGTGCCGCCGCTCCGGGCCAAATACTCCTCGAGGGTGTAGGTGCGCTTGAGCTCCGATTGCGGCATTCGCACATGATACTTTTGGCGAAACCCGGATAATGGAGGCGTGGAACCGTTTCGCGCGCACACGGGGACGATCGCGGTGTTGCCCGGCGATCACGTCGATACCGACCGCATCATCCCGGCCCGATATCTCAGCCGGATCGAACGCGCTGGCTACGGCGAGCTGGCGTTTGCCGATCTGCGCGGTCCGGATTTCGTCCTCGACACCCCGGCCTCGCAAGGCGCATCGATTCTCGTGGTCGGAACGAACTTTGGATGCGGGTCCTCGCGCGAGCACGCGGTGTGGGCGATCCAGCAGGCCGGATTCCGGGCCGTGATTGCCCGCCGCGACGCCGATTCACCCGGCTACAGCGACATTTTTCGCTCGAACGCCGCCAATAACGGGCTCCTGCTCATTGAACTTGATGCCGGTCCGCATGCCGAAGCGGTCGCCCTTGGTACCGGTGCCACCCTCACCGTGAACCTAGAGGACCAAGTCGTCCGCGGCCTGCCGAGCGGCGACGCCCGGTTCGAGATCGCCCCGATGACCCGCGCCGCCATCCTCGCCGGTTTGGATCTTATCGGTACCACGCTGAGTTTCGGGGACCAAATTACCGCGTTCGAAGCAACGATGCCCACGTTCGTACCGTCAAAAGGGGCGTAACCATGATCATGCTTGCCTCATGTCTGTGGCTCGCCACGTTTCAGAATCCGAACCGGCTGTACCAACTGTCGGACTTGAAGCGGGTCACCGTGATGTTTGGTAGCCGCGCGATCCCGTCGTACCTGTGTGATACTGACCCAAAGCGACAGGAAGGGATGATGTTCCTCACCGCGAAGGAGTTCAAGACCAGCGAAGGGTTCCTGTTCCATTTTCCGGACGAAGCCCCGCGCGGGTTCTGGATGCGCAACACGGTGTTGCCGCTCGACATCATCTACATCAAGCGAAACGGGCTGGTGACCAACGTCGGCCAGGGCAAGCCGTTTAGCGAGCGGACGATTCCGAGTGCCGAGCCGGCCACGTACGTGCTCGAACTGCGACAGGGGATGGCGAAAAAGTTCGGCATCAAGGCCGGTTCTCGCATCAAGATTCCGAAGCTGCCGCCGGCGCAATAATCGCGCAAAAACTCGGTCGGATTCCGGCGAATTGTTTGTAGAATTGAGCCATGCTCGCCTTGCTGATCAGCACCCTCGCCGCCCGATCGTTCCAGGTTGAGCCCGTTCCGAAGGCGCCGAACGACTTTCTCATCAGCCAAGACCGGGCGTACGTGATCGGTCCGCCGTCGGTCATCTCCGAGCGGCCGATTACGCAACTGCACTGGTCGGCCAGTGGAACGACGCTGGCGTACCAAGAGCGGTCGCCCGTGCCGGTACGCGATTGGGTAAAGCGGCTGACGGGCGGACAAGCGGTGGAAGCTGAGCCGAGCAACTTCGTCATCCGCGATTTGCGCAGTGGCCGCACTTTTCGGCGACCGTACGCGCCAACGAAGTTTGCGTCCGAAATCTCGTTTATCGGCCAAACCAACCGGCTGCTAATTCAAGATTTCGGCTTGATCGACGGGGAACCGACGACCGTAAGACATACGGTGATGAATCCCGACGGCATCCAATCTGAGATCGCCTTCACCGGGAAAACGGATATTTTGGCGGTTACTAACCCCGTTCGCCCGGAGTACTACCTCGTGAATGGGTTCGATCGAACGCCTCCGCGCTCGGAAGTCGTGGCCGTGGATTCCAGCGGTCGCCGGATTCCACTCGGGACGTTTACCGGATACTTTTCGGGCTGTAGTCCCGACGGCAAAACGCTGATCTTTTCCGTTTTTGACTCCGCCCGACGCGTCATGGTGAAGACAGAGTTGGATCGCGATACGAAGAAGGTCACGGTCACCGAAACGGAGTTTAAGAAACGGGTAGGAGGAAAGTCCGATCCGAGCGCCTTCAAGGCGATCGTCGAAGATGACGACGAGGAGTCTGGGCGCGAGCCGAAACCGTTTCGACTGTCCCTTGAACCCACCAAGCACCCGCGGCAGTACCGCATTAGCCTCGCGATCGAGAACGAAACCGAGCCATCCCCGCCGGGCAACATCTCCAATAGTGGCGAGCTACTCGGCATGAGCCCGACGGGAAGCTTTATCGCCTACGTATCCGACGGCGTCACCTTCTTGCGCGAAATTTTGCCGATTGACGCGAAGTCGTTGCGCGTCGCTCTCGCCGAACAAGCGAAAGCCGACGCAATCAGTCGGGCTAAACAAGCCGCGCTGGCACTCATTCTGCTCTCCACCGATTACGACGACGAGCTTCCCAAACCGAGCGAGAATTGGCGCGATCGCGCGTACCCGTATACGAAAGAGCGGTCCACCCTCGAAAGGTTCACGTACACGTTCCCCGGCGGAAACATCGCGAAAGTGGAGAAACCGGACCAGACCGTACTCGGCTACATCAGTATCGATGGCGGTCGAGCGGTTGCGTTTGTGGATGGGAGCGTGAAGTGGGTTCCCAAGTCGTAAGTCGGTAACGCCAGGGACCCAACGATGATCGCGTTCTTACACATCGCCTTTCTGGCGGTTGGCCAGGCAACCACCGTTCCGCGCTACCCCGAGGATTGTCTGATTGGCCCGAAGCAGGCGTATCTCATCGCTGCGCCGCGCGTCATATCGGAACGGCCAATCATCGGCATCAACTGGTCCGCCGACGGCCGAACGATGACCTACCTCGATCGACCGCCGTTATCACCCAAAGACTGGATCGCGGAAGGGAACACCGACAAGCTAAACATTTACGGACCCCAGATTCCCACCGTACGTGATATCGCGTCCGGAAAAACGTTCGCGCTCGGCATCACCGCGCCGACCGAAAACTTGGGGTTTAGTCGCGACTTTATCGGCCAGACCAATCGCGTGCTCTTTACGTACTACCGAAACGGTGACGACGACGAACTTCAGGTCGTACGCCATGTCGTTGCAAACCCGGACGGCCTGCAGTTTGTCCTCAAGTTCGGGGCGGCCGACGAAGTCACGGCGGTGACCAGCCGAGTTCGAAACGAGTACTACCTGGCCCGGCGCGTCACGACGAGTCCCCGAACGTACGAAGTCAGCGTTGTCGATCGCAACGGCGCAACTCGCCGGTTAGCGGTGATGCCTGGCTACCTGATCGAACTTCCCGACGGCGATACCGTGCGGACGATGGAGTTCGACCAGGCTCGAAAGCTGCGCGTCTTCCACGACTACGACCTGCGGACCGGAAAAATCGAACGCCAGGACGAACGAGTCCGGCCGGCTCCCGGCGATAACGGCGACCCGAGCGCCTTCAAACCGGACGCTGAGACGACGTCGGCGCCGTTGGCATCGGGCTTCGACGTGCAGCAAACCGAGATTCGCGGCACCACCGCGAAACGGGTGACGGTATCGGTGGCGGAAGCAAAAATCGCCGCCTCTGCCGGAAACGTGTGCGACGCGGGCATTTTCCTCGGGATGAACCCTACCGGAACCGAACTCGTGTACGTCTCCGGCGGCGTCACGCTGAGCCGTGCGCTGGTGCCGGTCTCGGCAAGCGAACTCCGGGACATCGCGGCGAAGCAGGCGCGTCGAAAGGCCATGCGCGAAGCGCAGATGACCGCTTTCGCCCTCATCATTTTCGCCGGCGATCGCGATAACACCTTGCCCTCCGCGGCCACCGCCGGCGACTGGCGGAGCAACCTACGATCCATCGTGAAAGACTCGGAACTTCTCGCGCGGTTCAGCTACACGTTTGCGGGCGGAAGTATCGACAAGGTTGAGCGGCCCACGGAGACGATGCTCGGCTACGTCAACACCGATTTTGGCCGCGCCGTGGCCTACGTGGATGGTAGCGTGAAGTGGGTCCCCAAGTGATGAAGCACACCGCCGCTCTGCTCGCCTTTGCCGCCGCCGTCGCGACCGCCTCGGCCCAAAACTTCGATCCGGCCTTGCCGCAATATCCTCGTGACTACGTGGTGGGCAAGCGGACCTCGTACCTCATGGAGCCGCCCACGGTGCTCAGCCCCATGCCGGCCCTTTCGTTCACCTGGTCCGGCGACTCGCGTACGCTCCTCTACACGCAAGTCGCTAGCCCCATCGGCAAGCGATTGCTGGACATCGTTTCGGGCATCACTCCTGCGAAACCCGGCGATTTTCGGCCCGAGATCGTCATTCACGAGGTCGCCTCCGGACGCACCCGCCGCATTCCGCTCAGCCTCGATGGGCAAGTTGCGCCGGACGCCCGGTTTGTAGGCCAAACGAGCACCGTGCTCTACACGCTGACGCGGTACCAGTCCGGCGGTTTCAGCTGCGAATCCGCCAGTTTGCTCACGGTAGATGGCCGCACCGTCAACCTCGACCCGACCCTCATCACGGGCCAAACCGAAATCTTGCCGAGCCCCACGCTAGCAGAAATCTACGTGGTCAACCGCGTCGGTGAAGCGAATGGCACCACGATGACCGTGCGCTCGGTCGACCTCAACGGACGCGTGCGACCGGTCGGCACGATCACCGGACCATCGCTCACGCCCTCGGCGGACGGCAAGTCGCTCAATGCGGTCATCCGCACGCCGGGCTCCAGCCAGGTCACGCGACGGTCCCTCGACGTCGCCACCGGCAAGGTCACCGAGTCGGTCACGTCGTCGGCAGACGCCCTCAAGGATGAAGTCGGGGCCTCCGACAAGGCCGGTCCGATTCTGGTCATGGAGATGGTCAAGACCGTTCCGGGCGGTACCAGCACGATTCGATTGGTCGCCTCCGACGGCGCGGAGGATCAGGAGAGCGGCCTCTTGACCCAAAGCGGACGCGAGCGGTATGTCGCGGTCAGCCCGAACGCGCGCTTTGTCGCGTACGCCACGGAGGGCGTCACGCTGTTGCGCGCCCTACAGCCCATCGACACCGCGTTGGTCGAGCAGTTGGCCGAGCGCGCCGCACAAAACCACGCCATGAGCGACGCCAAGCAAGTGGCCACTGCCTTCATGATGTACGCGGGGGATTACAACGACACCTTGCCCTCAAACGCCGCCGGTTGGCAGGACAACGTCAACCCGTACCTCCGAAATCGGGAGGCCGCGGGCAAGTTCGTGTACATGTTTTCCGGCGGCTCCCTCAGCGACGTCAAGAACCCGAGCCAAACAATTTTGGGATTTATCGCCACAAAAACCGGTCGCGCGGTCGCATACGCCGATTCCAGCGTTAAATGGGTCCCAAACCCGAAGTAATATCCGCCCGATGGTGGAAGGACGATGGGACCTCACGGTCCACGATATCGACGGTGATTTCCCGAGTTGGGTCGAGCTCTCGGCCCAGGGCGGCTGGTTTGTCGGCAAGTGGGGAAGTGCCCGGCCGGTCAAAGAGATCTCGCTGACCCCGACCACCGCGGAGTGGTCTCTGCCGAAGCAGTACGAGGGCCGCGAAACCGACCTCGTCTTCAAGGGCGAGCTGGTCGACGGGCAACTCGTCGGCACCACGCTCAGCGACCGGGGCGAGGAGATTCGGTGGACCGGCGTCAAGGCTCCGGCGCTAGACGTTCCGGCGGGCGAGCCGCAGTTCGGCGAAGCGGTAGAGCTCGTCGGAACCGACTTGAACGGCTGGCACGTGCGCTGGCCAAGCATGGATTCGAACTGGGCCATCACCGAGGACGGCCTCGAGAATCGCGCCACCGGAACGGACCTCATCAGCGACGCGAAGTTCACGGACTTCCAGCTCATTGCGGTGTACCGCTATCCGAAAGGGAGCAACAGTGGCATCTACCTGCGCGGACGGTACGAGTACCAAGTGCTGGACGACCACGGCAACGAGCCTAGCGTCGGTTCCAGCGCGGCGATCTACGGCTACCTCACGCCCACCTCGCTTCCGATTCATCCCGCGAACGAATGGAACACGGCCGAGATCACCCTCATCGGACGCACGGTGACCGTTCGACTCAACGGCACGCTGGTGCACGACGCGCAGGAGATTCCGGGCATCACCGGCGGCGCGCTCGATGCGGCCGAGGGCGAACCGGGACCCATTCTGGTTCAGGGCGATCACGGCCCGGTGTCTTACCGACGCCTGACCGTACGACCCATCATCGGCTTCGCCTAAGCATCGCGCGCACATCAATCGCGGTCCCGTTGACATCCTTCGGGACCGGCCATTTCAGTAATCCCGCCAGCGTCGGCACGATGTCGATCTGGCGGATTCCCGGGAGCGGTGCCGCCGGCACGTCGGGTCCAAAAGCGTAAAAGATGGAGTGCATGTCGCGACGGATCGGCAAAAATCCATGCACGCCGTTCCCGATGATCTCGTCCGACGGGCTGGTGACGCTTGCGCCGCGCCGCGTGCTCGGATAGTAGCCCGGCGCGAAGTCCACGTAAAGGTCCGCGCCGGTCGGTCCGCCCATCCCGAGGTGCGTCACCCGCTCCGGATCGAGCACTGCCGTAATCATCGGCTCGCCGTTCTCCGGATCGCGGGCATCCAGCAACGCCTTTCGAACGCGGG
>JANRKI010000031.1:0-13240 GCA_033763535.1 Fimbriimonadaceae bacterium | reverse complement strand
TCGTCCACCGGACCGGCCGCCAATTGCGCCAACTCTCGCGCCAATCGATCGCGCTGCGCGAGGGTTGTCTTCAGCTCGTCCTGGATCGTGCGGCTAAATTCGCGATGCTCCGCCAACTCCGCTTCGACCGCGACGCGCTGCCGCTCCTGCTCGCCGACGGATTGACGCAGTTTCTCCTCTTGCGCCTGCCGTTGCCGCGCCCGCACCGCGTGGCCATCCACCGTTTGCGTCAGCGTCTCGAGCTCCTCCGCGAGCTGCGCACGGTCGGCCTTCCGCTGGACGATGCCGTATCCGGAATGCTTCTGCGCGCCCCCGCTCACCGCGCCGCCGCTGTGCACCACTTCCCCATCCAGGGTCACCACGCGACTCCAGCCCGGATACCGATCGCGCGTGCGGGCGAGCCGCAACGCGTCGTCCAACGACTCGGCCAGCACGACGCGACCCAGCAACGAATCGATCACCGGCCGATGCGCCGGGGCACAATCCACGAGGTCGGCGGCCCGCCCAATGACGCCGGGTTCTTGCAACACCCGCCGCAGGTCGGCCGAAATCTCGCTCGGCCGCATCAGCGGAATCGGTTGGAACGTCGCCCGCCCGGCCCGTCGCTCCCGCAGAAACTGAATCGCGTCCTTCGCATCATCGTCGTGCGGCACGATGAGGTCATTTCCGCTGCCCCCGAGCGCGGTCTCGATCGCCAGCGCCAACTCGCGGTCCGTCGTGATCGCCGCCGCCACCGGCACGTACCGATCCGGCAGCTCTCCGCGCGCCACCGCGTCCAGCACCGCCTTCGAGCCGGAACCGATCCCCTCGAACGTCGCGATCGTCGAGTCAATCGCCCGAATGCGCCCCTCCAGCTGACTCTTTAGTTGTATCGCATCGCGCACTGAGGCATCGTCCACCCGCCCCTCTTGCGCCAACTGCTTGATCTGGTGCTCGACCTGCTGCTCCTCCGCCCGAAACGCCTCGATCTGATCGCGCAGCCGTTGGGCCAACGCTTCCGCCTCCGCAACCGCCGATTCCAGTTCCGGGATGGCGCGCTCGATCCCTGCCTGCTCCCGCGTGATCGCCGCCCGCCGCTCCCGCTGAACCTGCAGTTCGGCCTCTGCCCGCAGTTTGCGTTGTTCCCGCTCGCGAGCCTCCCGAATCCGGCCGTCGAGCGCTTCGATCCGCGCCTGGATCGCCGCCGCCTGCTCGCCCGCACCTAACAATGCCGACCGCAGCTCCGCCAACGCCGACGCCGCCTGAACGTTCTCGGCGGAGGCGACGGCGAGGTCCTGCTCCGCCCGCGCGACCCGCTGCGTCAGCGCTTCCGAATCCCCGTCCAGCGTCGTTTCTTGCTCGGCGAGCGCCTCCATCCGTTGGCGCGCCAGCCGGAGCGAGCCCTCGGTGCGGTCCCGCGCTTGGCGACGCGCGTCCAAATCGGCGCGCTCCGATTCGACCTCCCGCTCCAACTGATCGCGCTTCGCCGAGGCCTGGCGCTGGTCAAACTCGGCCTTCTCGATCCGTTCCGATTCGTCCAGCACCACCCGCTGGGTTTCGCCGAGCCGCGCGTCAATGGACTCGATCTCGCGCACGGCGTCCGCCACGTCGCGCACCAGCAATCCAACCTCCACTTCCCGCAGGGCCGCCGAAAGCTGCCGGTACTTGTGCGCCCGCTCAGCCTCCTCCCGAAGCGGCCCGCGCTGGGCCTCAATCTCGTTCAAGATGTCCGTCACTCGCGCGAGGTTCTCCTTGGCCGAAGCGAGGCGCCGCTGACTTTCCAGCTTGCGACCGCGGTACCGCTGAACCCCCGCCGCCTCGTCCAACCAACCCCGCCGATCTTCCGGTGAGGCAGCCAGCGCGGCGTCGATCTCCTTTTGGCCCACGATCGAGTACCCCGCCCGCCCCAGTCCGGAGTCGGCCAGCAGCTCGTGAATGTCCCGTAACCGGCAAGACCGCTTGTTGATCTGGTAGTCGCTGTCCCCGCCGCGCGTCAAGCGCCGCGTGATCGTCACCTCCGGGGCATCAATCGGCAAGACGCCTTGCTCGTTGTCGAACACCAGCGACACCTCCGCGTAGCCGACCGCCTTCCGCTTTGGCGTTCCGGAAAAGATCACATCTTGCTGGGTGCCGGCTCGCAACGCCCGCGCGTGACTCTCGCCGAGCCCCCACAGAATCGCATCCACCAAGTTCGACTTGCCGCATCCGTTGGGACCCACGACCGCGATGATGTCGCCGTCAATGTTGAGTTCGGTGCGGTCCGCAAAGGTCTTGAACCCGATGATTCGGACGCGTTTCAATCGCATGGCAAGTCAGGGACCGATAAAGTACCAAATTCCGACCGAACCCGGTACGAGTCGGCCGCCGGTCTGACCGTTCAGGACGGACGAGACAGCGCAAACGTTGTGCCATCCCGCAGATCCAGGTAGTCCGGTCCGCCCAACCGCGCAATCATCGCTCCGTCGGTCCGCGTCACGTGCAGGGCCAGCACCTCGCCGATGATGTACCGCGCCGCCGATGGCCCGACGCCGTGCTCGACCACCTGATGCAGTCGGCATTCGAGACTCGCGGGCGATTCGGCCACGCGCCACGCCGGGCCGTGCGCACCCTCCACCGCGCTAAACGCCGTCCAGCCCCACTCCGATTCGTCCGGCGGCAGGTTTCGGCTCGCCTGATTCATGCCGTCTACCATCGCGCGATCGACGAGATTCACCACGAAATGCGCGGTTTCGCGAACGTTCCGCAACGTGTCCTTCGGTTGCCCCTGTCCATTCAGCGTCGGCGACACCACCACGCTTCCGGGATTCGAGCCGCCGACCATGAAAAAGCTGAACGGCGCGAGGTTTTGGACGCCCGCTCCGCTGACCGAGCTGACGAGCGCGATCGGACGCGGCACCACCAACTGGGTGAGCACGCGGTACAGATCACCCGGCGGCATCGTGGCGGCATCGTAGGTACCGGGCGAAAGGGAGAACGCCATCCGCGCGTACTACGCGTGCGTGGCGGCTTTCAGTTCGCGCACGAATGTGGCGATGACGCCGGCCCCGCGACCGCCATCCCATCCGTCGTGCAGCCGGTGGACCAACGCCGAACCCACCACCGCCCCGTCCGCGACCCCGCACACCATGCGCACGTGCTCCGCCTTCGAAATGCCGAACCCAACGCAAACCGGCTTCGGCGTGCGCGCCTTGACCGCCGCAACGAGGTCCACGACCTGCGGCGGCACCGCGTTCTCCGCCCCCGTGACCCCCGTTCGGCTGACCGCGTAAACGAAGCCCGTAGTGCGAGCGCACACGTCATCCAACCGCGCGGCAGTGCTGGTGGGAGCGGCCAGAAAGATGGTCTCGTGACCGTGCGGAGCGGCGGCCGCCATCCACCGATCCGCCTCGTCCGGCACCAGATCGCTGATGATGGTGCCGGTGATGCCCGCCGCGTGCGCCCCCGCCGCGTACGCCTCCAGCCCAAACCGCAGAATCGGATTGTAGTAGCCCATCGCGACCAGCGGAATCGGCAACGACACCGCCCCGAGGGTATCCAGCACCTGCCGTAACGACGTGCCACGGTCCAGCGCGCGCTGACTGCTCTGCTGAATCGTCGGCCCTTCGCCGAAAGGATCGCTGAACGGAATGCCGACCTCAATCGCGTCGGCGCCCGCTTCCGCCAGGCACGTCAGCACGTCCCGAAGCTCGCCCAGCGGCTGATCGCCGGCGGTCAAAAACAGCACCAACCCTTTCTCTCCGCGCGATTGCAGCGTTTCGAAGCGATGGGCGAGCGAATTCACGTCGTAGATAGTACCGACGCGGTAACGTATGCATGTCGTGGTTCGGCTCCCCCACCTCGGGGCTTGGCTTTTGGTTTTGAGCGTGTTTTTCAGCGCGGTCGTGGCATTCATGCCGCGGACGGCGGAGGGGACGCACTGTCCCACCGCCTCCGTCCAAACCAAATCCATCGAACGGGTGGAGCGCACGATTCGCGGAAACACGATCGTCACCAAGTTCATCCGCGCCGTCACGGCCGAGGACGAAGAGTTCCGTCAGTGCCGCTGCGAAGAGGCGGAAATCGAGTCGGAAACGATCGATGCCGACGCGGGCGGCGGCAACATCGCCGGCGTCCTCACGTCCCCCTGGCAACTTCCGGCGTTGGCCCACGCGGACCCTCCCGGGCGATTCGCCGCAATCCGGT
The DNA here is from genome assembly GCA_033763535.1 of Fimbriimonadaceae bacterium. GTDB lineage: Bacteria > Armatimonadota > Fimbriimonadia > Fimbriimonadales > Fimbriimonadaceae > Fimbriimonas. The sequence goes on along the minus strand of JANRKI010000031.1, from coordinate 9,079 downwards.
CGGGCGTGCACTTCCGATCCGGCCCTGTCGCGGTTCCGCCTCCCAACGCCTAACTCCGTACCTTCCCCGAACCGGTCCCCACGATCCTGATCCCCGGGATCCAACTCCCCCGGACCGGCGCTTCCCCACCCTCGTGCGTCGTCGGCCCCTCTCGCCGACCCGCGCGCCTCGGAGTCATGCCATGCGAAAACAAGCCTTTACTCTCATCGAACTGATCGTCGTCATCGCGATCATCGCGATCCTCGCCGCCATCCTCTTCCCCGTGTTTGCCCAGGCAAAATCGGCCGCCAAGAAGACGCAAGACCTGAGCAACATGCGCCAGATCGGCACGATGTTCCTGCTGTACAGCACGGATTACGACGACCGATTTCCGCTCACGTCCTTTCCCGGCATCGGCAATCAGTGGCCGCTGCGTTGCCAGCCGTACATCAAGAACTGGCAGATGTTCCGCTCCCCCGCCGACGCCTCCGGCCGATTCGCGCCCGAAGGCACCCCGTTCCCATCGCCAGAAGCACCCGCCAACGATTCCCGCTGGTCGTTCCGATGGACGAGCTACCTGCTGAACGCCTACATGTCGGGCAGTTTCGGCGGGTCTGGAACCTATTCCACTACGTCGAGCCTCAACGCCCCCGCGAACGTGATCTACATCAGCCTCGCCGCCGATGACGTCCGGCCGCGCGACCACTTCCACCCGTTCTACTGGGGGTCCCCCAGCGAACTCGCGAGCGGCTTTATGCAGAACCTCACCTGGAACCCCGCCCAAAACGAAACGCGCGAACTGAAACTCCGTGCCTTCACGGATGGCAAGAACTTCACCTACGCCGACGGCCACGCGAAGTTCGGTAAGTGGAGCCAGGTCTGGTGGCAGCGCGCCGACCTCGGCATCTTCGCCGGCGACTTTGACCCGCGCAACGAGGGGCGACGATGATGCGGCCGCGAACCTTCGCCACCATCCTCGGGCTCGGAACCGCCCTCGCCGTGGCCGGCGCGTGCGAGATTCCCAAAATCCTGTCGAAGCCCGGCGAACCGGTCACTGCCGGCGCGCACGGCGCGATGCTGGTGGTCTTCCTGAAGCACGAATGCCCGTCGAACGACCGCGCGATCCCGGCCCTCAAGGCACTTCAGACCGCCCTCGGCAAACGCGTTAAGGTTGTGGCCGTCGTGGACGCGCCGGCGGACAAGGTCGCCGCGATGCGTCTCCCCGTCGCGAGCTACGCGGACCCGAAGGCCGAATACATCCGGCAGGTCGGCGCGCGCGCCGCGCTGGACGTGTTCGCCGTGCCGAAGGGCATGCGGGCGGTCCCGGTGAAGGTGGCCTACGGCTACAGCCGCGAGACCGTCGGCGGGGCCCTGCGCAACGCCGGCCTGACGAGTGCCGAAGTCGCAACCGTGCTCAAGAAGGCCGGCACCAGCGCGAAGCCAATCTTCGGTTGTGCGCTCGGCACGCACTAATGCCGCCGTCCGTCGCGTCTCCGCTACTATGGTAGGGATGCGACGGGCGTTCACTTTGATTGAGCTGTTGGTGGTGATCGCGATCATCGCCATCCTGGCCGCCATCCTTTTCCCGGTGTTTAGCCAAGCCAAGGTCGCGGCGAAGAAAACTCAGGACCTCAGCAACTGTCGCCAAATCGGCATCGGCGTGATGCTGTACGCCCAAGATTTTGACGACGCATTTCCGCTCACCAACTTCCCCATTTCCACCAACACGTGGACGCAACACCTCCAACCGTACATCAAGAACCGATGGGTCTACCGGTCGCCCGTGGACGCTTCCACCAACTGGCCGCCCGCCGGAATGCCCGACACCCATCCCGACTTCCTGACCTACCGGATGAGCAGTTACTTCCTGAACGCGTACATGTCCGGCGGTCACTTCGGCGGACGATTCGCCAGCATCACTAGCATTCAGGCCCCCGCCAACACGATCTACTTGGCTCTCTCGCCGGATCAGGTGGTGCGCGACCACTTCGCCCCCTTCTTCTGGGGAGACCCGCCCGAGATTCCCGACCCATTCATGCAAAACATGACCTGGGATTCCGGAAAACAGGAGACGAAATCGCTTCGACTGCGTGCGTTTACCGACGGGGCCAACTACACCTTTACCGATGGCCACGCGAAGTTTCACCGCTGGAACCAAGTGTGGTGGCGCGACCTGCCGAACGGCGTGTACGCGGGGAGTTTCGATCCCCGCAACTCGGGCCGTCCGTAAACCATAACGTTCGCTTAACACTTCGATCGCGTCGCATCCGAAAGTTGGTAGCGTGATGCGATGGCGCGATCGCGTGGCTCTCTGGTGGTGATTCTCGGCGTGGTGGCGGTCGCCATCGCCGGAGGCTGGCAGCTCATCCGTCGCAGTCCGCTGGCAGCCGACACGACCGGGCTACCGCTCGTGCCATCGGCCAATGCCGATGTCGCGCGCTTGCACAACGGTTGGACCCTGAACCCGCACGGCCACCGACTGGCGATCGAGGACATGCCCACCGCCATGGTCGAGTCGCCCGACGGAAAGCATCTGATCGTGGCGACCGCCGGCTACCAAGGCCACGGATTGCGCGCGTTCGACATTCCGGCCTACGATGCCGCGCGACCGCCCCGCACCACCCGCACCTCTAACAAGTCCGCGTTCTCGCTGAGCCTCACCCACTTTTTCCGTGGGTTGACCTTTGGCCGCGGTATCCACGCCCAAACGCTTTTCGCAAGCGGCGGTCCCCGCGGCCACGTCTGGCGACTCACCTTCGACCCGGCCGCGAACGGCTTTATGCCCGCCCCCCCGATTCAGATCCCCGGCGTGGACAAGCGGAAGGCGTACGTGGGTGGACTCGCCGCCCTCGCCGACGGTCGACTGGCGGTGCTGGACGAGGCCGCCAACGTAAACCAAGCCGCCACCGACACGCTGCACCTGCTGCCCGCCGACCTGAACGGACCCGGCCGGACCGTCGCCGTCGGAGTCGATTCCGGCGCCACCGCCGCGCATCCGACCCGCCCCCTCGTGTTTGTGGCCGAACACGGAACCGGCGAGTTGCAGGTGATCGACGCCGACGCCGCCGCCGTCATCGCCAAGATTTCCGTGGGCAAACAACCGAACGCGGTACTGGCGCTGTCCGATCATGTGCTCGTCGCCAATTCCGGCTCCGACACCGTGAGCGTCATCCGACTCGCGGACTACCGCGTCGTCGAAACCATCCGCACCGCCATGAGCCCGCAGGCCCCGCTCGGCAGCATTCCGAACGCGCTGGCCGTATCCCGCGACGGTAAGGTCCTCTTCGTCTCGAACGGTGGCAACAACAACGTGGCGATGATCCGTTTTGACCCGGGCGAAAGCCAGGTACTCGGGTTCATTCCGTCCGGCTGGTATCCGGTTTCGGTCCACGTTTCGGCAAACGGGTTTCTGTTTACCGGCGCGGGGAAAGGATTCAAGTCTGCCCCGAACGCCAAGACCCAAACCGGCGGCATGGCACTGCGCGTCAACCATCTGCCGGGCGAAATGTCGGGACCGAAAAAAGACCAGGACGTGGAGTACGACTACATCCTGAGCACGATCACCGGCGGCATCACCCGGTGCGCGGTGCCCGGTCCCGACGCCCTCCGCGAGCTGACGCGGGTGGCGGAACTGAGCTCGCCGTACCGCGACGCGCGCGTATCCGTCGATGCCAAAGCACCGGTCCGGTCCGCCCTCCCCGCCGACCACCGCCAAACTTCCCCGTTTGAGCACGTCGTGTACATCATCAAAGAAAACCGAACCTACGATCAAGTTTTCGGCGATATGAAGAAGGGGAACGGCGACCCGAATCTGGTGCTTTTCGGACGCGATATCACTCCGAATCACCACCGCATTGCCGAGCAGTTTGTTCTGCTGGATAACACCTATTGCGATGGCGAGGTCAGTCAGGACGGCTGGGAGTGGAGCACCGCGGCGCTCGACAGCGACTGGGACATCAAGGCCACCGTCAACAACTACAGCGGTCGCCCAAACACGCCGGGGAGTCGCGAAGAGATTCGCCCCGCGAACGGCTACATTTGGGAAGCGGCCCGCGATCGGGGCAAGTCCATCTACTCTTACGGCGCCAAAACCTTTCGAGGATTGTTTAGTCCCACGTGGAAAGGGGCGTTTAGCCAGGCCTGGAATGAAGGCCGCGAAAAGAATGTACCGGACCACCAAAAAGCCGACATCTTTCTGAAAGATCTTGCCGAAGCAAACCGCAATGGTAAGTGGCCAAATCTCGTGCTGGTCTCGCTGACCGACGACCACACGTCCGGAACTACGCCCGGTACCCGCACGCCCGCTGCCTCCGTCGCCAGCAACGACTTGGCGCTCGGCAAAATCGTCGAAGCGCTCACCAAGTCGAGGTTTTGGCCCAAAATGGCGATCTTCGTGATCGAAGACGACGCCCAAAACGGACCGGACCATGTCGACGCGCACCGCACCGTTGCCCTCGTCGCATCGCCCTACACCCGCCGAGGCAGCCTTGACTCGACGCTGTACACCAGCACGTCCATGGTCCGAAGCATCGGACTCGCGCTCGGACTACCGCCGTTGAGCCAGTACGACGCGGGCGCAAACCCGATGTTCCGCTGCTTCACCGGAAGCAAGAACCTCAACGGTTACACCCACGTGGTGCCAAAGGTCGACCTGACCGCGAAGAATCCGCCGAATGCGCCCCTCGCCGAGCTATCCAAGACGCTCGATTTTAGCGATGTCGATCTCGCCGATTTCGGCACGCTGAACCGTATCCTCTGGGCCGAACGCCGACCGGGAGAACCGTACCCCGGTCCCCAAGCCAGCTACGTCGGACGTTAAACTACTGGACGATATCCCAGGCGTTATCTTCCACCGATCGGTACGTTTGTTCGAACGCCATAAACCGTACGTGACCGTCGGCAAATGTGTACGTCTGGCCGTTTGCATAGCGCGGCCGATTGTTGACAAACGCGGGCCAGCGACCGTCAATCTGCCGCGCCCATCCGCCGCAATTCGGATCCGCCGGAAACAGCTCGCACGGTGGCGTGGCCCGTCCGCGTGACCAGTGGTACGGCGAGGCCAAGTCCGGGGTATCTGCCCACGGGTCCAGGCACATATCGAAGAACTCGGACTGCCAAAACGGATCGGTATCCGTCGGGGCCGTCGGCGGAAGAGTAACCCCTACCACCTCGTTCCAACGCTTCTCTTTCAACGTCGCGTACACCGTTCCGCTGGTATTCGCAATCTCGGTATTGCGGCGGGTAATGCCGGTAATCAGCCCGTTATCGGTAAAGCTGCCCCAGTTGTACGGCAGGTTACGATCCGGATCGGCCGCATCCCACCACACGTTGGCGCGGTCTTGCGCCCCGCGTGCTTGCCGCATATACGGCGTCAACGACTGCTGATAGTTGTGAATCGCCCACCAACTGACCGTCGTCGGGAATCCCGTGGACTCGGTCTCCATGGTGCGCGGATACGTGTCGTCGTGATCGTTGAGATACAACGTGACCCCCGTTCCGATCTGACGCAGATTGCTGAGGGTCACGCTCTTTTTCGCGCTCAACTTGGCCTGCGCAAAGACCGGAAACAGGATCGCCGCCAGAATCGCGATGATCGCAATGACCACCAAAAGTTCGATGAGGGTGAAGGCTTGACGTTTCATGGTGCTATCTTATCATGCTTACGCGTGAAATTGTATCCTTGGTTTCAACCGTCGTCAATTTTCGCGATTTCCCGCCGATTTCGGATAGCATCTGCCCATGCGCGAAGGGCGAATCCAAGTCGGCGTTCTCGGATGCGGACACCTGTTTCACGGCACCATTTGGCCCCAGATCCAGGCGGCCGGCGACGCCGCACCGTTCGAGATCGTCACCGCGTATTCGCCCAACGGCACCCCGCCGCCCGGTGCCCGAATTGCCCCTACCGCGGCTGACGTCATCGCCGATCCCGAGGCGGAAGCCGTGTGGATTCTCGGCCCCGCCGCCGTTCACGCCGAGCAAGCAATAGCCGCCCTGAACGCCGGCAAGCACGTATACGTTCAGAAGCCGATGGGCACCACGCTTGACGAGATTCAGGCCGTCATTCACGCCGCCGCCGAATCCGCCGGAAAGACCGTGGTGTGCGCTCCCGCCAGCCCCGCCTACCCCACGTTTCGGGCCATCCGCGCCATGCTGGATGCCGGCGAAATCGGCCCCTTCTACTACGTCACCGCTCCCTTTATGGGCTGGGGCGGACGCGTCATCGAATGGGATCGGCACCCCGGATGGCGCTTTACCACCGGCAGCGGACCGCTCACCGATCACGGCATTTACGGCATCGTCGCGCTCCTCGCTATCTGCGGACCGGTTCGCCGCGTCATGGCGATGGCCCGCACCGAAACCCCCACCCGCCAGTGGCGTGACGAAACGTTTGCCGTGACCGAACCCGACAACTTCGTCGTCGCGCTCGACTTCGTCAACGGCGGATTCGGCAGCCTGCACGAAGCCTGGTGCGCCGGAACGCCGCACTCCACCATGCGGATTCACGGCTTGGAAGGCACCATCGAAACCACCGCCGACCAATTCGATGCCTGCCCGCGCGAGGTCGTCGTTCGCGGCCTGTGGGGAGACGAACGCCGACGCTACGCCGACCCCGATTTTCACACCGTCGGCGGAAACGCCCACGTGTGGGCCGACCTGCTGGAGTTCGCCGACTGCATCCGCACCGGGCGCGAATCCGTGGCCTCGCCCCGCGCCATGCACCACGCCTACGCCGTCATCGACGCCATCCTGCGATCGGCCGAAACCGGCACCGCCATCACCATTCCGTAACGCCCCCGCTCGCGATTCTGGCGAGGGCGGCGGGTAAACACGCGCCATGCGCGCAATTCTCGTCGGAGCCGGAGGCATGGGCCAAACCTGGGCCCGCAACCTCGCCGACCACCCCTCGGTCGAACTCGCCGCCTGGGTGGATGTCCGCCCCGGTGCCGCCGCCGCCGCCATCGAGTCGCACCGGCTCGGCGGAGTCACCCCCTACGATTCCGTGGAAAAAGCCCTGGCCGAGGCCGGGGCGGATTTCTTGGTCGACGTCACTCCGCCCGAGGTGCACCACGACGTCACCCTCGCCGCGCTGGCCGCCGGACTGCCCGTGCTAGGCGAAAAACCGATGGCCGCCAACATGAGCCAAGCCCGCGCGATGGTGGCCGCCAGCGAACGCGCCGACAAACTGTATATGGTGAGCCAAAGTCGCCGGTACAACGCCCAATTGCAGGCGTTTCGCCGCTACGTCCAATCCGACCTCGGCGAACTCGGCATGCTGAACGCCGACTTTTACATCGGCGCCCATTTCGGTGGATTCCGCGACACCATGGAAAGCCCGCTCATCTTGGACATGGCGATCCACACCTTCGACCAGGCCCGTTTTGTCGCCGGACGCGACGCGGTCTCGGTGTACGCCGAGGAGTTCAACCCCCGCTGGAGCTGGTACTCCGGCGACGCCTCCGCCTCCGCCCTGTTCGAGATGGAAGACGGCGTTCGGTTCAACTACCGGGGCTCTTGGTGCGCCGAAGGCTGCCACACCAGTTGGGATGCGGACTGGCGCGCCGTCGGATCGCGCGGCACCATCAAGTGGGAGCAGAACGGCGCCCCGACCGGCGAACGCGTGGCCGGCGATACGGGATTTTTCCGCGCACTCGAACCGGTCTCGCCGACGGTGGACCCGATCGAAGAGGGCATCGCCGGCTCTCTGGCCGAATTCATCGCCGCCCTCAACGGCGGCCCCACCCCCAACGGCGAATGCCACGACAATATCCGGAGCCTGGCGATGGTGTTTGCGGTGAAGGCCAGCGCCGCCACCGGCACCCGCGTCCGAATCTCCGACGTGGGTTGACCCCGCCCCGCCTTTTGGGGCATACTAGTTGCTCAACGGATCGTTAGCTCAGTTGGCAGAGCAGCTGACTCTTAATCAGCGGGTCGTAGGTTCGAGCCCTACACGGTCCACCAGATTTGAACCTATAACCTACTCATATCGAGTAGGTTTTTTGGTTTGTGGACGCGGTTGACGGTCATTGTGACGGTCATTCGAATTTGGATCCTCAATGACCGTCGGTTTGACGGTCAATCTTCGATCCACGGAGAAACGGAAGAAACGGGAAAAACGGAGGAGTGTTGCTCCCCGCAGGCGGACTCACCACGCTTCTGCGCGGATCGTGATTTGCTCACCGAAACTGACCGACGCCGACTGGAACGACTTCCCACCAATCGAGAAGTTGGAGAAGGAGACGCCGGTCGGGGTGGAGTTTTCTCGGTCGCGATGACCAAATGCTCCTTCATTGCCGTTGTCAAGTCCAAAGGACCGCAGCCCTGGATGGGCGACTGACGCACCTGGGAAGTGGCTCTTGAGGCTAGATGAACTCCGGGCATCGAGGGTGATCACAACCAGGTACGCACCACTGCTCCTAAAGGACACTTGAGCGTCTTCGATTGAACCACCCCTATACGAACGCCAGTGTAAGGTGCCGCTTGCGCCTCCGGTGCGGCTGTCTTCCGATTCGTAGGCTGGTCCGAGGTAGAAGTCCGCTTCCGTAGCATTTTTGCCGATGAGCGTGGGGACGCTGAACGCTCCAGGAATCTCAACGGAAGAAACGGCAGAAAAGGAAGAATTGTCTGGTGACGTTTCGCCCGCCGGTCGCGCCCCTTTGCCGAAGTCACCAAACAGCCAGACCAAAAACGCCAAAAAGAGTAAACCCGTGATGCCCTGGCGTAAATTCGGGGGCTTTGCTCCCTTTGGCTCGCTCTGCCCATCGACAGATTCTGCGGGGGCCATGCCCGACCGCCATTTGAAGGAAGATCCGGCACGGGTTTGCGACGCGAGGCTTTCGGTCGGCTTAGCCGATTCCTCGTGGCACCGTGAGCACCGACCGGCGTGAGCATCACTGAAGGGTCTGCGAATCGGCTTTCGGCAGTCGATGCAGTACGTCTGCTCGAACCGATCCTCGTCGGTTACCGGAACATCCGAATCAATCACCACCAATCATCATATCCGATAATCGGTTTCAGGATATCAGCGAACCTTCAGGCAACGCATCCACGTTGCCAAAATCACTTCACACCCTCGAATACGACCTCTTCTTGGAAATGCTGC
>JANRKI010000030.1:0-19297 GCA_033763535.1 Fimbriimonadaceae bacterium | reverse complement strand
CCGAGGGGCCACGCACGAATGGTGAAATTGGTTTCTTCTCGAAGCGCGTATCCGCCCGGTTTCTCGACGACCATGACTTCGCGGTCGTCGCCGCCGCCTTCCATGCCGGCGGTTTGCGATGCGATGCGGAACGGCTCACCGACGACGGCGTACGGATTCGCGTCGGCGGGTTGGGCGATCGGCAGGTCGTACTTTTTGCGGAGCCAGGTCACCACCACCGGTTTTCCGAACCCGATCGCGAATTCCTCGACCCCCATGTGGAAGATGCGGGCAAACAGGAAATGCCCGTACTCGTGCACCGCCACCAGCACCATCAGCATGAGGATGAACACCGGGATGTACGGGAGGTTTGAGAGCAACAAGTCGAGCATAAGCAATCAGGGACGGGCTAGCACCCTTGGAGTACTGTACGCGCATTCTCCCGAACCTGCCGGTCGGTGGCGCGTAAATTCTCAAGCGTTGGGTCTTCCGGACGATGCCGATCGAGCGTGCGTTGCACGATTTCGGTGATCTCGAGGAATCCGATCTCTCCGCGCAGGAAGCTGTTTGCGGCTTCCTCGTTGGCGGCGTTGAGCGCGCAGGGGGCGGTGCCGCCCATCTGGATGGCGCGGCGCGCGAGGCCAAGCGCGGGGAAGGTCGTCTCGTCGGGCGCCTCGAACGTGAGGTTGGGCGTCAGCACCGGATTCCACGGTCGCAAGGCGTTGGGTTGGCGCGCGGGGTAGAGCAAGGCGTACTGGATCGGAATCCGCATATCTGGCCAGCCGAACTGACCGAGCACGCTGGTATCGCGGAATTCGACCAGCGAATGGATGATGCTTTGGGGATGCACCACGACATCGATGCGGTCGGCGGGAACGCCGAACAGCCACATCGCCTCGATGATCTCGAGCCCTTTGTTCATGAGGGTCGCGCTATCGATGGTGATTTTTCCGCCCATGCGCCACGTGGGATGGCTCAGCGCTTGCTCCACGGAGATGCCGGTGAGTTCGGCGCGGGTGCGACCGCGGAACGGTCCGCCGCTGGCGGTGAGGATGAGTCGCGATACTTGGTCGATGGAGTAACCCTGGAGGCATTGGAACAGCGCGCTGTGTTCGCTATCGATTGGGGTGAGCGAAACGCCCGCCGCGGCGACCATCGGCATGACGATGGCGCCCGCCGCGACCAACACCTCTTTGCTGGCGAGGGCGATGGCGCGGCCGTGCCGGATCGCCTCCAACGTCGGTTCGAGCCCGATGACCCCCGCGACGGCCACCACGACGAGGTCAACATCCGGCGCGCGGACGAGATCGAGAATCGCTTCCATCCCGGTGGGAATGCCGGGAACATCGCCCTGGAACAGCGCGAGCCGCTTGACTCCGAACTGCTGGGCCTGCGCGAGCAACGCTTCGGCGCGGCTCCCGGCGGCGAGGCCGACGACCTCTAACTCGTCCGGATGTTGCGCGATGACGTCCAGGGTTTGGGTTCCGATACTGCCCGTAGAACCCAAGATGACGACGCGCTTCCGCATAGGTGACCCGAAAGGATACTACGGCGAGGCGGGCGGCTTTGGTCCGTTCGGCGCTACAAGATGGTTTCGACCCCGGAAACCGGGTCGCGGGAGACGACCTGGATGCCGTTGCTGGACAAACGGATGCGGTAGTTCGGAGTTTGGAAGCTGCGCGTGAGGGCCTGGTTCGACTCGCGCATTTTCGCGAGGTTGAGGTTGACGGCGGCGCGGTACGCGTTTGTGCCCTGGCGCGGGGTGATCTCTTGGCGGAAGTTCGGTGTCTCGAACGCCGCGCTAAGGTCGGCGACGGCGGTATCGGTGATCAACGCGATCCAAACGTCGATGCGGGCCTGGTCGGAGGGGGATTTGGTTTCGCGCCGGACATTCCGGGCACCGGCGAGCAGACGCGGACGCCACTGTGCCCAATCCAGTTCGCCATCGGAGTGCGACAGGGCCTTGCCCAGGGCGGCACGGGTGTCGTCCGAGATCGGCGACTTCGCGAGCTTGACGGGCAACATCTCAACGAACCAATGGATCTTTTCTGACCTTGTCCCGAGCAGACCACGTACCGAGCCGTCGGCGGCATCGGGGCTGCGTTTGGTTTCGGGACTTCGCCGCGCTTCCGGATTGCGTCGTGCGGTGGCACCGTTGCTGGCGTTGCCGAGCGCCGCGCTGGGCGGAGTCGGGGTGGGGAAACCGAACGGGCGCAGCTCTTCGGCCGAGAGTTCGGACGCGATAAAGACGAAGCTCGGGGCAGCATCTCGCGCCGCAATTGGTCCGAATCCGAAGTAGCGGCGGAGTTCGGTATCGAGCTCCGTCGGGGAGCTAAATCGAAAACTGACGGCGCGCAATCGGGCCGGGCCGCGACCGACGAATGCCGCCTGCGGCGCGTGCGTCGCGGTCACCTTGGCGAGCTCGGCAAGGGTGCCGCCCGCGAACTCGAACTGGGTGACGTCGGTCGCGGCGCGGGTGGCGTCGGTTGCGGCGGAAGCGGCCGTTGTCGCCATGGCGGCGGCGGATGCGAGAAGGCAGGCGATCATCATGGCGGGTACCCATTGGACGCACCGCCCGGAAGCGGCGTTTCGGGCATACTTTCTGGTTGATGTCAGCCGCCACGATGCGACCGGAGCGGTTCCGGCTGGGCGCATCGGACGCGCGTGAATTGGCCGAGCGTTTCGGGACTCCGCTATACGTCATGGATGCGGATACGATCCGGGATCGGGCATGCCGGTACCGGAGTGCGGCGGCCGCGGCGAGCCGTCGATACGACGTTTCTTACGCGAGTAAAGCGAACTCTTTGCTGGGGGTATTGGCACTGGTTCGGGCGGCGGGTTTATCGGTGGATGTCGCGAGCGAAGGCGAGTTTCGCGCGGCGGAGCATGCGGGCTTCTTGCCGACGCAATGCCATTTTCACGGGAACTTTAAGTCTGAATCGGAACTGGACTACGCGGTTAGCCGGGGCATCGGCACCATCGTGATCGACCACTTCTCTGAGATTGAACAATTGCGAACTCGGGAGTATCGCGGCGAGGTTGTGATTCGGGTGGCACCGGGGGTTCAGCCCGATACCAACCCGAAAATTTCCACTGGACAACGCGATACCAAGTTTGGTTTTGGCATCGGCCAGGGCGCGGCGCGGGAGGCGGTTCGGACGGCTTTACGATCTGGACTTGATTTGAAAGGGTTCCATATCCACGTGGGGAGCCAGATTTTGAATCTGGAAGCGCACCGGGAAGGGGCGCGGACGCTCGCCCAGTTTGCGGCGGAGTGTCGTGATACCCTCGGCTACAAGGCGCGATACCTCAACCTGGGCGGAGGGCTGGGCATTCGGTACCTACCGGGTGATCGTTGGCTGGATCCGTGCGACGTACTTCCGCAACTGGTGGCGGAGATGGAGGCGCACTACCCGATGGACGAGTTGACGATTGGCTACGAGCCAGGGAGGTGGATCGTCGGCGAGGCCGGCGTGACGCTTTACCGGATCGGGGTCGTGAAGGACGTTGGCGTTCGGACCTACGTGGCGGTGGATGGGGGCGTCAGCGATAATCCGCGACCGGCGATGTACGGGTCGGCTTACGACGTCGAAGTGGTTCCGGCGGACGACCGCGCGACGTGGGACTACGTGACGGACGGACCCGGCGCGGCGTTCGGAACTCCGCGGGCGCGGGTGGTGACGGTAGCCGGAAAGCATTGTGAAACCGACACGCTGTTTCCGGATGTGGAAGTGCGGCAAGATGTGGTGGAAGGGGACCTGTTACAAGTGATGTGTACCGGCGCATATCATCACGGACTATCCAGTCAGTACAACCGGTTTCGGCGTCCGGCAACGGTATTACGTGACGGCAATACGTACCGCCTGATTCAGCGACGGGACGACTGGGCTGACCTCTTTAGTCGGGAGAGTGTATGACGATTTTTCTCGCGATTGTGGTGTTGGTCATCGCAATTACCATTCACGAGTTCGCTCACGCGTGGTTTGCGGACCTCGCCGGGGACCCTACGCCGCGGATTATGGGGCGGGTGACGTTGAATCCAATTGTGCACCTCGATCCGATCGGCAGCATCTTTATGGTGATTTCGATGCTGTCCGGCGTCGGGATCGGTTGGGGGAAGCCGGTGATGGTGAACCCGAGCAAGATGCGGAATCCGCGCTGGGATCATTTCGTTTCGGTGGCGGCCGGGCCGATCAGTAACGTGTTTCAGGCGTTTATCTACGCATTGATCTTTCGGTTTACCAGCACGTTCGGTGCCGATCTGCCCACACCGGAACCGTTTTCGCCGAGTGGCGCACTGGCGGACTTTCTGTATTTGGGCGTTTTGCTCAACGTGGCGATGACGGTGTTTAACCTGATTCCGCTGGGCCCACTTGATGGTCACTGGCTGATTGGCGCGTTTCTGCCGGAACCGGCGCGGTTGCAGTGGTACCGGTTCAACCAGAGCTTCGGAACGTTTATTCTGCTGGCACTGGTGTTGATTCCGAGCGGTTCGTCTTACGACGTGCTCGGTATGGTCATGGGACCGGCGTTGAATTGGGGCAGTCAATTATTGCTCGGTACGAGATAGAACATGGGGAAGCGAATACTAAGCGGGATGCGATCGACGAATCCGCGATTGCACATTGGGAACTACGAGGGTGCGCTTCGGAACTGGGTCGAGCTTCAGAACGAGGGGTACGACATGTTCTGCATGGTGGCGGACCTGCACGCCCTCACCACGATGTACGAATCGGCGAGTGAAGTATCGCGGAATGCACGCGAGATTGCCAAGGATTACGTCGCGGCGGGGATTGACCCGGAAAAGTCGGTGATCTTCGTGCAATCGCACGTACCAGAGCACTCGGAGTTCCACGTTCTTCTGAGCATGATGACGCCGCTGGGCTGGCTGGAACGTGTCCCGACTTACAAGGAAAAACAGCAGGACCTTGGGGCAGCGGAGCGCGAACCGTACGGGCTATTGGGATACCCCGTGTTGCAAACGGTGGACATTTTGCTGTACAAGCCGTTCGGCGTGCCGGTGGGCAGGGATCAGGCCCCGCACCTTGAGATCGGGAACGACATCGCGATTCGGTTTAATCGGCTGTACGGACGCGACGTGTTTGAGCCGTACAAGTACCTGATTCCGAGCGACGATGTTCGGGCAAAATTGCCAGGCTTGGATATGCGGAAGATGAGCAAGTCTTACGACAACTGCATTTACCTGAGTGATACCGAAGACGAGACGGCGAAAAAGATCAAGAGCGCCTTTACGACGCCCTCGAAGCTGAAGATGAGCGATCCGGGGATTCCGGAAGGATGCGCGGTCTGTCAGTACCTGCGCGTTTACTCGCCGAATTGGGAATCGCAATGGCAGGAGGATCGGGACGGGGTACGCGGGTGCATGAAGAATAAAACGGAGTGCATCGAAGCGGTAAATGAGTACCTACGGCCGATTCGGGCGCGGCGGGCCGAATTGGACGACGCCACGATTGAGGAGATTTTGCAACGCGGTAAAGATCGCGCGCGCGAGGTGGCGTCGGCGACGATGCGCGAAGTTCGGGACGCGATGGGGATGTACTGATGCTGCGCGAAGAGTTTGCCGGAGTACGGGGGATCTACTTCGACCTGGATGATACGCTCTGCGGTTACTGGGATGCGAGTAAGCGCGCGCTTCGGCAGACTTTTGCGGAGCTGGTTCCGGCGGAAGTGGGGGCAGAAGCGATGGTCGGGCACTGGGCAAACGTTTACCGTACGTTCGCGAAGGAGATTAAGACTCCGAAGTGGTACCCGGGCTACCTCGTCAGCGGAGAGCCGACGCGCACCGAACAAATGCGACTGGCCCTGGAAGCGGCGGGCTTTCCGGACCCAGCACTCGCGCGGCGTATTGGCGATCGGTACCGAGAACTCCGCAACGCTTACCTCGTTCGATTTCCGGAGACGACGGCGGTGTTAGATGCGCTGGTAGCGAGTTACCCGATCGGACTGATTACGAACGGTCCGGCGGATATTCAGCGGGAAGAGATCGCGACGCTCGGATTAGAGCCGTACGTCCAGCATGTGTTTATTGAGGGCGAGATGGGGGAGGGTAAACCGAAACCCGGCGTATTCGATCGGGCGGCCCGCGCGATGGGGCTGGGGCCGAGCGAATTGCTGATGGTTGGTAACAGTTACGGACACGACATTGTTCCGGCGATTGCCGCGGGGTGGCGAACAGCGTGGATTCGTCGGCCGAGCGATGTTCCGCCCAGCGCGCAGCCGGACGCGCGGCCAGAGGAACGACAGTCGGACGGCCCCATTCCGACGGTTGAGATCACGGACTTGCGTCAGCTCTTCGCGTCGGATTTCTTCCCGTCAACCCACTGATCCTTTGGCGAATCCGCCGGGTTGCCGGGCTTCGGCGAGGGGAACAGTCGGCGCAGACGCGTCGATACCGGTCCGCTGCCGGGGATGCGGACGTAACGGCTGTACTTGCCGTCGCTATTTGTCCAGTACGTGTTGAGGATGCCGGGGCTCGCCTTGATCAGTGTCCGGGTACCGCCGAACGTGAGGCGGTAGAGTCCGCTGTTTTCGGGAGTGCCGGATGCGATGGCGTAGGACATCGACGTGGCGGCTTCGTTGTAGCTCGCGCCGAATTCAGAATCGTCCGGGGTGTCCGTCAGTCGGGTGCGGTTGGTTCCGTCGGGATTGACGCGGTAAACATCCAAGAATCCGCCGGTTGAGTTGCTGGAGTAGATGATTCGGTCCCCCGCCTTCGACCATTGGGGATAGACGTCGTCGCCGGTGGCGGTGATTCCGGTAGAGGTTCCGGCGGAGAGGTTACGGACGAAGAGGTCCAGATCGGTCGGGCCGTTTTTGCTGTAGACCACCCGGTTATTGTCGCTGGCAAGGTGGAAGAAGTAGGCGGTGTCAATCAGCGTCGGCGTGCCGAGGGTAGGCGTGAGGTTGACGCGGTAAAGCCGAGGGGTACCGTCGCCGGTATCGGCGGTAAACAGCAGGAACGAGCCGTTACCCGCCACCTGAATCGCGTCAATCGTGACGTAATTTTCGGGCGAAATGCTGACCGCGCCGCTGACGCTGGGCGTGGAGTTTCGGTACAGGCGGTAGCTCCCGGCTTCGGTGGTTTTTGCCCCGAAGAAGATTTGGGCGGCGTTGACCGGGTTGGGGGCGTAGGCGCTGACGAACGATGTGAAGGTGAAGAGGAGGGTGTCGGTTTCGCCGCTGCTGCCAACATGGCGCGCGACCGATTCGCCCGATTCCAGTTGCTCGGTGTACAGAATCCGGTTCTTGGGCAGCACGCCGGGCGCGCCGGAAGTGGTGCTGGTCGTCGCGGTGGTGGCGGTGGTGCCGGTCGCGGTGGTAGCCGTCGTGGCGGTGGTACCGGTTGCCGATGTCGCGGTGGTGGCGGTGGTGCCGGTGGACGAGTCTCCTCCGCCCGATCCGCCGCACGCGATGATGACGCCGCTGATGGCTGCGATCCCGAGAACCCACGTCTTCCGCATTGAACTCATGCTACCTATCGGACGGGTCGAGGGGCCGATCAGACTCGGTACGCGGCCGGATTTCGGTCGAGAAAGATGTCGATGGCGTATCCGCTGGCGGGGATTTCGATGCGTTTTTGGCGGGCCAGGCCGAGATCGATTTCGGCGGTCCAGGTTCCGGGCTGGTCGTCGGCGCAGGCGAGCTCGCGACCGTCGGGAGCGATGATGCGGCTTCGGCCGAAGAAGTTCGCGCCGCGTTCGGTGCCGACGCGGTTGGCGGAAATGAGTCCGACGCGGTTTTCGACGGCGCGGACAAAGGCGATGGAATCGGCACTGAATTCGGCGCCGAGCGGCCAATTGGTGGGCAGCGCCAGGATGTCGGCACCGGCCAGGGCCAGGGTTCGGGCGGCCTCGGGAAAGCGCAGGTCGTAACAGATCAGGACGCCGAGATGGAACCGCTGTCCGGTGGCGGGTCTGCTCAGGGCGAAGACGGTCAGCGCGTCGCCGGGGGTGGTAAACCGGTCGGCGCCGAGGTCGGGCAGGTGAGTTTTGGCGTAGGCCATCGGCGCGGGCAGGTCGGGCGCGATGATGACGGCGATGTTCTGGAGCTCGTCGGACGCCGTGTGCAAGGTGCCGTAAACGGAGATCATCGGCAGGGCGTGCAGGTCACGGTTCAGCGCGTCGACGATGTCGGCGGGCGGAACGAGGGCGCGGGCCTCCTCGGCGTTGGCGGCCATGTAGCCGGTGAGGGCGCACTCCGGAAACACGGCGAGCTCGGTGCCTTGGGCGGCCAAATCGCGGGCGGCGGAGAGAATCGCGTCGGCGTTCCCGCGGAAGTCGCCGTAGCGAACGTCGAGTTGGACGCAGGCGACGCGCATGGGCTCAGTTCACGTACAGCAACACGTCGCCGGGGGAGACGATGGCGCCGGCCTGCGCGACAATCTCTACGACGGTGCCGCTGGTGGGGGCAGGAATTTCGTTAAACACCTTCATTGCTTCCACCAGGCCGATGGTTTGGCCGGCGGTGATGGTGTCGCCCACCTTGACAAAGGGCGGGGCTCCGGGGCTGCTCGCGTTGTAATAGATGCCGTTCATCGGGCTGGTGATCGGCGTGCCTTTCGGGGCGACGGGGGCGGGGGCAGCCGGCTCCAGAGCGAACGCGTCGAGGTCCGCATCGGTCGGTTCGGACGTTGGGACGCCGGAGGTTACGGTGACGGCGGCGGGCTTGGTTCGGCGGGCAAACCGTACGCGGACATCGCCCTCTTGGTATTCGGCCTCGGCCAGACGAAACTCCTCCATCAACCCCGCGAGGTCCTCGATGCGCTGCTTCAGGGGGTTCGATTCGTTCTTCATGGTTTCGTCGTTTCAGATTGTAGCCGCGCGAGTAACTCGGGCTGCGTCCAGTCCAGCGATACCGGGGTCACGCTGGTGTAGCCGTCCATGACGGCGCTGACATCGGTGCCCGGTTGGTGACGATCCATCACCACTACGCCGCCTTGCCAATAGTACGGACGGCCCCAGGGGTCTTCTCGCATCTCGACACGATCTTTGTACACCCGGCGGCCCATGGCGGCGAATCGGGTGCCGCGCGGGGAATGGTTCGGCACGTTGATGTTGAGGAACGTGAGCTCGGGCAGTTCGATCTCGGCGAGCAGGTCCCAGTTCGCGAGCAGCCAGGTTTCGGCGAATCCGTAGTCGATGGTTTCGCCGTGCTTCAGCAGGGCCATGGAGACAGCGATGCTGCGGATGCCGTTGATGGTGCCTTCCATCGCGCCGGCGACGGTTCCGCTGTACGTGATGTCGAATCCGAGATTCGGGCCGTTGTTGATGCCGCTGAGGACGAGGTCGCAGGTGGGTTGGCCCGGCCGGCTTGGGTCTGGCCGGCTTGGGTCTGGTTGGCCGGGGTCGGATTGGTCGGGGTCGGATTGGTCGGGGAAGCCGATCGTCAGGCCGACGTTGACGCAATCGACGGGGAAGCCGTTGACCTCGTATGCCTCCAGCCCGTCGTACGGCACGCGGTGAACCCGCAACGGGTCGCGCATGGTCATGGCGTGGGCGCACGCGCTTCGCTCGCGATCGGGTGCCACCACGATGACTTCGCCGAATTGGCGAGCGACGTTGGCGAGGGTGCGGAGGCCGGGGGCATGGATGCCGTCGTCGTTGGTGACCAGAATTCGCACGTTGGTAGGGTACCGGGCGGGCGCGCGGGTACATTTGAGGGGCAAAATTCGATCCCTTTGTAGGGGAGGTTCTCCGCATGACGCGCTACGAAGAAAGCTATCTGTATCGTCTTCGGCATTCCGCCGCGCACCTTTTGGCGCAGGCCGTGACTGAGCTCTATCCGGGCGCGAAGCTCGCGATCGGTCCGCCCGTGGAGAGCGGGTTTTACTACGACATCGAGTTTCCGACCGCGATTCGGGAAGAGGACCTGCCGAAGCTCGAGCAGCGGATGAAGGAGCTGGCGAAGCTGGATCAGCGGATCGAGCGGCAGGAGGTTTCGCGAGACGAGGCGCGGGCGCTGATTCTGGACGACGCGATTCCGGGCATGGGCGAATCGGTCGCCGAGTACAAGTTGCAACTGCTGGACGCGGTTCCGGAAGGGGAAGTGATCAGCTTCTACAACCAGCAGCGGACGGATCGCGAAGGCACGTTGCACCGTTTCCTGGACCTTTGCCGCGGTCCGCACGTGGACAGTACGAAGGAGATCAAGGCGTTTAAGCTGATGAGCATCGCCGGGGCGTACTGGCGGGGCGACGTCAAGAACAAGCAGCTCACGCGCATTTACGGCACGGCGTTCGAAACGAAAGAGGAGCTGGAACAGCACCTGCTGATGCTGGAGGAAGCGAAGAAGCGTGACCACCGCATCCTCGGGAAGGAGCTCGGGTTGTTCATGTTCTCGGCGCGGGTGGGTACGGGGCTACCCCTGTGGTTGCCGAAAGGGGCCACGTTGCGCCAGGTGATGACGGACTTCTTGCAGAAGGAGCAAGTGAAGCGGGGGTACGACCCGGTGGTCACGCCGCATATCGGCAACCAGAATCTGTGGATCACTTCGGGGCACTACTACAACTACCGCGACAAGATGTTTCCGTTTATGGAGGATACGGAAGGCGATAAGGACACGTACGTGCTGAAGCCGATGAATTGCCCGTTCCATATCGAGATTTACGCGTCGCAAATGCGGAGCTACCGGGATTTGCCCATTCGCTACGCGGAGGTCGGTACGGTGTACCGGCACGAGCAAAGCGGGGAAGTCGCGGGAATTTTGCGGGCGCGCGGATTTACTCAGGACGACGCGCACCTGTTCGTCACGGAAGGCCAGCTGCTGGGCGAGTTCAAGGGCGTGGTGGAGCTCATGCGGACGGTGCTGAACAAGCTCGGCCTCCACGATTTTCGCGTGCGCGTCGGGACGAAGGATCCGGCGAGCGACAAGTACATCGGTCACGAAGATAATTGGAACGTCGCGACGGAGGCGATCGAAACGGCGTGCCAAGAGCTCGGGCTGGCGTACGAGATTAGCCCCGGCGACGCGGCTTTTTACGGTCCGAAACTCGACCTCATTATCAAGGACGCGCTGGGCCGAGATTGGCAGATGGGCACCGTGCAAGTCGATTACAACTTGCCGGAACGGTTCGAACTCGAGTACATCGGCGAGGACAGCCGTCCGCACCGACCGATCATGATTCACCGCGCGCCGTTCGGTTCGCTGGAACGCATGATCGGGTTGCTTACGGAACAGTACGCCGGGGCGTTTCCGTTCTGGCTCTCGCCGGTCCAGATCGCGGTCTTGCCGATTGCGGATCGCCATAACGACGCGGCGAAGGCGTTGCAAGATCAGCTGCGCGACGTAATTTACGACACGCGGAATCTGCGCGTGACGGTGGATGAACGTCGTGAAACGCTCGGGAAGAAGATTCGGGATGCGCAGCTTCAGAAGGTGCCGTACATGCTGATTCTCGGCGATAAGGACCTAGAAAATGGGACGGTCGGGGTGCGATCGCGCGAAGAGGGTGACCTCGGGGCGATGACCGTTGATGCGTTCATCGCCCAACTGAAGGGTTGATGCGTTAGGTCAGCGATCCGGTGGCGAACGCCGACACGTCCACCGGGTCGAACTCGTACCGCGGGATGTCGCGGTCCTCGAAGTTCAGCTGGATGAGGCGCCGGATGACCTGCTCGGTCATCACGGTGTCGGCCAGCTCTTGCCGAAGCGCGGAGAGTTGCAGCAAGAGCACTTGCAGGTGCACCTTGCCGAGGGCGAGCGATCCGACCCGGCGACCTTCGTCGGTGGTCAAGGTTTGGCCGAGGATCGCGCGGGCGATCTCGCGGTTGTGGAAGTCGATGACGTCCTGAAATCCGCGGGACGCCTGGGCATCCACAGGAAGTGCGTCGATGCTGAAATCCTGCGGGTGGACGATGGCGCCGGAGCGCGTGACGCGCTTGAGGCTCTCGAACAGTGACTTGGTTTCGTCCGGGCTGCTTTGCCGGTCGTACCGGCCGACGAGGGTCGGGCTCGCGTGGCGTTCCAGATGGATCTGCCACGCGTGCAGGAGGTCTTGTTTCGCGCGGAAGTGCGGGCGAACAGGGACGAGATCGCTTTGCCCGAACGGGTGGCGGGCATCGCGGCGGTGCCGATAGATCACGAACTTTTCCGGCGCGTACTGACGCGTCGCTTCGCCGGGCAGCGAGTGGGTGATCGCGCGGAGGTTGCCGTAGGCGTCGGGGAGCAGGCCGAACGATTCGACCGCCTTCGGCTTGACCTCGCGCAGCCAAACGACGTCGTTGATCGGTTCGAAGATCAGCTCCTGCAGGCTCCAGCCGCGGGCGAAGGCGTCGGTGGCGTGGCGCAGGATGTCGAGCGGTGAACCGGACATGCGGTCGAACGCGGCGGCGATGAACTCGGCGTGGCGACGGGCGCGCGGGGAGTCATTGGCGGGGACGACCCGGCCCGGGGCGGAGAGCAGTCCGAGCTGCTTGACGGTGAGGGCGCTTTGGATCATCGGATCGGCCAGCATCGCGTCGATTTCGGCATGCGGGATGGGACCGGCGAGGGGGCCAGACTCCCAGACGAGCCGGTCGGTGAGGGAGAGGGCAGGCGCGACTTCGCGCGGGGAGACGAGGCGTCGAATCCATTGGATCAGGTTCATGGTTAAACGTAGATGGCGGTCGGGCCCGTGCGGAGGGCGGAGAGGGCGAGCATGAGGGCGGTGACGAGGTCGTCGTGACCTCCGCCCTTCGCGGCGTAGCGCACGTGACCGGTGTCGGTGCGCGTGGCGACGTACTGGCGCAGTTCGAGTTCGAGCGCGGGGTCGGGACGCATCCACAACGCGCGTCGCTCGAAGGCGGACACGAGGTGCTCCACGAGGCGAGACTTGCTCTCCACGGTGAAGTTGATGGCGACGATGCGGCGGCTCGGGAGCCGGTGACGCAGGAGCTCGTCGGCGACTTGGCCCACTCCGGTCGCGTCGTGGTGAATTCGTGAGCCGGGATACCGCTCGGCGATGGCGGCGACGTGATCGACCATGTCGCGGTACTCGCCGCGGGGAATGCGTTCGATCTCACGCAGCCAAGATTCGCGGCGGTCGCCCTGGACCACGGCCACGGCGGTGTAGTCCCGGGTCTGGGCCCAGTCCACGCCGATGACGACTTCGCCGTGGGCGGCGGAAAGGTCCTCCGTGCGGGCCGATTCCAGCAGATTGACGGCGATGAGGGCGCCGGTCTCCTCGCGGAATTCGGCTTCGTACTCCACGGCGTAGGCCCGTTCGGAGAGGAGTCCGCGCTGCATGGCGAGGAAGCTGGGGCTGACCCGCGGATTTTCGGTGGAGGGCGCGGCGCGGGACCACAGGTTGGGATCGCCAAGGCGGGCGGCCTGGAAGAGTCGCCAGAACCAGTTGAATCCGTTCGGCGAGCTGATGAGGGTCATCTCGCCGCCGTTGGTGGCGAGCATCGGCCAGAGCACTTCGGTAACGAGCGATTCGGGCACGAAGGCGGCTTCATCGACGATGATGTGGGTGGCCTCGTCGCCGCGCAGGGCGTCGGGGGTGTGGCCGCTGCGGGCGGTCACGATGTGGTCGGCGAACTCTAACTGGGGAAACGGCGTTTGGCGGCTGCGCCGCGACGGGCTGCCGAGGATGCCTTGGAACCGGTCGAGCATCTGCGTGACCCGGCGGAACAGGATCTTTGCCTGCTCGAGGGTCGGGGCCACGAGGAGATGGCGACCGGCGGGTTCGCGGTGGAGGGCGGCGACGATTTTGGCGGCGCAGGCCTCCGTTTTGCCCCAGCGTCGGCCGCACGCGAGGATGCGGGTTTTTGCGGCGCTGAGGAGAAAGTCGAGTTGTCCGGCGTGGGGGCTCCACACGGACTGGATTCGCTCCAAAAACGATCTCATACTGAGACCGCTTCGGGAGCGGCGTTTGTCAACCGGCGATTTGCATTATTGGGGCGGAATTCCGCCGCCGCCGCCAAACATGGAGCCGGCCATGTTCATCATTTGGCCGATGAACGACTTTTGGACGGCCTCGGAACGGGCCTTGAGTTGTCGCTCGACATCCGCCGGGAGCTTCTTCATGCTCGCAATGGGCGCGTTGGCGGGGAAGCGGTTGTCGTCGAAGCTGGCGTAGACCGCGCGGCTCGGCGAGATCTGGAACTTGAGGCTGTAGATGGTGCGGGATCCGATGCGGACCTTATCGAACTGGGGTACCTGGTTGCGGACATCGGTGCTGGACGCGTTTTGGGCGGTGCTGAGCAACGCCATTTCGTCGAGGCCGAGGCAGGAGATCATCGGCATGACCTTGCCCTCGTCGGCGACGGGGGCGAAGGCAGGTTCGGACGTGACCTCGCTGGTGAGCACGCCGTCGCGCGGGATGCCGAAGGGCATGGCTTCGGTGGGGTCCTCGGAGCCGTCTCCGCCGAACATGCTGGAGATCATTTCGAAGCGTCCGCCGAAGAGGCCGCTCGGTTTGCCGGCACCGCTGGGTTTGCTGGCGGTGGAGAGGAGGAATTCAGCGAGGGCGGCGGGAGGGAGGATCGAAAACGGAATGGATTCGCCGCGGGCGATCTTTCCGCGCACGGTGGCGTCGAGCTGTCCGAGGAACCGAAGTCCGGGTTGCAGATCGGTATCGAACATGCTGAATCCGCTTGTTCCGGTGACGGCGATGGCGTAGTTGCGGAAGCAGATCTGGTCGGGCTGGAGCGGTGCGGATTGGGCGGCGAAGTTGGCGAAGTCGCCGAGGCCAGCCATGCCTTTGCTCTCGCTGGCCGCGATGAGCTGGGCGAGGGCGATGCGGTTGGTACGGGTGCGTCGGACGCGGTCGGGCTGGAGCGGCGTGATGATGAGCGTGCCTTCGGACTGGCTGACGAGGTAGCTCTGCTTGATCTGAGCCAGGACGGCTTCCACCGTCTCGGGTTTAGCTTCCGTGAGGTCGGAGTCGTCGGCGGGGACGATCACGAAATCGGTGGCCTTGTCCCGGGTGGCGACGGCGCGGAAGATATCGGTGGCCTCGAAAGAGAGCGGGTCGAACTGGTCCGGATTGCGCAGGGCGTTACGGACGGCCGGTTCCAGCTTGATTCCGGTGATGGCGGAGGGCCCGTCCATCATGCTGCCGGGGGCGTCCCGCAGCTTTTTTGAGAGTTCGGAGTACGCGATGGTCGTGGTTGCGGCGACTTCGACGGACGGGGCGGGGGTATCGGACGGGGCGGCGCCGCTCCGGTCGGTTACGACGATCGGGTCGGTAACGAACATCGTGGTGTTCGAGTGGACGGTTTTGCCCTGCGCATCGAAGAGGCGGAGTGTGGCCTGGTAGCCATCGAGGATGCTTTGCGGGGAGATGGAGATGGTGGCACGCGTGACGGCGCCAATCGGCCGGTTGCGATTTTTCAGGGCTTCGCGCATGACGGCCGGGACCATATTGGCCACGGCACCGAACATGTCGTCGGAATCGACGTTGGGGGCGGACTGGACGCGCGTGTTGTGGGCCAGCACGTACTGGTTGATGACGGCGGTGGCGTCGGACGGAAGCGGGAGCTGGAGCGACGTGGGGCGCGTGCTGTAGGACACGCGTTCGCTGGGGCCGAGGCGGGCGATCCGGGTGAGATCGACGCCGAGGAGGAGTTGGGCGATCGCGCGGTCGGAGCCGCCCATGCCTCCGAAGACGGCGGACATTTCGGAGTCCATTTCGCCCTGATCCGTGTTGCGGCGGGGGGGATTGACGCGGCTGATGAGGGCCTTGCGGATGCCTTGGGCGGCGGCCTGGACTTCCGCGAGGCGCTGGGCGTTGCGGGTCGCGACATCCGGCACCAATCGGTAGCCGTTGGCGGTGCGGTCCCACCGGCCGGCGGTGGCCTTGGCGAGGTGGGTGCGCAGTTGTTCGGCGGTCAGCGTTTTGCTGCGGACGAGGACGATCTCAGACTGCATCTCCGGGGCGACCTCGTAGGTTTCGCCGGTGACTTGGCCGAGGGAGTCGAGCACGACCGGGATTCGGCTGGCGGGGAGGTCCAGGTTGACCGGCGCGGCTTGGCGCGCGGAGAGGACCGTCAGCAAAACGAGGCCGGGATGCAACATGGCAGGTGTAGTCTACGACGAATTGGGACGGGGCGGTAGGGCCATTACTTGACCCCGAATCCGACGCTGACGATGGCGGTGATCGCCTTCTCTTTACTCGTCGTGTCGTTTTGGCCGTCGTAGCTGACGGTCGTACTGAATCGGGGGGTGATCTGGAGCGGGCTCATGCGGGCAAAGCGGACTTCGCCGAGGCTGCCGCCGGCACTCTTGGCGATTTCTTCGGCGCGGCGCCGGGCGTCCTTCGCGGCTTCGGCGAGGATGGCGACTTTTTCTTCGCTGATTTTTGTGTAGAGGTACTGGGTTTCGTTCGGGTTAAACGAGACGCCGCTGGAGATCAGGTCGGTGACTTGGCGGGAGACTTTTTCGACGCGATCGACGTCGGTGGAGCGGACTTCGATGACCTGGGTCAGCTCGTACCCGTCGATGCGCTGGAGGGTGGTTTCGGTGCCGTTGGCGTTGACCTTATCGGTCACGTAGACCGGCGAGGTGGTGATGGCGTAGGTGGCGATTTCGCTGTCCTTCACGCCTTGCTTGGTGAGGAATTCGCGCACTTGGCCGATGCCGGTCTTGACAGAGGCGTAGGCCTGGGCGACGGTTTTGGCGCGGTAGCTGACGTTGCCGTTCCAGATGATGAAGTCGCTTTCGATCTCTTTTCGGGCGCTGCCGGTGACGCGGACCATCTCGTCCGCACCGCGGGACCGGACAATGGCACCGCCGAGGGTGTGGCATGCAAAGAAGACGCCAATGGCGATGACCGCGGCGGCGCCGACGTTATAGGGGTTTGCCCCGGACATATCAGCACTATAACGGATTCGGGCGAATCGCGTTACGGGAAAGTTTTTGGGCCCCGCCGACGGTTGGTTGACGCGGGGCCGGTGCGGGCTTAGTCGAGGCTTTTGATGGCCAGATTTGCCTGCGCTTCGAGCATGGATTGCCATGCGGCGAAGAGTCCCGGTTTGGGGGCCGGGGTGGTTTTGAGGGCGCGGACGGCGCGTCGCACGGCAAGGTGCGGGAGCCGGATCGGCGTCCATCGCTTGATCGCTACGATCATGGATGACCTCCTGAATTGGGTCGGGGAGTGCACCAGCTTAGTGCATCGGGACCGTCGTCTTGGTCCCGCGACGAGGTTCGTCAGCGAACGGATAGATTATGGCGCGGTTTGGGCGGATTCGGTAGGACCTTTCGGGACATGCGACATAATGTTCGGGTGAGAGTCAATTGGTGGCTGATCGGCGTGGCGGTGGTGATCGGGATGGGCGTGGTGGCCGGATGCGGCGACGGCGGCGAAGGGGACGATGACGACGACAAGCCGGAGGTTTCGCGAGAGCGGGACGACGATTAGGGGTTTTGTTTGTTCGGGTTTGTTTTTTCGTTCGGGGTTGTTCGGGGTGGTTGGGGTTTCGTTCGGGTGGTTCGGGTTGGTTCGGATTAGTTCGGACTAGTTCGGGGTGGTTCGGATTGGTTAGGATTTCGTTCGGGCTCGCTCGGATTCGTTGGGGTTTCGTTCGGGGTGGTTTGGGTGGTTTAGGGGTGAGTCAGATTTGTTCCGGTTGGTTCGGCGGATTTTGTCATCCCTGTGACCCCACTCCAAGACCTCGAACACTCATCGAAACCGTCAGGGATCTGTTGTCAGATCCGTCAGGGATCTGATGTCATCGCCGTCAAGGATCTGTTGTCACATCCGTCAAGGATCTGTTGTCATCGCCGCCAAGGATGGGTTGTCACAGCCGTCAAGGATGTGTTGTCAGAGCCGTCAAGCATCTGTTGTCACTTGACGACTGACCCTGGCCGGAGTCCTTTGGTGTCAGGCGGGAACGGGGGAGTTTTGGGTGCGGCGGCGGTAGAATGCTGGCCATGCCGGTACCGACGCCCGAGCAGTTCGCCGCGATGTTGACCGCCGCGAACGACGGCGATTACGCGCTCGCTTCGATCAACGTCACGTCTTCGAACACGATCAACGCGGCCTTGTACGCCTTTGCGGAAACGAAGTCGGACGGCATTATCCAATTCAGCACGGGCGGGGGTGAGCACGCGAGCGGTCCGGCGAAGAATGCGGCGCTCGGGGCGATCGCGATGGCCGAGTACGTCCACCGGATCGCGGAGAAGCTGGACGTGTTTGTCGCGATTACGACGGATCACTGCGTTCCGGGCAAGGTGGATTCGTTTTTGCGACCGTTGATTGACGAGGCGAAGGCGCGGGCGGCGCGGGGCGAGCGCAACCTGTTTAACGGGCACATGTTTGACGGCAGCGAGCTGAGCATGACCAAGAACATGGAAGTTTCGCGCGGGCTACTGGCCGAGATGGCGCCGCTCGGGCTGGTGTTGGAGGTCGAGGCGGGCGTCGTGGGCGGCGAAGAGGACGGAATCGACAACACGGGGGCGGCGCACGAGAAGCTGTTCACGACTCCGGAAGACATGGTGTTGGTTTACGAATCGTTGCATGAGATCGGGCGGTATACGCTGGCGGCGACGTTCGGCAACGTTCACGGCGTGTACAAGCCGGGGAACGTGAAGCTGGAGCCGGGCATTTTGCGCGATGGTCAGGCGGCGGTGATGGCGAAGTACGGGGCGTCGGCGCGGCAAGAGCTGGTGTTCCACGGCGGCAGCGGCTCGTTGCTGGAGGAGATTCACGAGACGTTGCACTACGGCGTGGTGAAGATGAACGTGGATACGGACTGTCAGTACACGTTTACGCGGCCGATTGCGGACCACATGATGAAGCATTACGACGGCGTGCTGCGGATTGACGGGGAGATGGGCGACAAGAAGACGTACGATCCGCGGAGCTATCTGAAGAAGGCGGAGCAGTCGATGAAGGCGCGCGTCATTCGGGCGGCGTCGGACCTGCGGGGCGTCGGCAAGTCGCTGCACGGAACGATCTAAGGCCCCTGTACGAACTCGGGCAGAAGGAATACACTCGGAACTATGGATCTGCTGAAGCCGCTGATCGGGCGGAAGGTGACGGTTTACACGGTGCTGGGTGGCGGTACGGAGCGTCAGGAGGTCGGCGTGCTGGAGGCGGCTCAGGACGGCTGGCTCCAGATTCGGAAGGGCGAGGACCTCATGTTCTACAGCACGAGCAGCATTCGGCTGGTGAAGCCGTTCGAACCGCTATAATTTCGGTACGCATGCCGGCGTAGCTCAGGGGTAGAGCAGCTGTTTTGTAAACAGCGGGTCGCGGGTTCGAATCCTGTCGCCGGCTCCATTTTTTGCGTGTCCGCTTCGCCGTCCGGTGAGTTTTCTGCGCGGCGACGGTTAGACTGCGGGGATGTTGGGACTTGTGGCGGCGGTGGTCGCCGTT
>JANRKI010000029.1:0-92778 GCA_033763535.1 Fimbriimonadaceae bacterium | reverse complement strand
CTCGCGCTCATCTAACGAGCATTGACTGGCCCGGCCAAAGCCCGAACCGCATCGGCCACCGAAAACCGGCCTTCGTAGATCGCTTTCCCCACGATCACCGCTTCCGGAGCGGTCGGCTTCATGCCCGCAAGTAGACCCAGGTCCGAGACTTCGGCCACCCCGCCGCTCGCGATGACCTTCCCGCCGGAAACGGCCATCATGTCGGCCAAAAACTCAAGGTTCGGGCCAACGAGCGCGCCGTCGCGCGCGATATCCGTCACGATCGCGCGCGTCGCGCCGTACCCCACGAGTTCGGCCCAGAATTCGGTTGCTCGTCGCCCGCTTCCTTCGCGCCAGCCGGCCGTCGCCACTTCCCCATCGCGCGCATCAATGCCCGCCACCGCCCGATCGCCGAGCGCCCGGAACGCGGTGGCCGCCAGTTCCGGATCGCGCGCCAACGCCGTGCCGAACACGACGCGGCCCACGCCGAGCCCAAGCAACTTCTCCGCGACGGCGAGATTCCGGACTCCGCCGCCGAACTCGAGCTGAATTCCGGGCACCGCGCAAAGGTCTCGTACCACCTCGGCGTGCACCATCTCTCCGCCGCGGGCGCCGTCCAAGTCGACGACGTGCACCCACGTCGCCCCTTCTTGCACGAACTGCGTCGCCACCGCGACCGGGTCCAGTCCGTACTCAGTGGACTGCCCGTAGTCGCCCTGATGCAGTCGGACCACCTTGCCGCCCAGCAGATCAATCGCCGGAATTACGAACACGTGAGGAAACTCCGCAGAATGGTCATGCCCGTCTGACTGCTCTTTTCCGGGTGGAATTGGGTGCCCCATACGTTGCCGCGCTGAACCGCCGCCGTAAACGTCACGCCGTATTCGCACGTCGCCGCGACGTCGGCGGGCTCGTCACACACGAGGTGCAAGCTGTGTACGAAGTACGCGAAATCGCCGGTCCGAACGCCGGTCACGATCTCGCGATCCGGGCGCGGGGCGATCGCCGACCACCCGATATGCGGCACCTTGAGCCCGGCCTCGCGGGGGAGATACCGCACCATCCCCGGGATAAGACCGAGTCCGGCGTGCGTGCCAAACTCGTCGCTCGCATCGGCCAGCAGTTGCATGCCGAGGCAAATGCCGAACACCGGTCGGCCCGATGCCGCGAACTCGCGGATCGGCTCGCGGAGCTCCCGAAGCTGCGCCATCGCGGCCCCAAATGCGCCGACGCCCGGAATGATGAGCCGGCTCGTGTCGTCTGCGATCGTCGTGGCGGTCCGCGCCTCGAATCCGAGGAACCGGATCGCCTTGATCACGCTGCTCAGGTTATTAAGGCCGTAGTCCAGAACGGTCGTCAATCGCGCTGCCCTTTCGAAGACATGCTGGCGCGTTCCGTTCGGGCGGTGGCCCCGCGGATGGCCCGACCGACCCCTTTGAAGATTGCCTCGGCGACGTGGTGATCGTTGTCGCCCGCCAATTTTCGGAGGTGCAACGTCGTGCGGCTGTGGGTAGTGAAGGCCCGGAAGAATTCGCGGATGTTTTCGGTCGCCAGCGTGCCCAACATTTCACGCTGAAACGCGACGTCGTACGCCAAGATGCCTCGCCCGCTCACGTCGATGGCGACCTGTACCAGGGCCTCGTCCATCGGGGTGACGTTGTCGGCGTAGCGAGCCAAATTCTTCTCCTCCGCGATGGCCTGCGCAAAGGCCTGACCGAGCACGATGCCGCAATCTTCGACGCTGTGGTGATCGTCAATCACGAGGTCGCCTTCGCACTTCAGTCCGAGGTCAAAGTGACCGTGAAAGGCCATCAGCTGGAGCATGTGATCGAAGAAGCCAACGCCGGTGGAGATGTCTTGCCGCGTCCCACCGTCGAGGTCGAGCACGACTTCGACGCGGGTTTCACGCGTTTCGCGGAACACTTCGGCAAACCGAACACCGGGGGCGGCCTTGCTCATGCCATGGCAGGGTACCCGTGAGGGCCGGGGCGAAAAAAGGGCAAACGGGACGATCTTTCAGCGTAGCTCTGCCAGGTACTCAACATTGAGACCTGAGTTGCATCGGCCACGGAAAGACGCGCCCCGGACTTGCGACGGCCCGGCAAGGGGGTTGGATGGGCTGACCTGACGACTCTGTCCGGCTCGTTGACTTCCCTCTCAGGATGCCGCAGACGCTTCTCCTCTGCTCTCGCTGCCTACGGGGTTAGCTGTCGGGTTCGGGTCAAGAGTGCCCCGGGTTGTCGAAATCTCGACTTCCTTCACCCCAAAAGTACGGGTCCCCCGCTCTCATCGGACGTTAGTCTTCCGAGACTCGGCGCTTGGCGGTTCCGCCACTGGCATTATGCCACGAGAATGGGGGCGAGAAAGTTCCGCGTCAGGACGATTTCTGGCCGAGAAAATGTCCGGCCGCCAACGCGACGAGGGCACCGACCGACGCGATGGTCATCACTCCCGCGGGATAGAAGACGCCTTCGCGGAAGAACTTTGGCGCGAACTGACCGAGGGCCAGCACCGTCGCCACTCCGCACGTGGCGTATCCCGCCGACCGATTACGGTTCGCGGCGACAACGATCCCAACGACCACGACGAGCGCGATGCCGACGCCTCCCACGATGGACATGACGCTGGGCGACTTACCCGCCGACGGCGCGACGTACGCCTGAATCCCGAGCGCGGCAGTAAAGAGCGCGTAAAGACCGAGAACGCCGTTCAGCCAAGCCATGCCGATAGGGTACCGCTCCGCATCGGGCACAAAAAAACTGGCTGTCAGGTTGCTAAAGCCCGACAGCCATGCCACTTCCCTACCTTGCGATAGGCTTTGTCGGCCAAAGGTCGGCCCGGTGACGGGATGCCTGTGCGCCTTGATGGTTGGATTACGTAGGTGAGAGGGGTTGAACCTTAGGAAAAGTTCGGTTCCTGCGCTCCACGTGGCACGAATTACGCCGATAGGCATCTGGCCGGTTCCGATCGCGCGAACTTTGGGACCACAAAACCCCTAGATGAAGGGATGCAGCGCGAATCGTGGATTGCGATCCTCGTGTGCTCGACTCTGCTGGTGATCGCGACGGTGTACGCCCACTGGGTTCGCTATCCGGAGCTCCGCGACACGCCGCCGGATGCGTTCGTGCGTGCGCACGAGTCGCACACGGCTCAGTACGGGTTGCTGATCGGCTTGCCGTTCGTGCTGCTTCCGGTCTTGGTTTTGGCGACGGCGATCGCGCGGCCCGCGCGAGAGTCCTTCACGGGGTTGGCGCTGCTGGCGATCGCGCACGGCATCACGCTCGCCGTGAGTGCCCCGTGTCACGCCCGATTGGCGACCGGCTTCGATGCGGAAACGATGAACCGGCTGATGGCTTCCAACTGGCCACGCCTGATTGCCTGGAGTCTGCTCGCGGCGCTGAGTGCGGTCATCATTTTTCGCGAGTAAGGTACACGCAACTCTATGCAGCATCCCCGGGTTGAATGGCCGCTGTTGGTGGCCATGACGGCAGACCTCCTCGGATTCGGAATGCTGATCGCCGTGTTTCAGTTGCGGGCCGAGTCGCTGATGCCGGCCGGGTGGCCGTCGGGACCGATCATCGGGGCGTTATTGGCCAGCACGTTCATCCTCCAAATCTTGCTTTCGCCGCGATGGGGACGCTGGAGCGATGCCATCGGACGCAAGCCGATCATCCTGGCCTGCCAACTGCTGAGCGCCGCCGCGATGATGGTGTACGGACTCGCCGACTCGCTCGGCTGGCTGGTCGTCAGTCGCATTCTCAGCGGGCTTGGGGCGGCCAATGTCGCGGTGAGCTTTGCCGCTGTCGCTGACGCGTACCCGGCCGAATCGCGCGAGGGTCCGATCGGGCGACTTTCGGCCGCCGTCTCCACCGGCCTCGTCGCCGGGCCGCTGCTGGGGGGATTGCTGCTGACTCCGAGCGTAGTGCCGAAAAACGCTCAGCATTTCGCGGTCGGCATGGTGGCGGGCGGCGCGTCGCTCTTGGGGGCCGTCGTCATCGCGGCGTTTCTGCCTTCCGCGCGCCCGACCGAAGCGCGCGAGCCCGGATCGAAGCGGATGTTGCTCGACTTTGGCCTACTCCGCGATACCCCCGGCGTGCGCGTGTACGCCCTCGTCGCGACGGTCGCCTGGATGGCCCTCGCCACGCTCGAAGGGACGTTTGCCCGGCTCATCTGCCGGCTTTACCAGTACTGCGATGGCCAGTTCGGAGTGCTCTTCGGATTCGAATCGTTGCTGGGCGTGCTGGTTCCGGCGTTCCTCTTGCTCCCCATCACCGCGCGATTCGCGAAAGTCCGCGTGCTCAAGACGTCTTACGCGATGATGGGAGTTGGCTTGGCGCTGAACCCGTTCGGGGCGCTGCTCGCCGTGCCGGCGATGGTTCCGCTCGCCATCGCGAGTGCCCTCTACGGACTCGGGTCGAGCCTGGCGAACCCCATCCTGAACGGCATCGTTTCGGAGGCCACCCCCGACAATCGGCAGGGGGAGCTTTTTGGTCTCTTGCAAGGCACCCGATCGCTCGGATTCATTCTCGGCCCGATCCTCGGCGGCGCGCTCTTCGACGCTCACCCTGCCGCGCCGTACGTTTTGGCCGGCGCCATTTGCCTCGTGGCAGCGGTCATCGTGCCCGATTCAGCCGCGCGCGGGTAGTGCCTGTACGATCGCATCGTGCAGTTCCGGCCGGAAAGCGATGATTTTGGTATTGGTCGAGGTCGGGTGCACGCGATTGGTAAGCAGGACGACGGTCAACTCCCGGTCCGGATCGTGCCAGACCGACGTTCCGGTGTAACCCGTGTGCCCAAACGAGCGCGGGCCGAACTCCCGCCCGGCACTGCTGCCCTGCGGCGACTTGGTATCCCAGCCGATCGCGCGGCTTGACCCTTCCGATTGGCGGCGCGTGAACTCGCGGACAAGTTCCGTCGGCACGACGCGACCCTGCGTCCACCGATCCATGAACTGCAGCATGTCGGGCAGCGTGCTGAAGAGCCCCGCGTGCCCGGCGACGCCCTCCAGCACCGTCGCGGTCGGATCGTGGACTTCGCCCTGGAGGTACGCGTGGTCGGCATTGGCCGCAGAGCGCGTGGTCGACTGAAAGGTTCGTCGCAGCGCGCGCAGGTTCACCCGCCACGGCTCCATCACTTCGGTGGGCACGTAGCGGCGGACATCTGGCAACGGGTCCATGCCCTCGGGCCGATGAATCCAGCCCGTATCGGCCAGTCCGTGCGGGCAAAAAACTTGCTCCTTCGCGAGCCGGTGGAGGGCGGAACCGTTGATTGATTCCAAAACTCGCTGGATCAAGATGAGGTTGAGGTCGCTGTAGACCATCTTGGCGCCGATCGGTTGCTGGAGCCGCTCCGTGTCGATAAGGCGGTACACCTCGTCGCGCGTCGTGCAGGATCGGTGGAACGGGCGGAAGGCGATCAGCCCGGAGTCGTGCACCATCAGGTTACGCACGGTGATCGCCTCTTTCCCGTGATCCCGAAAGGTTGGGACATGCCGCGTGACCGGGTCGTCGAGCCGCAACTCGCGACGCTGAATCAGTTGTGCGACGAGGGTCGTGGTCCCAACGACCTTCGTCACGGAGGCCAGGTCCCAGATGGACGAGGCGTCAATCGGTTCGGCCGTGGGGCAGTACGTTTGCCGTCCGTGGTAGCGGGTATGGGTGCGGCCATCCACCGCGACCCCGAGCGCGGCCCCGGGAAAGACGCCCTCTGCAATCGCAGATTCGATCCGTTCCGAGGCCCCGCGTAGGTCCATCCGCGTTGAGTGTACGACTATTCG
The DNA here is from genome assembly GCA_033763535.1 of Fimbriimonadaceae bacterium. Taxonomy (GTDB): domain Bacteria; phylum Armatimonadota; class Fimbriimonadia; order Fimbriimonadales; family Fimbriimonadaceae; genus Fimbriimonas. Next base: position 87,023 of record JANRKI010000029.1, on the reverse strand, counting down.
CCGGTTGCCTCGGCCGAACCCTTGGCGGGCCCGGCGTCGGTTGCTCCATCACCCTTGAGGTAACCCGGGTCGCCGGGCTTCACGATGTTGGACTTCGGTTCCGGGTCGTTGCTGCCGCAGCCGAAGACGCAGACCGCAACGGCCAAGATGGCGATGATCTTGCGAACGGATACCATCAGTTTTGCCGGTCCGGTCGGAAGAAACACGCGTAGCGGTTGTTTCCGGAGGTGTTCGCCGCGGTGATGTTCGCACAGTTCCCGTCGTTGGTGGCGTAGTAGAAGAACCCGGCCCCGTTGTTGGTGACGGCAGCGTACGGGTCTTGCGAGTTGTTGACGTTACGCGCCGGATCGGCCGCAACGCCAACGCGCTGGTACCGTGCGGAGGTATCTGCCCGCGAGAAGATCACGCCCCCTTGGTTGCCACCGTAGGTCCACACGCGGTATCCGGCGCTGTAGTTTCCGTATCCGAAGAACAGGGAGACGTTGGCGGCGGTCACGCTTGGTTGCGGTCCCGCGCCCGGATTGAACCGGCACTCCTCGTTCGTGGTGCAGAGCAGCGACGGGTTGGCGGCCGAGCGACCCACGATCGCGAGGTTGCCGCTGCCTGTCCAGAATGCGGGCACCAGCGACGGATTGTCGATGGCCGTTCCCGAGTAGGTGTGCAGAAACCCGTTCATGCGCAGGTTGATCTTGCGCGGCAGCACTCCGGCGGTGAACACTTCGCCGGCCAGCGTCGCGTCTTGGGCGCCACCGGGCACGTACAAGTCGTTGTTCTTGACGTAAGGTTGCAGCGAGATCGCCCACTGGTTGCGAACCGTTTCGGCCACGCCCGGCGCATCCCAGCCGCCGCCTACGATGACATTTTCGGGGCACGGGTGCGCATTGTTGTATCGCCACGTGCCGTTTGCCCGCCGGGAGAACGCCATGGGAAACATGTCGTCATGATCCGACAGGTAGATCGCATTTGCGGTGCCCAATTGCTTGGTGTTGCTGACGCCGGTGGTCTTCTTTGCAGCTTCCTTGGCTTGCGCAAAAACCGGGAACAGGATAGCGGCCAAGATCGCGATGATTGCGATCACGACCAGGAGTTCGATGAGCGTGAAGCCCTGCCTGAATTGATGTCTCATGATGCCTTTAGCTTGCATTTGCAAGCATTCGAGTGCTCGAAAGCACCCCACACTCTAGAGACAGAAATCTCGATGCAAAAAGTTGGTAGGACTTTCAGCGATCAATTTCGCCCAGCACGATGTCGATTGACCCGATGATCGCGATGAGGTCCGCGATCAGCCGTCCCTTCGCTAGCACTTCCAACGACTTCAGATTCATGAACGACGACGGACGCTCGTGCCAGCGGTACGGTCGGTTCGATCCATCGCTGATGATGTAGAAGCCGAGTTCGCCCTTGCTCCCTTCCACCGCGCCGTACGCCTCTCCTACCGGCGGACGGAAGCCTTCGGTGTACAGCTTGAAGTGGTGGATCAGCGACTCCATGGAGCTATCCAGCTCCTCGCGCGGGGGCGGCGCGATCTTTCGGTCGCTCGTACGGAACGGGCCCTCGGGCAGGCCATCCAGCGCTTGCCGAATGATCCGGTGGCTTTCCCGAAGTTCCGCAACCCGCACGAGGAACCGGTCGTACACATCGCCCTGGCTACCGACCGGGATATCGAATTCAAAGTCCTCGTAGCTGCTGTACGGGTTCGACTTGCGGAGGTCAAGCGCGACGCCGCTCGCGCGGGCGATCGGTCCGCTGCAACCCAGGGCGAGCGCATCGGAGCCGGACAGCACGCCGACGCCGTAGGTGCGCTCCTTCCAGATCGGGTTCTCGGCCAACAAGCCTTCGATCTGGTCGACCTCGCCGTGGAAGACGTCCAGAAACTTACCGAGCCGCTCCGCGAATCCTTCCGGCATGTCGCCGCGCAATCCGCCGGGCACGATCCACGATGGCATCATCCGCACGCCCGCAAACATCTCAAACATATCGAGAATTTGTTCGCGAAGGGTCATGCAATAGAAGAAAGGCGTCATGCCGCCCATGTCCAGCGCGTGCGTGCCGAGCCAGACGAGGTGGGAGGCGATCCGGCTTAGTTCGGCGAGGATCACGCGGAGGTACTGAGCTCGCTTCGGAATATCGCAACCCAGCAGTTTTTCGACCGCGAGGGCATGGGCAAGATTGTTGCCGTTCGCGTTCAGATAGTCCATGCGGTCGGTCATGACGACGCACTTGCTGTACTGCTGAAACTCGGCTTCTTTCTCCATGCCGGTGTGCAGGTAGCCGATCTGGCATTTGGCCTGCACGATGGTCTCGCCTTCCAGTTCTGCGATCACGCGGAGCACGCCGTGGGTCGACGGGTGCTGGGGTCCCATGTTGACGACCATCGTGTTTTCGCCAATGCGTTCGAAGATCGTTTCGGTAGACGGCATGAAGGTGCTGGGCGCACGCATGCTTTCATTCTACGAGATGCAGCCGGGTTGCCGCGCAAACAAAAAACGCCCCCTCCCGTTTCCGGGAGAAGGCGTTTGCAAGACCCACTCGCTTGCGCTTACTTGTTCTTCATGGCGCTGCCGACGCGGGCATCCGCTTCGGAAGCTGACATGCCGGGCGTCATTTCGGCGGTGCCGAGTTCGGCTCCACCGCGCCCTCCACCCTGGGCCGTGCCGCCGGTGGCAGCTTCGCCCTCTTTCCCCTTGCCGCCTTCGGTGGCCGGAGGAGTGGTGGCTTCTCCGCCGTTCTCGGTGCTGTTACAGCCACCGAGAGCGACGAGAGCAATCAGGATCGCAAAGATCGAAAGCTTTCGCATGCTTCCTATCTTATTCGATGTCCCACATGTAGCGGGTCAGGTCGTTGACGACCAGGCTGCCCGCCGGCAGGGTTCGATTCCAGTTGGTGCCTTGACCGAGACGTCCCGGCGCGAGCGCTTGAACGTGACCGTCGAGGAAGCTGGTGACCGACTGGTTACCCGCGCGGAGCGAGTTGTAACCGGTGCGGACGCCCGCGGCTTCCTTGTTGTTGTTGCCGAGGATGAACACGGCGTTGCCGTCGCCCGAACCCCAGTTCGAGAAGCACCATTGCGGAACGGTGTAGCAGTCCGGAGCGTCAATGCCGTAGTTCACGACGAGGCCGCGCGGCGTGCCGTACCACAGGATGCTGGTGGCACCGAATGCCCATTCCGCGGTCGACCACTTGGCACCGATGAACACGGTTTCGGCCGGGTTCGCGACAGCCGTGAAGCTGCGCGGGTTGTACGTCGGGTCGTTCGGCAGGCCGGTCGGGTAGCTGAGGAACGAGTAGTTGAGACCGTACACCGGCGAGAGAGCTCGCGGAATGGTCGCACCCCAGACGGCCGGCCACGGTTGGGGCGGGCTCGCTTGTTGGTCGACGTAGATGTCTACGTTCTTCATGTACGGTTGAACGTTCCACGTCCACGGCTGGATGCCTTGGCCCGCCACGAACGCCGGAGCGCCCTGTTGCGACCAGCTGATGTAGACCGGGGTGATGTCGTCGAAGTCTCCGCCGTACATGATGGCGGCGAGCGTGATCTGCTTGTTGTTCGAAATCGACGTCGACTTCTTCGCAGCGGCCTTTGCTTGGGCGAAGACCGGGAACAGGATAGCGGCAAGGATCGCGATGATCGCGATTACGACAAGAAGTTCGATAAGCGTGAATGCTTTGCGCATGGTATGGCCAAATCCTTCGATTTGAATGAGTCCGCCCTGGGTCACCCCCGGACGATGCGCATATTGTAGGACAAAAATCCCAAAAATGGGCCCAATGGACCCAGAACTAGTAAAAATACTAGAAATTCTGTCCACTCCCCCAAAACTTCTTCGTTTATCGGAACAAAATGCAAAACGATCTTCGGACCCATGGCGGTTCCGAAGATCGCGTTTTTGAGGCTAATTTGTGCCAGACCTACCGGCCGCTGACGTCCTGACTGCCCGTCTTGCCGCCGAAGCTTTCGCCCGCGTGGGGGACCATCAGGTCTTCCACCGCCGGTCCGCGGTCGCCGCCGTCGAACAGCACGTCCTCGCCCCCGAGCGGAAAGTCCTTCCTCAATGGAAAACCTTTCCAATCGTCGGGCAGCAGGAAGCGCTGAACCTGTTCGTTACCTGCGAACACGATGCCAAAGAGATCGTTGACCTCACGTTCCGGGTACTCGGCCCCCAAGAAAACGGACTTCACACTCGGGACCGTGTCGCCGTCGTTGACGCCGACCTTCAGAAATAATCTTGCGAGATGACGCGTAGCATAGAGGTTATAGATGACCTCAAACCGTTCGGTGAGGTCCCGCGGGTGCTCCCACGCGCTGTAGTCCGCCCCCAGGCACTCGACGAAATAGTCGTACTGCAAGGCCTCGTCGTCGCGCAGAAACTCCATCACCTCGCGGATCGCCGACCGCTCGACGCAGACGTACGTTTCACCAAACTTCTCGCTGACCGAACGCACCTGATCGCCGAAGCGCGCCTGCAACGCCGCGACGTCCGCCCGAACCCCGTCCACCATCGCCAGGGCCATTACGCCGCGTCTCCCGACGTCGCCATCGCCGAAGCCGTCGCCATCGCGGGAGCCGTTGCCGGCGTCAAGCTCGCAATCTCAAGCGCCTCGCGCTCGCGCAGTTTCTCGGGCGCCAGCGAGGTCGTCTCGTCCCAGTCAATCGCCCCGACTCGGATCGCGTACACATAGCCCAGAATCCAGGTGCCCATATAGACGAGAAACTCGATAAAGCTGAAGACCATGAAGTCGGTCTCGCTGTTCTTGAACGCGGTGTACCAGCCCCACAGAAAAACGGCTTCGATATCGAAGAGGATGAAGAGGATCGCGATCAGATAGAACTTGATCGGAAAGCGTTCTCGCGCCGTGCCCACCGGTTCCACGCCGCATTCGTACGGCGAGGACTTGTACGCGGTCACGGTCTTGGGACCGAGGAGCCAGCTCAGGGTCACCATCGCGCCGCAGACTACGACCGCTACGGAGACCATCACGAGAATGCCGAGATACGACTCTTGCATCTTAGGGCGAAGCATACCGCGAGGCCTTTGCCGCTCCGACCCCGCCTGCACTCTTCCCTCGGAAGGCACGCACGCACGAGCGATCCCAAGACGCGGGTAGTTTCGAAAGCATGTTGCGCACGCCGTTGTACGAGGCTCATCTTCGCGCCGGGGCCCGGATCGTTCCCTTCGCCGGATACGACATGCCGGTGCAGTACGACAGCGTGATCGCGGAAGCGAAGGCCGTGCGCGGCGGGGTCGGTATGTTTGATGTGTCGCACATGGCGCGGCTCCGGCTGACCGGCCCGGAGATCGTGGACGCCCTCGAAGCGATTACCGTGAATGAGGTCTCCGCCCTTGCCGACGGCCGCGGTCATTACAGCCTGCTGACCAATCGCAATGGCGGCGTCGTGGACGACATCATCCTGTACCGCGAGTCGGAAACCGAATTCATGATGGTGGTCAACGCGGCAAACCACGCGAAGGACGCGGCGTGGCTCCGGGCCGAATTGCCCGAATCGGTCACCTTGGAGGACCGTACCGATGCCACCGCGATGATCGCTGTTCAGGGACCGACCGCGACCGAGACCTTGGCCGGCCTGAGTCCCGATGGCGAGGCGATTCGCACCGCGCCGATGTTCGGGATTGTCCGCACCTCCATCGCGGACGTTCCGGTTTGGATGGCCCGCAGCGGCTACACCGGAGAAGACGGCTTCGAACTCGTGCCGTCCGCCGACGACGCAGATCGGCTGTGGGAAGCGCTCCGGACCGCTGGCGTGGCCCCGTGCGGGCTCGCCTCGCGCGACACGCTGCGGGTTGAGGCCGGGCTTCCGCTCTACGGGCACGAACTCTCGGACGAACTGAGCCCCATCGCGGCCGGCCTCGGTTGGGTCATCAGCAAAACGAAGTCGTTTCTCGGCTCGGAGATCATCGCCGAGCACCGCGCTCAGGGTACGCCGACGAAGCTTCAGGGCATTCGGCTCGCATCGAAGCGACTGCTGATGCCCGAGATGGCGGTCCACCGGGGCAACACGCTTGATGGCGACCTCGTCGGCCGCATCAGCAGCGGCGTTTACAGCCCGCTATTGGAGTGCGGTATCGGTTTCGCGTTCCTCACCGCCGACCTCAAGGTCGGCACCGAGGTTTGCGTCGACATTCGCGGTAAGGCCGAACCCGCGGTGGTCGCCAACAAACGTTTCTTCAAGCGGAGCGCGTAACGACTCAGCGAGGTGACGCCGCCTGCGGAGCCACGCTGGCCTTGCGCGGACGCGCCGCGTCCTTTCCGGTCCGACTGCTCTCCAGCGCGAGTCGGAGCACCTCGGAAGCATGCCGGACAAAGTGCGCGCTGAGCTGCGCCTGAATGTCTTCCGGAATCTCTTCGCGAAAATCCTTCTGATTGTCGTGCGGCAACACCACCGTGGTCACGCCGGCGCGGTGGGCGGCCAGTACCTTTTCTTTGATGCCGCCGACCGGAAGCACCTGTCCGGTGAGCGTGATTTCGCCCGTCATCGCGAGCCGCTTGCGGACCGGCACGCCGGTAAACAGGCTCGTCAGCGCGGTGAGCATCGTGACCCCGGCGCTCGGGCCATCCTTCGGCACCGCGCCGGCGGGCACGTGGACGTGAATCTCCGTTTTGTCGAACTCGCTCAGGTCCACGCGCAGTTCGGCGGCGTGACTCCGGATGTAGCTGAGCGCCGCCGTCACCGACTCGCGCATCACGTCGCCGAGCTGCCCGGTCACGGTCAAGGCGCGGGCCCCGGGCATCTTCGCCGACTCGATGAACAGGACATCGCCGCCGACCGCCGTCCACGCCAGGCCGACCGCCAGGCCGGGAATCATTTCGCGCTCCATCACCTCGTCCAAGAGGTAGCGCGGGGCGCCGAGCGCGCTTTCAACGTACTTCGGCGTCACCGTCACCTTGCCCTTGAAGCCATCGGCGACGCGGCGGGTGACCTTGCGGACCACGCTCCCCACTTCCCGCTCGAGGTTCCGGACGCCGGCCTCGCGTGTGTAGTGGCGAACGATTTTTTGGATTGCATCCCGACGGAAGGCGATCTGACTCATCCGGAGCCCATGCTCTTCGACCTGCTTCGGCACCAGATGGCGGGTGGCGATCTCAATCTTTTCTTCCTCGGTGTAGCCGCCGAGTTCAATGATCTCCATGCGGTCACGCAGCGGGGCCGGGATCGTGTCGAGCCGATTGGCCGTCGCGATGAAAAACACCCGGCTCAGGTCAAACGGGACGTCGATGTAGTGGTCGCGGAAGGAGGCGTTCTGCTCCGGGTCCAACACTTCCAACAGCGCCGAGGAGGGATCGCCCCGGAAGTCGTTGCCGAGCTTGTCGACCTCGTCCAGCACCAGCACCGGGTTTCCGCTTTCTACGCGGCGGAGGGCCTGCATGATCTGGCCCGGCATCGCTCCGACGTACGTCCGGCGGTGGCCCCGGATTTCGGCCTCGTCGCGCATGCCGCCGAGGGCGACACGGGCGTACTTTCGACCCATCGCGTTGGCGATTGACCGGCCCAACGAGGTTTTTCCGACGCCCGGAGGTCCCGCAAAACAAAGAATAGGTTGACGAATGCGTCCGTCGCGCTTTACTTTACGTACCGCGAGAAATTCGATGATGCGATCCTTGATCTTTCCGAGGCCGTAATGGTCTGCATCCAACACGGCCGAGACGTCGGCCAGTTCCAGCCGATCCTCGGTCACTTGATTCCACGGCAGCGCGAGCATCGTCTCGACGTACGTACGGGCGACGGTGTACTCGGGGGCCCCGGGGCTCATCCGTTGCAATCGGTCGTATTCGCGCCGGACCTCCTTCAGCACCGCCGACGGAAGGTTGGCGTCGGCGATCCGGTTGCCGAGCTCCTCCAGCTCTTCCCCGCGTCCGTCGTCTTCGCCGAGCTCGCGCTGAATCGCCTTCAACTGCTCGCGCAGGTAGTAGTCGCGCTGATTCTTGCTCAGCTCGTGGTTCACCTCGGACTGCACCTTCGAGGTGAGTTCCATCACGCGGACCTCGTGCGAGAGGATTTCAAGCATCGACCGCATACGCGCTTCAACGTCGTTCTCTTCGAGAATCCGTTGTTTGGCCAGCATCGGGATCGTCATGTGCGCGGCGACGAGGTCCACCATGACGTTCGGCTCGGTGACCGTTTGCGCGAGGTGCCGAAGCTCGTCGGGCAACACCGGGGATAGCCGGATCGCTTGGTCGAAGAGCGACGCGATGCTGCGGCGTAGCGCCTCGATCTCCTCCGCTCGCTCCGGAGCGGGCATCACATCGGCCAGCACCTCGATGCGCGCCTGCATGTACGGTCGTTCTTGCAGTTGCTCAACGATGCGAAATCGCACGACGCCTTGCACGATCAGCTTCACCGAGTCGGGCACTTTGACCAGCGTGCGGATGATGACCGCGCAGCCGATCGGATAGATGTCCTCGAATCCGGGGGTTTCGTCGCTGGCGTCGTGCTGAGCCACCGCGCCGATGATGCGGTTGTTCCCCACGACGCTTTCGTCGATCATCTGAATGCTGTTCTCGCGGCTCACGCTCAGCGGGGCGATCAGCATCGGAAAGATCACGCTGTCGCGCAGGGGCAACAGGTTGAGCACCGACGGAACGTCGGACTGGCCCTCTTCTGTGGACTCCGCGTCCACATCGGTAGCCTGAACCTCGGTCTCTTCGGACGGTTCGGTCGGGGCTTCGGGTTCTTCGATCGGGAGGATAACGTCGGACATTAAGGCTGAGAGATCGGGACGTGACGGGTGACGATGACGCGTTCGAGTTTCGGCACCATCACGACGAGAAAGCCGTTACGATACTGCGCGCGGATCGCGGCCTTATCAATCGTTACGGCGGGAAGCGCGACTTCGCGCCGGAACTCGCCGTACGGGACTTCGAGTTGATGGAGCCCGACGGATTCGACGCCTTCGAAATCATCGAGACGGATGCCACTGACGGCGATGGCGTGGCGATCCGGCAAGTAGCTCAGGGTGACGTCTTCCGGTCGAACGCCGGGAAGTTCAAACTTCAGTAGGAAGCGGTGTCCCTCTTCCCAGACGTCGGCGCGGGGCTCCCAAAAGCGGCTCCCGGCGACCTTCTGGATCGGTACTCCGGCGAGGTCTTCGGCGAAGCTCCCGCCCTGGGCGCGAATCCAGAGCCATTCCTCAACTTCGCGGCTTCCCATCTGCGCGCTAGATTACCGGCGCATCTCGGCGGATTGTCCGATTTTTTCGGCGGCGTGGGCGTTCAAATCTTTGAAGGCATCGCGATTGCGGTACCCCCAGAGGGCACCCCCGAGCATTCCGACCGCCCCGAGCGACAGCGCGAGCGGCACTCCGGACCACATGCCCGGGATGATCGGCCCGCCTTTCGACGACTGGCGGGCTACGTTGCCGAGAATCATCACGCCGAACGGCGAGAAGCCGTTGAGGGCCCACACGTGCACGCTGAGCACGCGGGCGCGAAGTTTGTCGGGCGCGAGGATCTGGAACATCGCGTTGGTGGAGTTGAACTGCATGATCGTGCAACCGCCCATGACCGCCATGGCCGCGTACGCGACGGGCACGGGCGGGGCGGTCGCGAGGATCACGAGTCCGACCGCGATGGCGACCATGCCGGTCCGCATCCAGCGGGTTTTGCGGGCGTGGTCGGAGGTTTGGGTCAGGGTGAGCAAGGCGGTAAGCGCGCCGACTCCGACCGCGGTGAAGGAGTTGCCGATCGCGATCTTGCCGGCATCGGTGGACGTGGAGATGCGCAGCACCTGATCGACGTAGGCGGGAATCAGCGGGACGAGGAAGATGCCGAACACGGCGGTCAGGCTCTCCATGACGAGCAGGGTGCGCAACGGTGGGCTCTGCCGGATATAGCGCGTGCCTTCGAGGAGGGAATCGCGCCAGTTTTGGTCGCGGTTGCCGGTGGCGGTGAGCGGCTTGCCGATGCCCACCACGCAGGAGATCAGCACGAGATAGGTGCAGGCGTTGATGGAGTAGCACAGGGCCGGGCCGACCCTGGCCAGAAGGAGTCCGCCGATCGCGGGGCCAATGATGCGGGCACTGTTGAACGTCATCGCCTGGACCGGGACCGCGATGGCGAGCTTGTCGGGGTCCACCACACGCGACACGATGCTCTGGCGGGTCGGCATCTCCACGCTGGCGACGCAGCCCAAAAGTGCGGCGACGGCGACGATCTGCTCAAACGACACGAACGCAAAGTGAGTGGCGGCGGCGAGGTACAGGGCCGCAAATCCGAACGCCAGTTGGCAAAGGATGAGCACGCGGCGCATGTCGTAGCGGTCGGCAAGGCTGCCCGCGAACAGGCCCAGGATGAGCACCTGGATGGACGAGGCGGCCGAGACGAGCGCGAGCTTCGATTCGTCCCGGGTGAGTTGGTAGACCAGGTAGCCCTGCGCGACGTTCTGAATCCAACTGCCGGTGAAGCTAAAAAATGCACCGATCCAGAGCAGTCGGAAGTCCCTTATGGAGAGCACCTGCACCAGTGGGTTTTCGGTGAGGCGGTGCGTCCATCGCGGCCGGATCGGTTCCGGGCGCGACGAGTGGGCCATTTGAGAAGTATGGACCCTACAGGTATCCTGACGCGTCATTACGTCGCGGACGGGCCCGGCGGGTGGGATTCGGGAAGGGGAACAATGATTCGTGGGGCGTGACGGGCAACTCCGAGTGCTGCAGATGATCTCCAGCAGTGCAACTTCTGGGGCGGAGCGTCACGTCAGCTCGCTTACGAATCAGCTCATTTTACGAGGCAATGCCGTCACGGTGGTTTCGCCGGTTGGTGGCTGGTTGCCGGAGAGCTTGCGCTCGGCCCAGATTCCGGTCATCGAATCGCACATGAAGGGGTACGGCTGGCTCCGCACCATGGGCAGCATGATCGGTTACGTGCGGCGGAACGGCGTTCAGGCGGTGCACACGCACCTGACGCGGGCGGCGTACATCGGCTACGCGCTGGGACGACTCACGCGAATTCCGGTGATTACGAGCGTGCATATCGCGAATAACGATCAGATCTACCGTCGATTGGCGCGGGGCCGGAATCGGCTGGTGGCGGTTTCGAATTACGTCGCGGGAATGCTGCACGGGAACGGCATTCCGAAGCGCTACATCAGCACCGTTTACAATGGGACGGATTTCATCGACTTGCCGGTGGCCGAGCGCGGCGAGGTACTGCATGAACTTGGCATTCCGGAAGAGCGGCGCGTGGTCGGTTTGGTGGCCAAAGTCCACCGTTCCAAGGGTCATCTGGAGCTGATCCACGCGATGAAAAGCGTGCGTGAATCGCACCCCGATGTGCACGTATTGTTCGTCGGTCGCGTCGAGGAGACGTTTGAGCCGGAGCTGAATCAGGCCCTCGATCGGTCGGGCATTCGCGATCACGTCACGATGACCGGCGTTCGGCACGACGTGCCGCGCCTGCTGGACGCCATGACGCTGTCCACCATGCCGAGCGTGATCGAAACGTTCGGGGTGGCGGCGATTGAGGCGATGGCCCGGCGGAAGGCGGTGGTGGCGACCCGCGTGGGAGCGCTTCCGGAAGTCGTGCGGCACCAGCAAACCGGGTTGTTAGTGGACCTGCGTCCGGAGCAGATTGCCGAGGCGATCGATTATCTCCTTCGCAACGAGGCCGAGCGGGAGGCGATGGGCGAAATGGGGCGCACGGTGGTGCGGCAGAAGTTCACTCTCAGCGAGATGGTCAATCGCTTTGAGGACCTCTACCGCGAAGTCATCTCGGCCCCTTAGTCCGGCCGAACCACCTGCCCGCGCAGGGTGTGGCTTCCCGCCGGGAGAGTTGTAGGGACATCGCCCCGAAGCCACGGGATGTCGACCACGGCCTCGGTGCCGGGCGGCAACGTGACGTTCCATTCCCACGTTTCGCCAGCGGAACCGTCCGCTCCGGAAGCGGGGGAAAGTCGCCACGCGCTGGTGATATTGCCGAACGGAGTGGGTTGCGTCGCGCGGACCCATTCGATCCGGTCCTCAGCATCCGCGCGGGTGGGCAAGACCGGCGCGAGGCGCACTCGGCGGAAACCCGGAGCGGCAAGGTCGATGCCGGCGAGTCGCTGCATCATCCAATCGCCGATGGCACCGTACGCGTAGTGGTTGAACGAGTTCATCCCGACGTCCTGGAACCCCTTGTCGTGAGTCCAGCCGTCCCACCGTTCCCAGATCGTGGTGGCACCTTGCGTGACGGCGTACAACCAGCTCGGCCATTCGCGCTGGAAGAGCAGTCGGTAGGCGATGTCGAGCCGACCGCCTTCGGTGAGGACATGGTTGAGGTACGGCGAGCCGACGAATCCGGTACTGAGCTTGTAGCCGCGCCGCGCGATGTCGTCGACGAGTGCTTGCACCGCGACGGGCCGGTGCCGATCTTCGAGCAGATCGAAATGCAGGGCCAGTACGTACGCAGTTTGCGTGCCGGAGGCGACCAGACCGTCGGCCGTCACGAACCGCCGTTGGAACGCGCTGCGGATGCGCACGAACGCATCCCGGTACGCCTGGGCCCGGGCCTCATCGCCCAAGATGGACTCGATTTCGGCAAGCAGCCACGCGGTGCGGGCATAGAACGCGGTCCCGATGACGTCGTGCGGCGTATCAGCGTTGATGCTAAGCCAGTCGCCGAAGCCACGGAAGCCCCGGTGCCGCGCGTCCATCCGAATGTCGTCGTGCGCGGTTTCGGCCAGGTAGTCATAGAACCGGTGGTAAGCATCGCGGTGGCGTCGAAGCAGCGCGTCGTCGCCGGTGGTGTGATACACGGTCCACGGACAGATCACGAACGCCTCGGCCCACGCCGGGCCGCCGTCGGCATCGCCCAGCACTTCGACATCCGGGGCGACGGGCGGGATGGACCCACGCACGGTCTGCGCGTCGGCGAGATCTTGAACGTACTTTTCGAAGAAGGTGGCCGAATCGCTGAGGGTGAGCGCGGTGCGGATGAACACCTGGGCGTCGCCGGTCCAGCCCAGCCGCTCGTCGCGCTGGGGACAGTCGGTCGGGACGTCGACCGCATTGCCGCGCCAGCCCCAGCTGATGTTCTTCCAGAGCTGAGTCAGCAGCGGATGACTGCACTCGAACTCACCCGCACGATCGAACGCGCTGTGGAGGACCTCCGCCGCAAAGTCCTCGGGCTGCGGCTCGTGGTCGAGCCCCTGAACCTCGACGTACCGGAAGCCGTGGAATGTGAACTTGGGTGCGAAGATATCGCTTCCGCCCGACAGCGTGACGTAATCCGTCTGCTGGGCGGATCGCAAGTTGGCGGTGTAAACGTTCTTTTTCTCGTCGAGAATTTCCGCGAAACGGAAGCGAATGACATCGCCCGCCCGACCGGAAAGCTTGGCCGTCATGCGACCGACGAGATTCTGGCCGAAATCGAGAACGTAGAGCGGCTTTGGCCAGGCGTTGATCCGCCGAATCTCGGTCGGTCGCAGCACTTCGGTGACTTGCACGCGAGGGGTGGCAAACGGGACGACCTCGCCGACGTTCGGCGAGACAAGCGTCACGGGCTGAGGCTTTGACGTGCCCGCGGTACGCCGCAAATCGTGGTGCTCGCCCATCAGCAGATCGTTGAACACGATGTGCGAGTCGGTGACATCCCACGTGCCGTCGGTCACCACGCGGTCGGTTCCGCGATCCGTGGCGTATTCCAACTGCGCCAGTAGCGCGGGACGGTCGCCGTAGTTTTGCCGGTGTCGCCAACCGATATGGCCGACGAACCATCCATCGCCCAGGTGAGCGACGAGCTCGTTGTCGCCCGATTTCAGCAGGTCGGTCACGTCGTAGGTGGCGTAGCGGATGCGGGTTGCGTAGTCGGTCCAACCCGGCATGAGGGCGTCGCCGGAGACGGGCTTGCCGTTCAGTGTGACCTCGAACAGGCCGGCGGCGGTGACGTAGAGCCGCGCGCGCTGCGGATCGCCATCGACGCGGAACGTGCGCGTGAGGCGCGGGGCAGGGGCGCCGCTGCGGGCACCACCGATGCGGTCGCTTGCGATCCAAGTCGCGTGCCAATCTTCGGGCGTGAGCAAGCCGTACTCGAACGTCGTTTCGGCGAGTATGGTGCCGCCGGTGGAGACACGGGCCACGAATCGGTCGCGCGAGCGGGGGGTCAGTGCGGCGGCCACTCGGACCGTGCCGGGCTCCAGAGGACCGGAGCTCCAGACCGGCTGGCCGTCGCGCATGACGTCGACCTGGACCGACGGAAGCTCGTCTTCGCCGAGGTATTGCCACGTGATTCGAGGTTGGGCGGTATGCAGGCCGAGCGGTTGCGCGGCGCCTTCGACGCGGAGATGGCGGACTTGGATCATGAGGGGAGTTTTCGGGATCGGTGAGCGGGTCGGTTAAGCAGCGGGGGTGAACGTGTGCACGCCGGAAGTTACGATGGCACGGTTTCCGCGCCAGTCGACTTCCACCTCGATGCCCGTAGGCACCGTGAGCGACAGCGTATCGTTTCGGAGCGAGGCAAACAAGTGGCCGAAGGGCGTGACGTACCGACATTCGAGGTCGGACAGCGGGCCGGGCGACGGCGCGACGCGCATCTGGCGGTAACCGGGGGCGACCGGCCGAATGCCCATAAGCGAACTGTAGAAATGGAAGATGGGGTGCGCGCCCCAGGCGTGGCAATCGCTGCGGGTGGGTTCCGGCGACTCGAGCGTGGTGCGCAGGCCGTGGGTGAGGTGCCAAGACCACGGCGGGAGGCCGCCTACGATCTGGTCTCCGCGGCCAAGCCGGTAGTACGCCTCGAACAGGTAGTGGGTGAAGTAGATCGTGGTTTCGGCCAGACCGGATTGGTCCAGCGCATGGGCTGCTTCCGCGGGCGACAGCACCCCGCTGAGGAGGCCGAGCGACTGGGAATGTTGGCTGGCGTGGGCGTGGCCGAGATCGTCGGACAGCCGCTGATGTTCGGGATTCCAGAACGCCTGACGGATGGCGGTCTGGGCGACGTGCCGTCTTTCATCCGAGATTTCCGCGAGTCGGGGGTCGCCGAGATGCGTTTCCAGAAATGCGAGTGATTCCAACGCGAGGAGATATTGGAGGTTGACCGGCGCGCACGGAGCCGACATTCCGGTGGGGGGAACGCCGTCTCGCCAGCCCGGGACCCAATCAACGAAGTTCCAGCCGGGGACGGGGGCCAAGAGACCGGATTCGGTGATGTGCCTCGCGAAGTACTCCATGGTTTGGCGAGCGCCGGGCAGGCAGTTTTTCACCTCTTTGACGTCCGCCCCGTACAGGAGCGCATCGGCGAGCATGCAGACCCACCAAAGGGAAAACGGGGGGATGATTTGGCGGACGCGGCTGGGGTAGCGCGAGTAAGTGATGCCGCGATTTCGGCGGGAGTAGTCAAACGCCCGGATCGCTTGTTCGGGCAGGCGTCGATCGGACGTGGTGACGTAGGTGACAAGTGCTTGCAGCCGCGTATCGCCTACGTACTGTAACTGCTCGTAGTACGGGCAGTCCATGTAGGTTTCGTGCGAGCACACTTCTAACGTGCGGAAGCCGATGCGGTCGATTCCTTCGATATCTGGATGATCGGCGCGGAACTCGGCATCGCGAACATACGGATAGCCGGTCGATTCGAACGTGAGGTGGTGCAACTCGATCGGTTCACTTTCGGTTTTGATCACCATCTCAACGTAGCGTCCGGCATGCCACCATAAACTCTGGTACTCCCCTTCGTTTACGGCATGGATGATGTCGCCGATGCCGTCGTCCCAACTCCAAATGGTGGTGAAGTACTTCCCTTCAATTTCGTCGCGATTCCCCTTGTTCCGCTTGCCGTCATCGTGAAACAGCGCCTCTTGCCAATGGAGTCGAATGAGTCCGGACCCGGTCCACGCGACGGACTGTCGAGCGCACACGTAGTCGTCGAAGTCCAGCAGGATACGCAACGTCGTCTCGGGCGGGATCGTGAGCGATCGGTCGTGTTGGAGCCATGCGCTGACCTTGCGGTGCCAACTCGAATCGTTCCGCTCCGCTTCAAACGGAATTCGATTGGTTGGAAGCTGGTCGACCACCTGCACATGGCGGCAGCTTTTCGGTGCGACTGCATCCAGACGCATTGGCGGTAGCTTGGCCGGGATGAGTAGCGGGATCGGCGCGTACTCGCTCTCGGTATCCCAGATGATTCCGGGGTAGAGGGTGGTCAAGTCCGTTCTCGCCGGAGGCGTAGTTCGATCGGCGTGGTAACGGATATTGCCACCGGTTCCCCAGGCATCGGCCGGCGGAATAAACTCATACTGGGGCAGTTGCTGGGCACTCCACGATGCTTCTCCGGTATTGATCAACGGCTGAAGATCCGAGTGGGTGGTCGCCACTAACAGTCCGTGCCGGTGCGACGACTGTGCGAACGCGCGCAGCTCTCCCGCCGACCAAACCCGCACGCGAAATTCGTGCTCACCGGCATCTGCGCGGATCTGGAACGACTCGAAGGGCCAGTGATCTTCGTCGCTGCGTTCGGGACCGCGACCGAGCAGCTCGTCGGCCAAATACAGCTCGTACCGTTCATCGGCAGTGACGTGCAGGTTGAACTCCGCGGGAGCGGCAAGATTCAGCCGAAGGCGGTAATCCACGACGGCCGGACCGTGGGTGACCTCCGGATGGCTGATCCAGCGGGCGGGCCACTCGCCCTGCTTGGCATAGCCGCGCTCAGGCTGGATTCCAAAGGGGTCTTGCGATCGAATCGTTCGATGCCACGTTGCATGTGCCGTCATCATCTGGCATGTTAGCGAAACAACCGCACTTGTTGCAGTAGGATGGAAAACGTTGGGCAGGGACGCCCGCCGAGCAACGATGCGAACGATGACAGTCATTTTGCGACGCGCCTTGGTGGTGGTGTGCGTCGGGCTACTTTTTGGTCTGGCGCAGGCCGCTCCGGTGACTCTGCGTTACGCGGTGAGCGACGCCGGCGAAAGTCTGACGGTGCTGAAGCGAATCGTTGCCGACTTCGAAGCCGCGAACCCGGACGTGAAAATCAAGATTGAGCCGGTGGTGGGTAGCTTTCGGGAAAAGTTGATGGCGATGGTCGCTGCGCGGGTCACTCCAGATGTTGCGCGGATGGCGCCACAGGACTATCAGCCATTGGCGGCCCGCGGCGCGTTGCTGCCGCTGGATGAGTTCATTGCGAAGGACAAGGAAATCCGCCTTGATGCTTACTACCCCAACATCGTTGGGTTCTTTCGGTACGAGGGCAAACTTTACGCATTGCCGCGCGAGGTTGCTCCGACCGGTATCGTTTATCTGAATAAGGACCTGTTTCGCAAAGCCGGAATTCCGCTACCGAGCGCGAACTGGACGTGGAGCTACGTACCAGACGAACAACTGAGGCAGGAATCGTTCACCTGGCTGGCGCGGGAGCTGACGCGAAAGGATGATCGCGGGCGCGTGAGTCAGTACGGCTACGCATCGGCTTGGCCGCAACTCATGTTCGAAACACTGATGATTTCGCGAGGAGTCAAGATGTGGGATCAGAACGAACGTCCGACGCGGCTGAACGCGACCGACCCGGAGGTAGTTCGCCTACTGAACTTTGCCAGCGACTTCGTCAACAAGCATCAGTGGGCGCCGAGTCAAGTGGATTTGGCGGGTGCTAACACGAGTCAGCGCGATCTCTTTTTGCAAGGGAAGTTGGCCATGTACCAAAGTGGCCCGTGGGAGATCCTAAAGTTTCGGAAAGAACTGCGCGGGGTGGACTGGGACATTTTGCCGTTTCCCGCCTATACCGGGTTGAGTCCGCGCACAAAGGGCGAAGGCTCGGGGACTTCGATCTTTTCGGCGACGCGGTATCCGGAGCAGTCTTATCGCTTTGTCCGCTGGATGTCGGGACCGCAAGGCATGACGGAATTCGCGAAAGCCGGACTCGGTCAACCGGCGATTCGCGCGCTCGCGATGACCCCCGGCGTTTGGTTACCGGCAAAGGACGCGACGGGCGTGGACCGGTTGCCGGCGAATCTCCAGATTACGGACTTGGCCGCCCAGAGCATGGCGATGGATTTGGTACCCGAATACTTTCGGCCAATTGCCGATAGTGCGCAGGGGATCGCGTTCGACGTACTCAGCGGGGTAAGGCCCCCAGTCGAGACGTTACGCGATTTTCAGGCACGCGGAACGAGGGACCTTCAGAACCAGATTCGACGTCAGCAGACGACCGAATATCCAACGGGCATCGCCATAGCGATCGGTACCGTGCTCGTGACGATGGGCCTCCTTTGGATCTACTGGCCGGAGTTTGGGAAGAAGCTCAGTCAGGCGGCGCGTAGCGAAAACCGGGTCGCTTATCTGTTTCTGCTGCCCTGGATCTTTGGCCTGCTGCTGACCTTCGGCCCGATGATTTACTCGTTCTTCCTTAGCTTTGCTGAATCGGACATGATCCAATCGCCGAAGTGGGTTGGTTTACGAAATTATCAGGATGCGTTGTTCATCGACGATTCGGTACCGATCAGCATTCGGCAAACCTTCATTTTCGCGCTGTTTAGCATCCCGCTCGGAGTGGTCAGTGCGCTGCTGTTGGCACTGTTGCTGAACACGAAGGTGAAGGGCATACCGCTGTATCGCGCGTTCTTTTACCTACCGAGTTTGGCCAGCGGCGTCGCCATGTCGCTCATTTGGATGCGCATCTTTAATCCGAACAACGGATTGCTCAATCACATTCTCTACCACACGTGGCCGTTCAGCCAGCTGGGCATCGGTCAGTGGCTGAGCGACTTTGCCGGAAAACCGGGCGAACCGCTGAACTGGTTAGCGAATACCAAGACGGTAATCCCGGCGTTCGTCATCATGGGGCTCTGGGGAGCCGGCGGCGGCACCATCATCTTTTTGGCCGGGCTTCAGGGCATTGCAACCCAGTATTACGAGGCCGCCATTATCGACGGTGCAAGTCGCCAGAAGCAGTTTTGGCGGATCACACTGCCGCTGCTTACCCCGACGATCTTCTTCTCGCTGGTAACCGGGGTAATTGGCACGTTGCAAGTGTTTACGCAGGCCGTCGTGATGACGGATGGCGGACCGGATCGGGCGACACTTTTCTACATGGTGAACCTGTACCGGCAGGCGTTCCAAAGTCTCAAGATGGGATACGCATCCGCGCTGGCCTGGATCTTGTTCGTGATTATCCTCATCATCACGGTCATTCAATTGCAGGCAAGTAAGCGCTGGGTGCACTACGAAGGAGATCTGAAATGAAGTTTGATCGGCATTCGGCGGGTGCAAGCGCCCTACTCATTATCGGGTCCTTTCTCTTCATGTTGCCGATGTACCTTATGTTGGTGATGTCGCTAAAGACAAAGGCGGAAATCGCGGTGACTTCGCCCTGGGCTTGGCCATCCGCACCGACCCTCGACAACTACCGCATTCTGCTAACCGATACCGACTTCGCGTTTTGGCGCAAGCTTGGCAATACGCTATTCCTGTCGGTTGCGCCGACGATTGGCGTGACCTTGACCGCGGCGATGGTCGCCTATCCATTTGCCCGATTGCAATTTCGGGGGCGGGATCGTCTGTTTCTGGTTCTACTCAGTACGATGATGCTGCCCGGGGTGGTCACCATGATCCCCGGATACATGATCAACGCGGCGCTCGGGTGGATCGATACCTACTACCCATTTGTAGTGCCCGCGTTCTTCGGCGGCGGCGCGTTCAACATCTTTCTGCTACGGCAATTCTTCCTCAGCATTCCCCGCGAGATGGACGAAGCCGCCAAGATTGATGGCGCCTCACTGAGCCTGATCTTTTGGCGAATGATTCTGCCGAACTCCGGCCCGGTGCTGGCAACGGTGGCGGTGTTCACCTTCGTCGGTTCGTTCCGAGACTTTATGGGACCGCTGATGATCCTGAACGATCCTTACAAACAGACTCTCGAAGTCGGATTACGAGGGTTGCAAACGGCCCGAGATACCGAGTGGAATCTCTTGATGGCGGGCTCGATGCTGGTCATGTTGCCGATTGTCATCGTCTTCCTGAGTTGTCAACGCTACTTCGTCCAGGGAATCAGCCTTACCGGTGGAAAGTAATGCTCCAGTCGCTCACAAACAAGCAATCCATTGCGAGACCGTTGGAAGAGGTTATGCATGACCTCGACACATCTGAACCCGTGACTCTCCTCGATAGTGAGCATCGGGCATACGCGACCCTCCAACCTGGCGAAACCGCGCGGATTGGCGGTGCGATCGGCACGCAGTACGTGCAGATTCGGGAGGAGTACCGGCCATTTCGGGTTGCTGCCGAAACCGATCTTCAGGAGAGTACCGGCCAGTATCGCCGAACTTACCTGCGTGCGCTCTACACCATGCTCAGCGAAGGAGAGGCGAAGGCGGCGGTGGACTTGCATGGCGAACTCGGCGAACCCAGCGTTTATCCGTATCTCGTGTTGTGGCTTCGCGATCACGTCCATGTCCTCAAGGGGATGAAGTACTTCACTCCAACCCTAAAGCCCGGGATTGACCTTTACAGTCTCAGCCAGCGCGCAGACGGCATGATCTGGGATAACGCCTATCCGCGGACGGACTGGGCGAACTACTGGGAGATGCGGTTTAAGGACGGGAACTACATCTCCGTCTGGGGCGATCAAACGCACGAGTTCAAACGTATTCCGGTGGAAGCCGATGTCGAGTATCTGTTTGTCGAGGGCATCTATGCGACCTGGCAAGCGACGGGTGACTCGCAGTGGATGCGTCAGCAACTTCCGCGCGCCGTACGTGCCCTTGAGTACTGCCAGCAGAGCTCGGTCCGATGGAGTCAGAAGTATCAACTGGTCAAGCGCGGTTACACCATTGATACCTGGGATTTTCAGAATTCGTACGACATTAAGGTCAACGGAGACGCGATGCGGATCGATCCGGAACGAACGCGGTTCGGGGTGATGTTTGGCGATAGTACCGGTCTGGCCGCCGGCTACAATCAGCTCGCTAAGATGAGCGGCGAATCGGCAAGCAGTTCCATTGCCGAACAGGTTTGGCAACGAATCGACGACCACTGTTGGCAAGGTAACGGCTATCGCCACTGGCTACCCGAAGACGGCCAGCTTGAGCCGCGTTTGGGGGTCGATGAGCGATCGCAAATCTCGTTGAGCAACGCGTACAGTCTCAATCGGGGCATGAAAGCCGACCACGCTCGCGCGGTCATTGATCGGTACCGACAGCTGAGTACGCAACTTCCCGCCGGATCGCCGGGCGAATGGTACACGATTTACCCACCGTTTCAAAGCGGCTTCGGTGCGCATAACGGCATCTACCAGTACATGAATGCCAGCGTGACTCCGATCGTCGCCGGTGAACTGGCGCGGGGGGCCTTTGTACATGGGCGCGAGTCGTACGGGGCGGATATCCTCCGCCGGGTCGGGCAACTCGGCGATCCAAACGATCCTTTCTTACACTGTAGCTACACGGGTGCGGTGCTACCCAGACCGGAAACCACCTTTACACCCGTGCGAACGCTCATCGCGAATCGTTGCTACCGGTCTCCATCTACCTGCCATCTTCCGCCGTTTAGCGATGACGCCGATAATGATCTTCAGACGTTTCCGGCCGCGCCGTTTTCGTTCGAGGATATACCGATTGAGCCCATTGCCGAAGGCGTCCGGATGATTTCGCGGTCGACTCCTGACGAGGTCAGTACAGAAATTTCTGCGTCGGGCTTTGCGAAGTCGGTCTACCTCCTGCACGGCGTTTCGAAAGCCGGACCCGCCGGAATCGTCGGTACGCTCCGGTGGAACTACCAAGATGGCTCGTCGGAAACCGTTTACGTTCGACGTGATCATCAGGTCCACGCATGGTGGCTACCCGAAAAGCCAACCGGGGACTCGCAACCTGACGTTCGCATCGCGTGGAATGGCCCGAATCCGAAGTGTCTCAACGTGGCCCTCTCGCTGGGGTACGTCAACAACCCCCATCCGGATCGCGAGCTCGACTCGATTACACTCGAATCAGGATACGACGGCGGTCTTTGGTTTGTCTGCGGGGCCACGTTCTCCGACCAACCGGGCTACTTTGATCCGCACCCTGTCTCATTCGGAATCCCCAGCGCGTGGGGCGCCGCAGCCGTCATGTACGCGTTAGTGGAGGGCCTTGCCGGGGTGATCGATACGGCGAAGGCGTTCGAAGCGGCCAGTGTTTCGCCGAAATGGGCATACACCGATGCCGACCGCGCGAGCGCATGCATCGTTTACCCCGCAAGCCAAGGGTACGTGGCCTACCAATACGCGCGAAGTGGGTCCGTGAGTGAGCTATTGCTCACCGGTTCGGGCACCGAGTTTGATCTCAACCTCCCGAGCTTTGGCACCCAGAACGCGGTGGAGATTGATGGCACTCCGACTCCGGCAACGGTCCATCAAGAAGACGAATCAAGTTCCCTAAGGCTTTCGGTACCGAATACCGGTCGCCCGATCCGGGTACGGTGGCACCATGGCTAGTCCGGTGATTATCCGTGCCGACGATTACGGTTGCGATATCGCGGCGAACGCGGCCATTCTCGATTGCATCCGGCTGGGGAGTGCAGTGAAGAACGTGTCGGTCCTTGCGTGCGCGCCGGCCACCGCCGATCGGGTGGAGGAACTAATTGAGTTCCAGAAGCGCGATGGTGCCATCAGCATCGGATTGCACTACTGCCTCAATAGCGAGTGGTCGGAGATTAAATGGGGCCCCGTGTCCCCGCGCGACACGGTCGCCACGCTGGTGGAGCCGGACGGGCACTTCACGCCGACCCCCATGACACTGCATCAGCGTGGGTTCAGCCTGGACGAAGCCGAGCGCGAGCTCGAAGCGCAGTTTCAACGATTGCTGCAACTGGGAATTCGGCCGGATTACATCGACGAGCACATGGGCGTTGCATGGTTGCCCGGCCTGCGCGATCGCGTGGCGCGGTTTGCCGAGGTGCAACGGGTGATCTATGTTCCGAACCTGACGGGTGAGCAGCTGCGCGTCTTTCATCCCTGTTACCGAACGCCGACCACCGAGCGGTTTTGGCACGAGGGCCTCACGCCCGGGGCCGTGGCGATCGAGCGGGACCAAGAGGCGCACATGCTGAGCAATCCAAGCTACGCGGAGGCACTTGCGGCGGAAGGCCGGCGGTCGGTGACCTACCGCGAACTCGCCCTGCTATACTGAGGGTCCACGGGGTGCCGTGCCCAAGTGGCCCAAGGGGACGGTCTGCAAAACCGTTATTCGGCGGTTCGAATCCGCCCGGCACCTCCAACGATTTTCACGCGGTCGAGTCTTCCAATGGCTCGCGCATCCTTCCGGGCCAACGGGCCGTCTCTCTTCCACTCATGCCTCCGCGCCTCGAAATGCGCGATTCGCCGGACGTTCCGCACGGAGTCACGGCCCTCGGAGTGGTGGCTCCCCCACCGCTTCAAATTTCGTGCCCGGCGTTCGAAGGGTCGCTCGCGATGCTGTTCGCCTGCGTACGCGAGCACCGCGTGGACCTCATGGAAGTCGCGCTTTCGCCGGTGTGCGAGGCGTACTTGGCATACCTCGTCTCACTGCCGGAAACGGATTTGGATGAGGCAGCGGCCGCCTTGGCCGCGCTCGCCTACCTGCTCGAGCGGAAGGCGTGGTTGCTCATCCCGGTACCCGAGCCAGAGCCGGAACCTTACGAGGAGCCCGACCTACCGCATCCCGGGCTCGATTCGGACTATCACTTGGCTATCGACGCATTACAGACTTGGCATGCCGAGCGCGCCGACTGGTTCTTTCGCGATGGCGAAGCGGCGGTTACGGCGTACGAGCTTCCGTACCGGTTAGAGCACGTGTCGGCGGCGGATCTCGCCCGCGAGTTCCAGAGGGTGCTGCAACGTGCGAAGCCGCAAGAGACGCCAATCCTTTCTCGTCCCCGTCGCTCGATCGCGGATGAACTGCGCCGCGTGGCCGACCGGCTCTCGCCCGAACCCGCACCCCTGTGGCAGGTGCTCGGTTACGCCGAAACCAAGTCGGACTGCGTTTACGGGTTCCTCGCCGTGCTCGAACTGGTGCGGCTCGGTCAGGCGCGCGTCCACGTGGCCGAGGACGCGGTGTCAGTCAGCGCGGTGTTGGCCCCTCGCGCGGCCGTACTTGCGGGAGGTCACGCGTAGTTGCCATCCCCGATCGATCGCACGCTGGCGCTCCTCTTCGTCAGCACCAGCCCGATCACCAGTCTTGAAATCAGCCGGGCTCTCCAACTGACGGAGGGCCAGGTAGAGCAAGCCCTCGAACTCTTGGAAACGCAGCTGGCCGAGAGCGGTCCGCTCCAGCTGCTTCGCCTGGCGGGCGGCTACCAACTGTCCACGAAGGCGGAATACGTGAACGACGTCGCCGCTTTGCTCCAGCCCGAACGTTCGAAACTCAGTCGTAGCCTGATGGAGGTGCTGGCGATCATCGCGTACCGCCAACCGATCACCACCGCCGAGATCGAGGAGATTCGGGGGGCCAGCTGCGACTACGGCATTCGGGCGCTGGCCGAACGCCGCCTCATCGAAGAAAAAGGGCGTCGGCCCACCCCCGGTCGGCCGATGCTGTACGGCACGACGGACGAGTTTTTGCACCAGTTCAAGATGGACTCACTCGCCGATCTTCCGGCGGTGGCCCCGGCCCTGTTCGCCCTTCCGGTGGCGGCGGCGGCGGTCCGAGAATCGGCCGAGCATTGAGTACGATGAGGCGGTTCCAATGGGAGGATCATGGATGAGTCTCGAATGGATGTCGCCGCTGCTCTTGTTGCCGTCGCTGTTCGCGCAGGCAAAGGTCCCGGCACCGAAAGTTGATCCGAACGCCTACGATCCGGCCGGTCCGCCGGTGCTGGCCAAGAGCGCGATTCTGGTCGACGCGACCTCGGGCAAGGTGCTTTGGGAGCAGGATGCGGACACGCCGCGTTACCCGGCCAGCACCACCAAAATCCTGACCACGCTGATTCTGCTCGAGCGAGTTCGGCCAGAGACGATCATCACGGCGCCGAAGGATATTGAGAAGGTCGGCGAAAGCAGCATGCATCTGAAGCCCGGTGAGCGAGTGCCGGCGAAGGATATGGCGTACGCCCTGATGCTTCGCAGCGCGAACGATGGCTGCGTCGCGGTCGCCCGGCATATCTCGGGCACCGTAGAGGCGTTTGCGGACGTGATGAATGCGCGCGCCGCCGAGATGGGGTGCACTCGCACCGAGTTCACCAATCCGAATGGCCTCAACGACGTACGGCATGTGACGACCGCCCGCGATCTCGCCATCATGGGCCGTATCGCGATGCAAGACCCAACGTTTCGGCAGATCGCCCGCACCCGAAAGTACAAGATTCGGCGCAGCATCAACCAGAAGGATCAGTGGATGGTCAGCCGAAACAAGTGGCTGGCCAAGGATCCTTCCGCCGATGGGATCAAGACGGGTTACACCCGGCCCGCCGGCAATTGCTACGTGGGCAGCGCCACCCGGGAAGGTTTTCGGGTGATCACCGTTCTGATGGACAGTCCGGCATGGCAAACCGAACACGGGTCGATGCTTCGGTGGGCGTACCGCACGTACGATCGATTTTTGATCGCGCGGGCGGGCGAGACTATCGGCACGGTTTCGGCGCCCGGCATTCCGAACCCGATCCCGGTGATCACGGGCGTCAACACATACGAGGTTCGGCGCCCGACCGAGGCCGCCGGATCCTGGGGATTCGTTCCTCGCGACGACCTGAGCCTACCGATCTTGGCCAAGCAGCGCGTGGGAACCGCCACGTTCACGTCGGCCGACGGCCACACGACGGAGTACCCGGTGTTCGCCGCCGACGGCCAAACCGCACCGCCGCCGATCATCGCGGGGACGTCCGGAAGACCGGATGGCGGTACCCTTGCGATCGGAGCGGCACTTTTGGGCGGAATCGCGTTTCTGCGCCATCGGACGCGCCGCCAGTACGACCATGCCTCGCCGCGCCGCTAAGTCCTCCCCGCCCGTCGAATCGGCCGAGTCAGAACGCCTCCACGTCCGCATCGCGCACTCCGGCGTCACCAGTCGGCGCAAGGCCGAGACCTTGATTCAGGAAGGGCGCGTGACGGTGAACGGCGAGATCGTGATGGAGATGGGGGTCCGCGTCGGTCCGGACGATCAGGTCGCGGTCGATGGCATTCCGATCGAGGTTTCGCGCCAATTCACCGTTTTGCTGAACAAGCCGAAGGGCGTGGTCACCACGATGTTCGATCCGGAAGGACGGCGAACCATCGTGAGTTACCTGCCCGATTACGGCGTGGCACTGAAGCCGGTGGGACGACTGGACAAAGATACGGAAGGGTTGTTGCTGTGTACGAACGACGGAGATTTGGCCCATCGCCTGTCGCACCCCCGGTACGGCGTGGAAAAAGAGTACGTGGCGGTGGTAGTCGGGATTCCGGACGCGAAAGCGCTGGATCGGCTGCGGAAAGGCATCTACCTGGAGGGCAAGAAAACGTCGCCGGCGCACGTGGAGGTGATCCATGCCGAAGAGAAGTCGAACTCCACCGGGCTCCGGTTGGTGCTGCACGAAGGCCGGAAGCGGCAGATTCGCCTGATGTGCGACGCGGTCGGGCATCCGGTCAGCAGTCTGCGCCGGGTCCGCATCGCCCATCTCCGCGTCAAGGGGATGCGCCCGGGCGAGTGCCGGCTGCTCGGGAAGCAAGAAGTGGACGAACTGCGCAAACTGGTCGGGCTGGCCCCGCTGTACGCATGATGCCGTTTCCGCTCTGTCTGCAAGCCGCCACGCCCGCGGATATCCGCGTGGTGCTGGTGACGGCCGATCTGGCGTTTCGGCTCACGATTCCGGCCGGATACACGCTTCCGCCGGTTGACCCGAAATCTACGGAACTGGTGCGGAGTTGGGACATCAAGACTCCGGACGGGGGCACGATCCGGATTGAAGTGGAGCCGCGCGGCGGTAAACCCGGCGATCTGGAGGCCGTGATCGACGCGCGTTTTACCCGCGACCGAGCCGAGACGCCCGGGGCACGGGTCTCGGCCGAGGGCACCCGGAAGAACCTGTTCGGGGAGACCGCCTACGTGTTTCGTCGGACCGCCCCCGATGCACCCGATCGCCTCTACGCGATCTTTGCCGCCAAGCGGACGGTCACCACGATCTGGACCGACCGGTCCGCGGCCATGCGCGAGAAGGATCCGGACGAGACCGCCTTTTGGCGAGTCGCCCTCAGCTACGCATTCATCACCGATCGCGTGGCTCCGTCGCGTCGTAAGGACGGCAAGGGTTGAAGGCACGGGTCACGGTGGTGGGCGCCGGGTTCGCGGGCGTCGAATGCGCGTGGACGTTGGCGCGGCACGGCGTGCCGGTGCGGCTGTATGAGATGCGTCCGAAGACGATGACGCCGGCCCATACCACCGGGCATTTTGCGGAGTTGGTCTGTTCGAACTCCTTGAAATCGAATCGCGACGACTCGCCCGCCGGTCAGCTGAAAAATGAGATGCGCGGGCTCGGATCGATCGTGCTGGACGTCGCGGCGCGGCATGCGGTCCCGGGCGGCGAGGCCCTCTGCGTGGATCGCGATGCCTTCGGGGCGGAGTTAACGAGGCTGCTCCAAGAGCATTCGCAGATCGAGATCGTGCCGGAGGAGTTCGGTCCGGACGAATTGGAGGCGGCACTGGCCCGGGGAGAGCTCGTGGTGTTGGCATCCGGGCCGCTCACGTCGGAGCGCCTTTCGGGTTGGCTGGCCTCCGCCACCGGGCGGAAGCACCTGCACTTTTACGACGCGGTCAGCCCGACGGTCGATGCCAGTACGATCAACCGCGTTGTCGCCTTTGCGCAGAGCCGGTACGACAAGGGCGGCGACGATTACCTGAATTGTCCGTTTAACCGCGACGAGTACGAGGCGTTCGTGACCGCGCTGGTGACTGCGGAACGCGTCCCGATTCGCGCCTTTGAGGCGGGCGGGAAACGCGACGGCGATCCCGAGGGATTGGAGGCGCAACTCATCGAGAAGATTCAGTACTTCAGCGGGTGCACGCCCATCGAGGCGATCGCGGAGAAAGGGGCCCGATCGCTCGCGTTCGGCAACTTTAAGCCGGTGGGGTTGACCGACCCGCGAACCGGCCGTCGGCCCTACGCGGCGTTGCAACTTCGGCCAGAAAACCGGGAACGGACGATGTACTCACTGGTCGCTTGCCAAAACCGGCTGAAATGGGGCGAGCAGAGGCGAGTCTTCCGAATGGTCCCGGGGCTGGAGCACGCCGAATTTGTGCGGTACGGCGTCATTCATCGCAACACGTACATTGACGCGCCGCGCACGTTGACGCCGACGCTCGAGCTTCGCGATCGCCCGGGCGTGTTTGTCTCCGGGCAGCTCACCGGGGTAGAGGGCTACGTGGAAAGCGCAGCGATGGGGATCTTCTCCGGGTACGCGGTGCTGGCGCGGCTCGGCGGCGAGGAGTGGCTGCCGCCGGGTCCGGCCTGCGCCTATGGTTGCCTCATGAGCCATCTGATGGACGACACTCCGCGCGACTTTGCCCCGATGAATATCAACTGGGGGCTGTTTCCCGCGGGGGCGGAGATTCGGGACAAAGCGGTACGGCGAACGGCCAAGCTGGAGGGGGCGCGGCAGGCCTACGACGCATGGCACGCCGCATTGCGCGGTCAAGGGTGGCAGGTGGCCGAATCGCCGTTTGCGAACGTTTGGCACGAAACGGCCCCGGTGAACGTTGTTCATACTAACGGAGATTTGTGAGGAAGCGTCAACAGTCGGCCCCGAAATCGCGGCGTTGGGGCCCCATCATCGGTTACGGATTACTGCTCTTCATCGCCCTGGCGCTGGGGACGGTCTACGGTTGGGTGAGCCGAAGCCGCATGATGATGAGCCTCTTGCAAACGGCCATCGTTCCGAAGGACCCGAAGGTCGTGTTCGGCAACACAAAGAGCATTACGCTACTGATGCTGGGCTGCGACGAAGAGCGGAAATGGGGCGGCGTCGCGGCTTACGGCGAGCGGGATTGGACAAATAAAGCGGGCGAAGTGACCCGTAAGTACGCGCGGGCAGACATGATCCTCGTTGCGCGGTTGGATTTTGAGAACGAGATGATCACGGGCATTTCGATTCCCCGCGATACCGACGTTCGACTTCCGGGTTACCGTAGTCACCGGATCAACAGCTATTTTAAGCTGGAAGGTACCGACAAAGGTCCGGAGATGATGCAGAAGGCGGTCACGCACGCCCTCGATGGAGTGCCGATTGATCGCGTGGTCGTGCTGAACTACGACGCGTTCCAGGAGATGGTGGACGCGGTGGGCGGAGTCGCGATGGACGTGCCGAAGAAGATGGATTACGATGACCACGCCGGCAATGTCCATATTCATCTGGAACCCGGACGTCATCAGCTGAGCGGATACGACGCGCTGATGTACGTTAGGTACCGCAAGAGCAACGATGGCGCGGCCGACACCGATTTCGATCGGCAGAACCGGCAAAAGCAGTTCTTGGTTTCGTTTAAGGATGCCGTGATGCGCGACCCGCTCAAGCTACCGAGCGTGTTCGACAAAGCGGTGGCGGTCCTCGGGAACTCCATGTCGGAGGACGAGATTGCAAGCCTCGCGTTCTTTGCCAAACGAGTCAAGCCGTCGCAGATTCGAATGGGGATGCTGCCCGTTCGAGAGCAGCGCGGTACGACGAAACTGGCGATTGACTCCCGCAAGCTTCCGGCCGTACTGGCCGAATACAACCTGAAACCGAAAGCCTCTCACGCGACCCGGAGTATTCGATGAGCACCAGTACGTACGATCCGCAAGCCACCGAGGAAGAAGCATCGGCGAAGAGTCAGTACATGTCGCGCAAGGAATTGCGGATTATCGGCATCGGACTGATCGCACTCGCCGCGATCTGCTACCCGGTGTACAAGGTCGGCATCGCGAAGAGTGAAAAGGCCCAGTGCGTGGGCAACTTCAAGGCGATGCATACGGCCCTCACGCTTTACATCCGCGATCACGACGACGGTTTGCCGCCCGTGTACCGTGCCGACGATCAACGATTGCCGGCCATTGGCGAAAACGCGTTGCCGTACACGTGGCACTCCGATTTGTTTCCTTACATGTCGCGCCGAGCGGCCTTTGCGTGTCCATCCAGTGGCGAGAACGAACGCTTCCGGGTCGAAAACCCCGAGGATGGCAGCCAATACTTGCCCGCAAGTTACGGGATGTACGTGGCGTACTCTGCCGAAAAGTACTTCAACATTGAGCTACCGGACCAAACGATTATCCTCGCGGAAACCAGTAACAACGGCAGCGAGTCCTCCTACAATCCGTTACCGTTTCGCGACAAGAACGGCAAACCGTTGCCGGACGGCGTGACGGTGGGGTTTGACAATGACAACTTCTCGCCGAACCGCGCGACGAAGCGCGTGACGCGACTCGCCTTTCGCGAAACGGGCAAGTCGCTGAAGGAAGCGTACGGACGGCACGACGGCGGCATCCACGCCCTGACCGCCACCGGCGAACTCCGAATGTTGCAGCCCGATGATAGCGTGGTGACCACCAAGGATGGCATTCCGCAGTCGCCCTGGCAGTCCCCGCCTCGCACCATCGTGCGCTAATCCCGGAGCCGGTCCGCGAGGGCGGCGAGGGCCTCGCGCAATTGGACGGGCGCGGAGGGAAGGTCTTTCGCCGACGCGATGAGCCAACGTTCTTCGTGAATCAGCGCGCTTCCGGCGGTGACGGTGGCCTTCGGTCCCAGCGACTCAATTTCGATCATGTCGCCGTTGGTAAATGTCTCGAAGTTGCAGCCCATATCGGGATAGATCTGCGTCGGATCCTGGACTCCGGCCCCCGAACCGGCCAGCGCACCGAACGTCTTGAGCAACAGCTGCCCGTGTCCGATGGCTGCCGCCCAACCCTCCGCCAAGTACGTTCCGATTTTTTGCGGCGTGCGGGTGGGAGATTGTTGCAGCGACGCGAGCGCCGGATGCCAAGTCCAGCGCGGGTCGCTGAGGTCGGTGTATCCCCAAGTGACGAGCGGTCGATTTGGGAGGACGTCGGACTCGTGACTGACGTACTCCGGCTGAGGAAAAACGACGCGCGTGCCCGCCACCAACATGGATAGGGCCCACGGGGCCACGGTCCTCGGTGCCTCGCCGGAGTACGTCAGGCCGTGCGTGACGACAAATTGACCGTCGCCCCGCGCGGCGATCACGAGCGACTTCGTGAAGCCGTTCGTATCGGTGGGAGCGGTGAGCTGCACCGATTGCTCGCCGTGCCGCACCGCGACCGGTTCATTCTCCGGCTGCATACTCAGCTCGCGCGATTCGGGCGCGATCCAGAGTCGGTGGCCACCGTAAAATCGGTAGCCGTCCGGCTCGGTTTCCGGTGGAAACTGGTACATGAGGTTGGGGGCCTCGAGCAGGTTTGCGCCCAGAATGCGCGGTCCGAACTGGGTGGAGACGTGCAGTTCCGCCCGATCATCCGCGATCCGAATCATCTCTGGCCATCGCCCAAACGTCACGGTTTCCGGCATCACCCGGGTTTTACCGGAACCGGAGTTGGTAGTTCAGGCGGAAGGTCCAGTTATTGCGCGATTGGCCATTGACGATGGCGTGCTCGTAGCTGAGATTGCCCAGGAAGAAGCTGAGCGTTTGGTTCGGCCCCGGTCGCTGGTCAAAGCCGATGCTGTACCGGTGGCGCGTGTTCTGCAAGACGTTTCCATCGGCTTGCTCCAGACCGTAGAACAGTCGGAACGGACTTCCCTTCGCCTCGTTCCAGGTGAAGTTGACGCCGGCGGTGCGCGTTCGGGCGAGCGTTTGATCGTTCGCCAGCTCTTGCCACATACCGCCGAGGGTGAAGTTTGAGTCGCGCTTCCAGTTGAGGTCCCATCGGCTGCTGCGGGCGGCCTGCGGCAACGATCCCAAGAAAACGTCGCTGCGCGTGATTTCGGGATTCGTTTCCAGCATGTGGGTGAACTCGAGGTTCTTCGCCGGCCGGTACGCGAGTTGGTACCGGCGCACCATGACGGAGTCGTTCCACGGCAACGTGCGCACCTTGTAGAACACGTTCGCGCGGAACGGGTTCTTGGCGTCCTGATCGGTTTCGATCTGGAACACACGGTCGATGCCCCGGGTGCCGGACTGGTGCATCTGGCTGAGGTACTGGTAGCCGAACTTGTTCGACCCGATGCGTCCGTTGACGCTGGCGCGGCGATTCTCGCGCATCCAGTTCGACAGGTCGCTGGCCTGGTCCATGCCGAAGTTGAAATTAAAGTCTTGCACCGGGCCAAATCGAATCGGCTTGGCGCTACCGAACGTGAAGTTCGTGAAGGCTTGGGTCCGGTTGTTTTGATCCCACTGGTTGACGCCGTACGCGCCACCGATGCGCACGCCCTGAATTTCGGACGCTTGCACCGAGCCGACTTGGTCCGGATTCACGGCGCCGTTGTGCTGGCCGATCGCGACGGTGGAGTTCAGTGTTCCGCCGTTATCGCCCACGAGCTGACGGTTGTATCCGTACGAAAGCCGCAGACCCTTGCCAAGGTCCCACCAGAAACCGTAGTTGCGTTTGCGTTCGTCGCGCTCATCGCCGTGGCGATCCACATTCACGTCCGTCACGCTGACGCCGAGGTTCTTGGTGACGGCGGTACTAACGGTGTTCGCATTAACCCTCTCATTCGTACCGTCGCTAAAGTCCGTCCGCGTCTGTTCGGCACGCAGGTCGGTCTTCGGGTTCAGTTTGGTTTCCCACGAGAGGTACTGGCGGCGTCTGTCCGCGGCGCGCGCGTCGCGTCCACCGAAATCGACCGATTCATCGAGGAGCGACAGTCGCCCGTAGCGACCAAAATCGCGCGAGAGCGAAATGCGCTCGACGATCTCGCTAAACATGGTGCTCAGCGAATCGGTCTGCTTCCGCTCGGTCCGAACCATCGACACAGACGTCTTCGGGTCGAGGCCCCAGTTGACCGACATGTTGCGAATTTGATCGTTCGACCGTTGCTCGCGGTGGAAGATATCTTGACCGAAGCCTTCGATGTCAACGTTCGGCAGAATCCGCCATTTGAAGCTGGCATCCCGTTGCCGCGCTCCCTGCAGGCCGAGCAGCACGTCGCGATCAGGGTCCGTCAATTGGCCAAACGACCGCAGTCCGGCGTCGACGTCGCGGGCGTTCAGACGAACGTCAATTTTCTTGTCCGAGAACGCCACGTGGGTTCGGTTGAATCCGCCTTCGGCATTGCTGGCGCGTGAGTTTTGGAAGCTGAACTGCTTGTGCCCGCCCAGATGGACCGCCATCCCGAAGTCCGTTCGGTCGAGTCCCGCCACGTTGCCAAGGCGCATCTTCTCGAAGCTCAGCATTCGGGTGACGTCGTCAAAACGTTCGCCCAGTTGCTGGTTTCGGTAATGGACTTCGAACCCCTTACGCGCAATTCTCAGCGAATTGACTTCGCCCGAGTCTTGCGCGCCGGTGAGTTGGAGCCGCGTGAACGAGACGTCCCAGTCCTTCCACGGCTTGGCGCTGAGGGACGTGGCGGACCGGCCGATGCCGTGTCCCATCGTGAGAAAATGCTTGTCTTCCGGACGCGCCGCGGTATCCGCGCCGTACATCCGGGCGATCTTGTCCACGTTCGCCTGACGTTCGCCGTCTTGCATCGCGTGGAATCCGGCAAACGCCTTGTCAATGGAGCGCTCGGAATGGGAGAGGCTCCACGTTTTGGCATTGAGGCTGAGGTCTTGCCCCGCGAACTTGCCGCCGTTGCTGGCGAGATCGTTTCGC
Source organism: Fimbriimonadaceae bacterium (assembly GCA_033763535.1). Taxonomy (GTDB): domain Bacteria; phylum Armatimonadota; class Fimbriimonadia; order Fimbriimonadales; family Fimbriimonadaceae; genus Fimbriimonas. The sequence goes on along the minus strand of JANRKI010000029.1, from coordinate 53,394 downwards.
TGGAACTGAAAACTGGTGCCCTTTCCGAAGGCATCGGAACTGAAGTTCGCCCAACTGCGGCTGAGTCCCGCTTCCAGCCCGAATCGACCGCGTTCGTCGCCGAGCAGCGAGTCGAACCGGCCGAACCCTTGCGCCACCTCTTGCGAGCCGAAGCTCACCTTCGTGTTCTTCAGCTCGTACTGAAACTCTTGGCGGGCGATGTCGCGACCGCTCGCCTTGTCCTCGATGCGTATGGAGGAGAAGCCGAGTTTGCCCATGCGGCTCGCGAATTCTCCGGCGAGGAAGTCGCGCTTCATCCCGCGCTCGCGCATCAGTTGCTCGCGATCTTGCTCGGCAATATCCTTGAACCGGCCAAACGTGTTGCCAACGTCTTGGCCGCGGTACTGGAGCTTCAGCCCTTTTTGCTCGAGGCCGTAGCTGGTCCAGGCGATGTCACCATCGCGGTCCGACACCTTGCGGGTGGACGCGGAGAGCGAGGTGTTGCCAAATCGCAACCCTTCGGCGGCGTAACCGACCCGTTGCATCCCGCGCTCCGAGCGGAGGCGTTGGATCGCCGCGTCATCGGCTCCGTTGTCGCGCAGGCTGCCGAATGCGGTGAAGTTTTGGCTGACGTCTTGGTAGTCGAAGCTCAGCTTGCCACCGAGCGCACCGGCCCCAAGGCGTTGCACCACGGCGCGGGACGTCCCCGTGTCGCCATCGGCCTGACCTCCGGACGCGCCGGTGAAGTTCATTCCCGCCACGTTTTGGGCCCGGTTCCGGTTGCCGACGACGTAGAAACCGCTCATCGTGCTGGCGGCTCCAAGCCGGAAATTCGTGTTGAGGCCGAACGCGTTGCCAGTCAACACGCGGCCATCGGCCGTCCGTTCAGTCACGCCGAGACCGGCACTGAAGCCGAGTCCGCCGAAGCCTTCTCCGCCGGAAACGAGCTTCAGCTTCATCGAGCTGAGGGCCTTGGCGACGCTGGCGCCGTTGCTCACGGGCTTGTCGCTGTACCGGTACGAGACCGTCAGCGTTTGGCCGGGCCGAAACGCGCGCTTGAGGTAGATCACCCCGACTTCGGCATCCAGCGCGTAGTCGGTTACGGCGACGAGGGCCCGACCATCCAGATCGATGCGTTCGCTACCGGGAATGACGTTTCCGTACCGGAGCGGTGCACTCGGCGAGCCGCCTTCCAGCCGCAAGACGTCGATCGCGGGGGTTCCGCCGAGGGCGACCGGCGCGGGAACCGATGCATTGGCCTCGCCGCCCGTACTCAACGATGTCGGGGCTTGGGCATGGGCCGAAGACACGACGATGCCAAGCGCAAACATTGGCAACGTGATGTTTCGAACCGGCATCGACATTTTCCCCCACCCTATTATGCGTTGGTTCCTGCGAAATTACGGCCAATATCGCATGATTTGAGGATAAAACGTACGAAAGTTTGGGGGGTTACCGATCCTCCAGAGGAAGATTTCCGGAGAATCGGGGACTTTTTCTTACAGCGAGACCCAGGTGCGCGATTCGCTCGAGCGTTCCACCGCGTCGAGCACGCGCTGATTCTCGTAGCCATCGACGAAGTCCGGCGAGATCGGACGACCTTCGGCAAGCGCCGCGAACGCATCGGCCAACAGGTTGATAAACGTGTGTTCGTAACCGATGATGTGCCCGACCGGCCAGTACTGACCGGCCCACGGGTGCGCGGATTCCGTCGCTTGGATTAACGTGAAGCCCTTACGACCGTTGGCCGACCCCTCGTTGTAGTACTCCAGTTCGTTCATGCGCTCCAGATTGAAGACGACCGACCCCTTGCTCCCATTGATTTCCCAACGGTGGTAGTTCTTTCGGCCAACCGCAAACCGCGACGCCTCGAACGTGCCGAGCGCGCCGTTTTTGAACTTGGCGAGGAACATTGCCGCGTCGTCCACCGTGACATCGCCCATCTGGTCGGTTGCCTCTGCGCCCAACTTGTCGTTGATCGCACCCGCAATCGGGCGTTGTTTGACAAAGGTGTGAAGTAAGCCGCATACCTCATCGAATTCGCCCAGCAGATTGCGGGCCATATCGATGATGTGCGCGTTGATGTCGCCGTGCGTACCGCTACCGGCAATTTCCTTTTGCAATCGCCATACCAGCGGGAAGTTCGGGTCGGCGATCCAGTCTTGCAGGTAGGTCGCGCGCCAGTGGTAAATCGTCCCGAGCTCGCCGGATTCGATCATTTGCTTGGCCAATCCGACCGCGGGTGCCTTGCGATAGTTATGGAATACCGCGTGCGGCACCCCGGCCTTTTGGACCGCATCGAGCATCGCCTTCGCTTCGTCCAGCGTGTTGCCAATCGGCTTCTCGCAGAAGACCGCTTTGCCCGCTTCGGCGGCGGCGATGGCGATTTCTGCGTGGGTGTTGCCCGGCGTCGAGACGTCAATGACGTCAATCTCCGGGTTTTCGATCACCTTGCGCCAGTCGGTTTCGTAGTTCGACCAGCCGTACTGGGCGGCGGCTTCTCGCACCTTCGCCTCGTTTCGGCCGCAGATCGTGTGCATGCGGACGTCCACGGGCAGGTTCGGGAAAAAGTGGTTGACTTGCCGGTAAGCGTTGCTGTGGGCCTTGCCCATGAATTGGTAGCCGATGAGGCCGACGTTGACGGGTCGTGGGGTCGCCATAAATGCTCCTTTGCGTTGCGAAAATAAGTGTGGCCGAAGCGAACTCGCAAGATTGCCTGTAACCCCGGCGGCGATCTGACGTTATGCCCCATTGGGAGTGAGTGCAACGCAATGAATGAGGCCGAAATTCACCAGCTGATCGGCGAGCGGAAGTTTCCGGAGGCGGCCGACCGGTGTCGGCAATGGATCGCATCGACCCCCGTGCTCCCGATGCCGCACGCCTTGTTGGGCTGGTGCCTGTTCAATCAGGGCGATTTTGCCGGGGCCGCCAGCAGCCTGCACCGGGCGAAATGCCTGGACCCGCACCTGTGGCGGGTCGCGATTCCGCTGGCGCAGAGCTACATCCAACTGCAAAAGTTCAACGAGGCGTACGAGACGGTGGAGGACGCCCTGCGCGAGCAGCCGAACGATCGGACTTTGCGTGCGCTTCGTACTCAGTTGGAGCCGCATTACCACGGTCGCAAAGAGCGTTGGGAGCTGAATCAGCGGGTGGAGACGCGGGTGCGGATGGCCGGGGAAGAGGACGACTAGCTCCGCGTCACTCCGGCGGCCGAGATGTAGACTCGCCGCATGTTGATCGCGTGTTTGGCTGCCGTGAGCCCCGCCGGGCTACCGTCGCATCCCGCAGAATGGGCCCGAATGGAGTCCATCTGGATGGCGTGGGCAACGTACGATCATCGGCGCGGACATTCGGTTCACGCCGTACAAGCACGCATCATTCGCGCACTACGCGGCGTGGCGCGGGTGGACCTGATCGTGCAAGACGCCGCGACCGAAGCGTCGGCGAGACGACAGCTCCGGGGCCTTCCGCACGTGCGGTACCACCGGAGGCCCGGCGGAGAGATATGGACCCGCGACTTCGGCCCCGTATTCCTCAGCGCGCCGTTTGGCGATCGCATGGCGGCGTCTTATCAGTTTAACTACTGGGGCTACGATCGCGACATGGGGGCGCAAACCCAGGTCATTGATCGCCTTGACGACTACTTCGGGACGAAACAAACCGGGAGTGTCATCCGATCGGAAATCATTTCGGAAGGCGGGAATCGGGAGTTTAACGGGCAAGGCACGATGCTGAGCGTATCGGCCGTAGAGCAAGACCGCAACCCGGGTCTATCGCTTGACGATCTCGCGAATGAGCATCAGCGAACGCTGGGAATCAGCCAGGTCGTGTGGTTGCCGTACGGCGGCGCGGAGGACGACCAGACGTTTCGCGGACCGCTACCGGGCGACGTCTATACCGTGATTGCGACCGGCGGACACGTGGATAACGCCGCAAGATTTACGCCGTCCGGCGCGATCCTTGTGCCTTACGTCACGGCGGCCGAGGCCGCGAAGAGCCCGATTGCCCGCATTTCACGAACCCGATTTTTGGCCAACGAAGCGGCCTTGCGGAAGGCACGGGACGAAATGGGCCGCCCGTTTCGGCTCGTTCGGGTGCCCGCTCCAGACCCCATTCTCACGACAATGGCCCCGGGCGACGGAGTGTACGACTACATTTCGACCCTGCGCTACGCGAAGCCGTTTCCGAAAGGGAAACCGGTGAAGGTCGTCCTGGCCGCCAGCTATCTCAACTTCTTGATCATCAACGGTACGATCATTACCTCCGCGCTGTGGAAGCCCGGTCGGGCCGCATCACTCAAGACCAAGGATGCGGAGATGCGCGCCATCCTGCGGCGCGAATTCCCTAAGTACCGGATTGTGGAAATTGATAGTGAAGCCGTGAATTTGGGCGGCGGCGGCATCCACTGCATCACGCAGGGGATGGTGGCCGCCACCCAGCCTTAACGGTTATCGTCGCGCCAGTTGCAGTGCGACTTCGATCGCCTTATCGAGTTGACGATCCTTACCGGCCAAGAACTCGTCCGGGTCAAAGTCCAGCACGTGGTCCGGTACGACGCCCATGTTCTCGAGCGGGCTTCCGTCGAGCCGGAACACGCCGGTGCTCGGCATCCGGGCTTGCGTTCCATCCACCAGTTGCAGGCCGTACGTGTAGATCACGTAACCCGGGGTAGGCATTCCTACCAGCGCCGCTAGTTTCCGAGACTTCATCGAGTTCGGGAACATTTCCGCATTGGAGTAACTCGTTTGGTTGCACATGACGACCATCGGAAAGTCTCCGGTTTGGCCGGGTCCGACGATCGGCGCTTCGTCGCGAATTTGGTAGTACGCGTTCGGGCGCCGTTCGAGGATATCGATAATCCGGTCGCTTGTGTTGCCGCCGCCGTTATTGCGGACGTCAATCACCAAGGCCTGCTTCTTCTGCATGACCTGCCACACCTGCTGTTGGAACCGGTCCAACTCGGGCTGGCTCATGCCGGCGATGTGAACGTAGCTCACTTTCCCGCCCGATTTTTCCTCGACGTACTGTCGCCGCCAGTCCAAGAGGTTCTGGAAGATCGTGCCGGCCACCTCGCCTCCGGAGAGGGCTCGGTACTTTACTTCCCGAATCTCGCCCGAAGGATTGCGTACCGTAAGTACGAGTTCCCGGCCGGATTGCTCGTTCAAGACATCCCGATACAGGGCTTCATTGGCAGATACCTCAGTCCCGTTAATCTTGGTGATCACGTCGCCCTTATTCAGCTTCGTCTTCGAGAAGCTCGCCGGGAGTCGGGTGGGTACGTCCAAGACCTTGATTCCCGCACCGGTCCATGCGTAGTCGAACAGCACCCCCAGATTTGCGGAGGAAGCACTCGGATTACCGCCGAACGCCGGCGACACTTCCGCGTGCGATGCCTCGAGTTCGCCTACCATCATGTTAAGCAACGTCGCCATATCTTGGCGCGTGCCCACGCTCGGCAGGTAACGCTCGTACTTCTTGCGTAAAGCCACCCAATCTCGGCCGTGGAAGTTTGCATCGTAAAAGCCGCGATTGTATTCTCGCCAGAACTGTTGGAACGCCGCACGCCGTTCCCGCTGAACATCGCGGGTCCAATCCGCACGGAAAGCGATCGTCTCCGAGGGGAAATTCGGGGCCCGTAGATTTACCAAGTTGAGCGTGCCGCTGCGCAGGTACTCCAGTTGCTTGCCATCCGGGGTAACCGAGAAGCCGTCCGATTCTCCAACGATGGTCCGCTGACCTTCGCCGCTGTAGTCAAACCGCACAATGCTGCGCCCCGACTGCACGTACAGGTGACCGGTCTCCGGATCCGACGCCATGTTCCCAGACACGTCGACTCCGGAAAATCGTCGAATGCGTTGCTCAATCTGGTTGAAGTCGATCTCGACCTTAACCGGACCGGACGGCTTCTTGTACTCCAACTCAATCTCGTTCGAGCGCAGGTCTTCCGGTTGGAGCGGCAGCACGAAAAGACCGCTGCCTTGCCGATTGCTCCCGAAGTACAGGTACTTGCCGTCGGCGGACCAGGTCGGCACGTAGTGCTGCGCATTTAGCTTGGTCACATTGCGAATCTCGCCGGTCGCGACTTCGAGAATGTTGATATTGCGAGCGGATTCCCAGTAGTAGTAGCCGCTGCCATCCAACACTTCGGCGTACGCCACCCATCGTCCATCCGGCGACCATCGGTAGCTGAAGGCGCTGTTGCCAGTACGCGTTAAGATGCGCTTCGCTTCGCCACCATCCACCGGGACCACGTACAGCCCGCCGAGTTTGCCGGTCATCCAGAAGCTGAGCGACTTCTTGTCCGGGGTAATGGTCAATGAGGACACATCGGCGTCGAGCGAAGTGATCGCGGTAACCGCCTTCGTCGCCAGATCCATGCGGTAAAGCCGCTCAGTTCCGTCTCGGTCACTCACGAAGAAGATCGCTTTGCCGTCCGGAGTCCAAGTGGCTTGCGTGTCAAAGCCTTCCCAGGTCGTAAGCCGAGTCGCGTCGTCTTTGTTCGGCCCCTTCCCTTTCTTCACCGGCACGGTCCACAGATCGTTCCGCGCGGTAAAGATCACCGACTTTCCGTCGGGGGAGGTCGCCATTTCCGAAGCGCCGCTGGTGAAAACCTGTCGCTCTTCCGTGACGGTTTTATCGTCGAGATTCGCGTTGATCGTAATCTTTTCGTCGGTTGCGTTTCCACTTCCCACGTAGACCTCGCCGTCCCGTTCGTACGCGATCACGGGTGCCTTTCGCGCCACCGTCAAGAAACGAACGCCATCACCGCTGTACTTCGTGCGAGCAGCCACGCCGCCGTTCTCGTTGACTTTGTAAACATTTGGCGTACCGCTAACGGAATATGTCACCCGACCGATCGGTTTATTGACGTAAGAACTGCTCGGGACCTTCTCGGTCATGGTCACCGTGTGCAATCCCGCGTCCGTCCAGTGGGTCCAGAGGTGCTGAAGCTCATTGTTGCGCAACGGCTTGCGCGTTTTCGCGTTCAGATCGTACACGTAAAGTGCCGCCGCCGCCGATCCCTGGTAGCGCGCACGGACCCAGGGAAACCCGAATCTTCGGTACGCAATCCGTTGCCCATCCGGAGAAAACTTCGGGTCGCCGATCGGCATCGGATCGGTAAAGTGTTGCGTAAATCGTCCGCTCTTCACGTCAAGCGTAAAGACGCCGTTCCAGCGACCATCGCGACTACCAGAAAAGAGGATCTTCGAGCCGTCCGGCGACCAATCGCTCGGTACATCGTTCCCGGAGTACCAGGTCAACCGACGGGGCGTACCACCATCGGCACTCACCAAGTAGATGTCGTTGTTCCCGTTCCGATTACTGGAAAACGCGATCGTGCGACCGTCGGGCGACCACACCGGATTCTCGTCGAGTTCGGTGTTGCTGGTCAGAGGAATGGCGGTGCCGCCCGCGCTGGATACGACCCAGATATCGCCGAAGTAAGTGAACGCCAGCCGCTTGCCGTCCGGACTGAGGGCCAGGGATCGAACGCCGAACAAGGGCGTCGGGTCTTGCGCGACGGTCGCCGCCGGCAACGCCAAAGTCGCCAGCATCAAGGGAGTAAGGCAGATCATTGCTACCGGTGACGTTACCCAAGCGAACTAAAGTTCCTGAGTTGCGCGAACGGCAACTGCCCCCACCGCCCGCCCCGACGCACCAGCCCAACAATTCCGGCCAAACAATTCCAGCCGATTGAGGCCGTCCGTGCGGAAGGGGTTTACTACTGGCGTGGATCGTCTAAATTCCGAGGGCATCTCACGGAGCGATCTCGCGCTGGCACTCAGCGAGTTGAAATTCGTACGGTCGGCGCGCGTGCGCAATGCCTGCATGCTGTGCCGAACGTACGGCGTCAACGAGGCCGGGCTGTGTCGCGCCTGCATGGCGATGCTCGAAGGCGAGGAGCTCCGACTGGCCCAACGCTGGGTCAACGGCGTGGCACCCTAGCGACGCCAGTTCCTTCCATGTACGCCTGGATTCTGCCGACGATTCTCGCCGCCATGGGCGTGCTCCTCGCGTTACGCTACCGCCGCCACTTGGCCGAACGGCGGGCCTGGCATGCCGAATACTGGGTGTATCTGCCCACCGAAACGGTGCCCACGCAGGAGGCGATCATGGAGCGGCTCGTCCGCGGTGCCCGCGATGTCCGGCCCGTGCCCGCGGAGGTCGCGCTACTCCTCAGCGATGTCCGACTCGACATTGCTGTCGTTCGCGCGGCCCGCAACCGGGTGCATTTTTCGCTCGAAAACTTCGGTCTGGACGTGATCTCCGACCTCGGCGAACACGCGGTCGAACTCGCGCGGCCCTGCCCACTGTTTGTCCGACTGAAGTTTGCGAGTGCCAGCCCCGTTCCGGATAAGCGGCACGTCCGCTTCTTGTCGATGGCCGCGCTGGCGTACGCCGACCTCGGCGACGCCCGCCTCGTTCGCGATCTCCCCGCGGACCGGTTCTGGACCCCCGACGCCTTCCGCTCCGCGCTCAACGGAGGGCGCCACGCCGGGGACTCGGGCGCGCACGTCACCGTCCGGTGGCGCGACACGCCGGACGGCGGCACCGTCTCACTCCGCGGGTTCGAGAAGATCGGGCTCGGGCCGATGCAAACCGTCGAGAGCCCCGCCGATGCCCGCACGCTGCTGCGCGAACTGCTGGAGGCCGCCGCCGAAATCATCTGGCAAACCGAACAGGTTCCCGAAACCCTCGAGATCGAGCGGTACGGCGACCGGTTTCAGGTCTTGCTGCGCCCGCGCCGAGATCGCACCGAGATCCGGGTGATGCGCCACCATGGAGCATGACCACCGTTCGCCTGATCCCCTGCCTCGATATCCGAGATGGTCGCGTCGTCAAGGGCGTGAACTTCGTCGGCATTCGCGACGCCGGTGAGCCGGTCGAACTGGCCGCGCATTACGATGCGGAGGGCGCCGACGAGCTGGTGTTTCTGGACATCACCGCCAGTCACGAGAGCCGCGCCCCGGTCATCGAACTAGCTGAACGGGTGGCCGAGCGCGTCTTCATTCCGTTTACGGTCGGCGGCGGCATCGGAGATGTGGAGACGATCCGCCAGGCACTTTCCGCCGGCGCCGACAAGGTGAGTCTCAACTCCGCCGCGCTTCGCGACCCGCAACTCATCGCCGCCAGTGCCGAACGGTTTGGGGCCCAATGCATCGTCATCGCGATCGACGCGAAATGGCACGGAGACACGTGGCACGTCTACTCCCACGGCGGTCGCACCGACACCGGGCGCGACGCCGTGGAATGGGCACGCGAGGCCACAGCGCTCGGCGCAGGCGAGGTCCTGCTGACGAGCATGGACGGCGACGGCACCCGTGCCGGCTACGATCTCGCGCTCACCCGGGCGGTGGCCGAGGCCGTTTCGGTGCCGGTCATCGCCAGCGGCGGTGCCGGACACTCCGGACACCTCGTGGATGCCGTCCGGGAAGGCAAGGCTGACGCCGTGTTGCTCGCCGGAATCTTGCACGATGCCGAAACCCGTATCGCCGACCTCAAGCGTTCCATGCGAGAGGCCGGCGTCCGGGTGAGGATCACCGAATCGTGACGAATCCGGTCTGACGGGTCTTGTTGCCGCCAATCGTCACGTCGAAGTAAACCGGGAACGTGCCGGAAGTCGACGCGGGCACGTAAATCTCAAACACCTCGCGCGCCTGACCGCGACTCGTCAGGTTGAGCCGACGATCCGGGCTGTTGATGATCCGCAACGGCCCCGGAACCGAGACCGAAATCTGACCGACCAACCCTTTGCCCGAATTCGACCGCACGCGAAACGCCTGCTTGTACGTTCGGTCCACCGCGTCGGTCCGTCGAATCTCGTTGATCACCTCAATGTCGACGTCCGGCGCGATACGGTAGCTCATCTGGGCGACCCCCGCCACGCCATCCTTCACGTTCAGCGTGCCCCGCGCCACGCGATAGCCCACGCTGGCCCCCGCCGCTACCGCCGTTTCGTAATCCACAAACGCGCGGCCTTTGTTGTCAAACCGCGGAAACGGCACCTCGACCAGGTTCGTGGCATCACGCGCTTCCCCTTCCGAACGCAGGTTCAGCTTTTGGATGCCAAGGTCGTTCGTACCTTCGAACCCGAATCGCAGCTTGATGGTCTGCTCCGGGACCACCGCACGACCGTAGTTGCCCGGACGAAACACCATCTTCTCCGGCAGACCCGCGTCTCGCGCCATCACCAGCTCGATCGGCACGACCGGACGCGGCAGGTACGGTTCGCTCGGCGGAGTATTCAGCGGCAAGATGTCGACGCGCAAGCCAACCTTTCGCCGGTCGTCGGTGGGCAATATCCCAAGGCCAGGGTCATGAATGGTCGCTTCCAGCAGTTCCATCGATTCTGCCCGCCCGAGCTTGGCCTCCGAGGCCACGCTAAAGCCGGGCAACGGCCGCCAAACCGGGCCCGCCGGATTTGTACCGTCCAGCATCCGGGCGGAAGCGACGACGTTTGAACCGGGCCCTGGCTCCAGCCGAACCTCCAGATTGTCGTCGCCGATCAGCCAGCCGTTATTGCCAAGATCAACCGAGACCACCACCACGGCGGGGGCGGCCGTCAGGGTGCCGACGTGGAACTTGCCCGGCTCCCACTGAAAGAACGTCGAGACCGTGCCTTCGGCGGTCAGCGCGTCCCACTCTTCGGCAGAGGCTACGCCGTCCAATTTCGGCGTGAGGGCAATGCGGCGAGATTCCGCCACCGCCAACGGCTTGCCGTACGGATTTTCGCCTTGCGTGGCACCGACCAACGCGGACATCGCAATCAGGGACGCGATCATGATGAGTACAGACGGACGACTAGCCCCGCTGGCGGCGGTGATGTTCGCGCAAGAAGGTCGGAATCTCGATATCTTCCTCGCTGAACACCTGCGCCGGGTCCTGCAGCGGGGATCGGGTGACATTGATGCGCTCCACGCCGTCTCCGCTGCGGGGCAACGTCGGGTCGGTCGTGGCCTCGCTCAGGCTTCCGGACGAAGGCACCGCGCTGCCGTTGGCGGGCGAAACGTTTGGCACCGACGCAGCAGAAATAGCCCCACCGCTGCCAGTTGCCGGTTGCGGGCGAACGGCCGAATGGCTCGCGGCCGCCGCTGAGGACGCCACTCCGGTAAATCCCGTCGCCAACACGGTGACGCGGACCGTACCTTCCATCGTGGGGTCCACCACCGTGCCGAAGAAAATGTTGACGTCGTCGGCATCGCACAGTTGCTCGATGTAAGTCATCGCCTCGGTGGTTTCGGCCAACGTTAAGTCATCGCTACTCGTGATATTTACGAGAAGCCCGCGCGCCCCGTGGATCGTCTGTTCGAGTAGCGGCGAGTTGGTGGCGCTCTGTGCTGCCTGCAGAGCCCGCTGCTCGCCCACCCCGAGTCCGATGCCCATGAGGGCCGGACCCGCGTTCTGCATCACGGCCCGCACGTCCGCAAAGTCCACGTTGATCTGGCCCGGAATCGTGATGATGTCCGAAATGCCTTGCACGCCCTGCCGCAGCACGTCGTCGGCCACCCGAAAGGCGTCGACCATCGTGGTCTTTTTCTCGACCACGCTCAGCAACTTGTCGTTTGGAATCGTGATGAGCGTATCCACGCGTCCCATCAGCGCGGTGATGCCCTGCTCGGCAAGTTTGCGACGCCGGGCGCCTTCAAACAGAAACGGCTTCGTCACGACCGCCACGGTCAGCGCACCGATCTCCTTGGCCAATTCCGCAACGACGGCGGCCGCGCCGGTGCCGGTACCACCGCCCATCCCGGCGGTCACAAACACCATGTCCGCGCCTTCCAGCACGCGGCGAATCTCATTTCGACTCTCTTCGGCCGCGCCGCGACCGATCTCGGGGTTGGCCCCTGCGCCCAGGCCACGCGTCAGATTGCTGCCCAACTGTAACTTGGTCGGTGCCGGACTCTGCTCGAGAGCTTGAACGTCGGTGTTCATCGCGATGAACTCCACGCCCTGAATGCCGCTTGCGAGCATGCGTTCAACGGCATTGGATCCTCCGCCGCCTACTCCGATCACCTTAATCACTGCCGTCTGCACTGTGGTCCTCCGATCCGGCTCGGGTTCAAAATCAAACAGCGGGAGTTGTTCGCGAAACCGGGCCAAGCCAGAAGTGTAGCGAGTCGGCCCGATTTCGCGTGGGGATAACTTTGGGAAATCGGTAGGTTTCCGGCTTTTTTCTCGCCGGTCGCGTTCGGCCCGCGAGCGCGGCACAAAAAACTGGCACTTGTTCGTCGCGCCATCCGAGGCTAACGCGTTAAGCTAAGCGGCGATGATGGCCGACCGTTTGCCCTCGCTGTGGCGCCCCGAAGACGCTCCGCAAGACGCTGTGGACCAGCTTGTTTACGCGTCGAACCTGCTGGGCTCCGACCCGCGCGTCACCAATTTCGGCGGCGGCAATACAAGCCTCAAGGTCGCGGCGACCGACCCACTCACCGGCGAATCGGTGGAGGTGCTCTGGGTTAAGGCGTCCGGCGGCGATCTCGGCAGTGCCAAGCGCGCGAACTTCGCCTCGCTGTACCAGGCCAAGCTGCTCGCTCTGGAGGCCCGGTACGACGCCGGGGTCGCGGAAGATGCGCTGGTGCCGCTGTACGCCATGGCGACGTTCAACATGAACCCGGCCGCGCCCAGCATCGACACGCCGTTGCATGCCTACGTGCCGTTCCCCGCCGTCTCGCACATGCACAGCGACGCTGTGATCGCCATCGCCGCCGCCGAGCACGGCGAGCAACTCACCGCGGAATGCTACGGCGACCGGATGTTTTGGCTCCCGTGGAAGCGACCGGGGTTCGAACTCGGGCTGATGCTGCGCGACGGCCTGCGCGCGAACCCCCACGCGGTCGGCGCGATGATGGGCAGCCACGGGTTCATTTGCTGGGCCAACGATTGGGAATCCGCCTACGCGCTGACCATTGAACTGATCAATGACGCGGTCGAGTTCTTGGCCGCCCGCGAAACCACCCATCCATTCGGCCCGATCGTGCGGACCGCCGTGGCGCGATCACCGGAAGACCAAGACGCCGTCCTGCGCCGATTGCTTCCAATGCTCCGGGGCAAGACCGCCTTCGAGGGCAAGCCGCTCATCGCAAATGTGGATCGCTCGGAGGCCGTGCTCGATTTTCTCGCCCGTGAGAAAGCGGGTGCGCTGACCGCGCTGGGCACCAGCTGTCCCGATCACTTCCTCCGTACGAAGATTCGGCCGATGGTGCTGCAACCCGACGCAACGGAAGCGGATGTCGACGCGGCCCTCGCCGAGTTTCGAGCCGGATACGCGGCGTACTACGATCGGTGCCGCCACGCGGATAGTCCCGCGATGCGGAATCCGAACCCGAGCGTGGTCCTGATTCCAGAAGTCGGCATGATCGCATTCAACAAGAACGCGAAGGAAGCCCGCGTCACCGGCGAGTTCTACCGAAACGCTGTCGCCGTGATGCGGGGAGCCGAGACGATCTCGCGCTATACCGCCCTTCCCGAGCAAGAGGCCTTCAACATTGAGTATTGGCTGCTCGAAGAAGCCAAGCTCCGCCGGATGCCGCCGGAACGCGAAATGGCGCGCAAAATCGCCCTCGTCATCGGCGCCGGGCCGGGTATCGGCTGGGCGACCATCGAACGGCTGCTGGCGCAAGACGCCGCCGTGGCGATCGCGGACCTGAAGTCGGACCTCGTCGACGCGGCCGTCGCGAAGTTTGCCGCGTTGGACCCCGACCGCGTGATGGGCGTGACGCTGGACATCACGAAGCGCGAATCGGTACGCGCCGCGCTGGATGCCGTCGCGCGACGCTGGGGCGGGCTCGACACCGTGGTGAATCTGGCCGCCGTATTCTTTCCGCCCGACGCCACCGGTCACCTTGATGACGCGCTCTGGACCAAGACGTACGAGATCAACCTCGTCGGCACCGCGATCGTCGCGGAAGAATCCGCCCGCCTCATGCGAGATCAGGGCCTGCCGGGCAGCATCGTGCTGGTGAGTAGCGCCAACGCGGTGGTCGCGAAGAAAGGCTCTCTGGCGTACGACACGAGCAAGGCGGCGGTCAACCACCTCGTGCGAGAGCTCGCGGTGGAGTTCGCGCCGAGCATCCGTGTGAACGCGGTGGCTCCGGCGACCGTGGTTGCCGGGTCACAGATGTTCCCGCGCGACCGGGTCCTGTCGTCGTTGGCCAAGTACAACATTCCGCACGCGCCCGAGATGTCGGACGAGGAGCTGCGGGATCGTTTGGCCGAGTTCTACGCCCAGCGCACGTTGCTGAAGCGTCCGGTCACGCCCTCGGCCGTCGCCGACGCCCTTTACGCGCTTGCCTCCGACCGGTTCGCGCTCACCACGGGCCAGGTATTGGCGGTCGATGCCGGTCTGCACGAAGCGTTCTTGCGGTGAAGGACAAAAAAGGCCGGTCCTGCGCAGGGGCAGTCCGGCCGAAATGCTCGTGAACGCGGAGTGAAAACGGGTTAGGGAGCCTTCGGCGCGTCGCCCGCCCCGGGAATGCCCTTCGGGCCTTCTGGCTTCACGTCGCCAACGGTGTAGCCCTGATCCTTCATCTGCTTTTGCATCGCCGGGCTCATGCCGTCCCAGACGTAGCGCGGGATGACGTTCGAGGTTTTCGGCTTCGGAAATTCCGCACCGCCATCTTGTCGGGTGAAGAAGTACCCGACGACCGCGAGTACGACAACGACGGCCCCAATAATGGCCGGGACTGGAATCGGTTTTTTCATCGGTTGGAAGGGGGTGCCGGTGACGCCGAGGCGTCACCGGCAATCGGTCTTACTGCGGGAGCAGACAGTCGTTGGTGTTCGGTCGGAACGGATCGCCGTCCAGACACACACCGCGCACGGTCGGGTCGACCGGCGAGTTCATGTTCAGGCGTTGTTGGTAGCCCGGGAAGATGAAGCCGACGCCGCGATTGCCCACGTGGCTATCCGCGTACAGGTAGTTGGCGCGTTGGGCGCGAGCGAAGTCGATGCCCGAGGTGTAGCGGTGGGTTTGTCGAGCTTCCGTGCCCCACGCGAGCGGGTCGAGGTTCGACAGGGTGTTCGACGAGCGGTTCCACCACACGTTGCACTCCCACAGCCATGCGCCCGGCCACCAGGTGCAGTCGTAGACCGCCGGGTTGCGTTGCTCGGTCACCACGATCGTATCCGCCGGAAGCGGGATGCTCGTGGCGTTCGTGCCTTGCCAACCGTAGTCTTGGCCGTCCCAGGTGTTGACGCCCGCCCAACCGCGAACGACGTTACCGGCGACGCGGAAGCTCTTCTTGACTTGGCCCCAGTTCGGCGAGAAGCCGGTCGGAACGCGGTCGAAGTCCGAACGGAACAGTTCGAAATTCTTCATGTACGGGAACATGACCGTGTCCCAGCCCGGGCAACCGAAAGTTGCGGCCGAGCAAGCACCGGTGCCCCAAGAGGCGCCGTTGCCGTTCATCGTGCCCGACATTTGGTAGGTGTCGTCGTAGTCGGCTTGGTACAGCACGAACGCAGTACCGATCTGCTTGAGATTGCTGACCGTCTTCGAGTTCTTGGCCGCGGCCTTCGCTTCGGCGAAAACCGGGAAGAGGATAGCGGCGAGGATCGCGATGATGGCGATCACGACGAGGAGTTCAATGAGAGTGAATGCGCGTTGCGCTCGTTTCATGATTTTTTGGTGTCCTCCAGTGGACGTTCGGAACTTGCTCTAACTACGAGCCGGGTGGAAAACTGTCTTGGGGCCGCTTCTCGACCCTCGATCAAGGCCTGCAGCGCGTGTACCGCCGCCGCGCCAATCTCTTCGAGCGGTTGGCGTACGGTGGTGATTTGCGGCTGCATGAGGTGCGCGATCGTGGAGTCGTCGAAACCCACGACGCTCAGGTCGGTCGGCACGCGGATGCCGTGATGGCGCAGGCCGTTGATCAGCCCGACCGCCATTTCGTCATTAGCGCAGAAGAAAGCGGTTGGACGGTCGCGCAGGGCGGCGATGGGGCCGGCGCAGCTCTCGCCGCCGTTTTGCGTGAAGTCCCCGTCGAACATCCAGTCTTCGCGAACGGGCAACCCGCGCCGTTGGAAAAACTCGACGAACTGCTCGTATCGCTCCAGGCCGTCATCGATGACCTTCTTTCCGTAAAGAAAGCCGATCTTGCGGTGGCCAAGCTCCAGCAGATGCTCCAACGCCTGGACCACGCCGGTGCGATTGTTGACCGTAATGTTCGGCGCGCCTTCTGCCGCCCGCGAATTGGTGATGACGAACGGGATGCCGGCCCGACGAATGTGCGGAAAGATCGGCGTATCGAGCGGCGGTGCGATGAAGATGAGTCCGTCCGCCCGACCGTCCAGCAGGTTATCGGTGTAAATCTTGAGGTCCCGGTGGTCGTATCCGGTGTAGATCAGCACGTCACGGTGGAAGTCCTCGGCCGCGTTGAGAATGCCGTTGAGAACGATCTGAAAGAACGGGCTGATCGCCAAGTTGATCGCCGGCTCGGTCGGAACCACGCCGTAGGTGGCGGTGCGGCGGGTCACCATGGACCGCGCGATGCGATTGGGACGATAGCCAAGTTCGCGAGCAACGGAGAGCACTCTCTCCTTCACTTCTTCCGGAACGGTTCGAGGTCCGCCATTCAGGGCGTAACTCACCGTGGAAGTGCTGATATTTAATCGCCGCGCGATATCTTTGATCGTGGCCGCCATTGGTCCCGTCGAAACGTTTCGCGAATCGTTTCGCGAAACGTTTCTCAATGATACGCGTTTTGTGAACGAAAGTTCCGTTATCGGTGCCCTTCGCGGTGATATTTAGCGAGAATTTTCGCTTCCCGCCTCGGTGAGCGTGCGCAATTCCGACGGGACGAGGCCCAGATAATCTTTGATCGACTCGCGCAGGCCTTGCGTCGTACCGAATCCGCTGGTCTGCGCAATCACATCGATCGGCTGCGGCGAGGAGATGAGCAGCCGGACCGCGTTCTCCGTACGGCACCGGTCCACGTATTCGTGAAAACCGTAGCCCACGCTCTGCTTGAACACGCGCGAAAAGTGGAATGGCGAGTATCCGGCGAGGCCCGCTGCATCCTTCAGCGGCCACGGCGCCGACGGGGTGGTGCGCACGGCCCGGATCAGATCGCGCAGTGCCTCCGGCAAATCGTCCGGCACGCTCGCGAGTTGCAGTTCGCTTTCGCCCTGCAGTAGCCGCGCCAGCACCTCGTGCAGCACCGACGCCATCAGGACCTCGCCCATCGCCGGCGGCAACGACTCGTTGCGCACCTGGGCCAACCGCCGCAGGGCGGGCTTGAACTCCGGGTCGCTCGGCCGACATACGATCCCTCGTTCCAGTTCGGCCACCAACCGCGTTTGAACGTACGTTTCTAGCACGGGCAGGGCCGAGGCCGCCCACGTCACCAAGATCGCCCGGTGCTCGCCGCGCGCGGCCTGAAGGTACAGGTGGGCACATCGCGCATAGAACACGCTTTGCGGCGGAATGAGGAGCAACGAGCCGCGCGGAGTCTGCCGGGCAATCACCGCCCCCATCTCGTTGAACACCAGCACCGAGTGATCGCGCGGTAACCGCAACTCGCCGTACACGCTCTTAGAAGCATGTCCTTGGATTCGTGAAACGCGTAACTCTCGAAAGTCTGGAAACTCCGGCGTCTGCGTTGCGTGCCCGATCGCCCCGCAGTCAAACCCCAATTCCATCTCTTCCGCCCCTGCTTTCCGCACCGATGCCCCCATCGCGGTCTGCGCATTGTACAACGTGAACCGCGCCGCGCTGATTCGCACGAAAAGTTGCCTCGGCAAGTAAGATTACGGGGTGAATCGTGGGATGCGAGTCGCTATTGTCGGGGCGACGGGTGCCGTCGGTAACGAATTGCTGCGAGTGCTCGAGCAGCGTCATTTCCCGGTCCGCGACCTCCGCGCGCTGGCCAGTGCCCGCTCCGTAGGCAGCACCGTAACCTTTCGCGGCGAGGCGATTGCCGTGCGCGAGGCCACGCCGGATGCCTTCGACGGCGTCGAGATCGCCTTCTTTAGCGCGGGTGCCACGCGATCGCGGGCGCTCGTTCCCGCGGCCCGGGCGGCGGGCGCGGTCGTCATCGACAACTCCAGCGCGTTTCGGATGGACCCCGACGTGCCCTTGGCCGTGCCGGAAATCAACCTCGGTCCGGCCGAGCGTGACCGCACCCTGTACTCCGTCCCGAACTGCACCGCGATCATCCTGACGATGGCCATCGCCCCCCTCCGCGCGCTCGGGACCATCGAGCGCCTCGTCGTCTCCACGTACCAAAGCGCCAGCGGAGGCGGCGCGGGCATGATGCGCTACCTCGAATCGGATACCCAGGCGTACCTGACGAACGGCTCCGGGATCGATGCCGGCGATCGGCCCGACGGCCTGCCGCCGTACGCGTTCAACTGCTTTAGCCATAACACGGCGATTGACGACCACGGCCAAAACGAAGAAGAAGCCAAGGTCATCGCCGAAACGCGCAAAATCCTGGGCCAGCCAAACCTGCGGGCCAACGTCACCTGCGTACGCGTACCCGTGCTGCGCGCCCACTGCGAGTCGGTTTGCATCGAATTTGCGGACGCGGCACCCGCGGTGGAAGCCGTCCGCGACGTGATTCAGCGCGCGCCGGGACTGCGGTTGGTCGACGACCGCGCCGCCAACCAGTTCCCCACCACCCGATCGGCGGCCAACGGCGACGATGTACTCGTCGGTCGAATTCGCCACGATCGCGACGACCCGCGCGTGCTGAACCTGTGGATCGCGGGCGACCAACTCCGCAAAGGCGCCGCCCTCAACGCCGTGCAAATTGCCGAGTGGCGATTTTCGGCCTAAACACTGATTGTTGGCGACGGTCGAATTCTTCTTCGGGCGGGTAATTGCGTTATAACCCGCAATTACGCGTCGTCGCATTTTCGGGTGAACGCGTCAAAAATGGTAGGGGAGAGTTCGTCTCGGATGTCCGCGCAAGCGATGCATCGGCGCGAACACGTTCGCATGACCACCACCACATCGCACGCTGGCACCACACGCCGGGCACTGTTGCAAGCCGGAGCCGCCGGCGTCGGCGCGTTGGCCCTCGCTAACGTTTCTCAGGCGCAATCGCGGTTCCCGGTCCCGACCCAAAACCGCGGCCTTGGCCCGTACGGATTTCTGAACCGAATCATGTACGCGCCCACGCCCGAGGATATGGCGCGGTACACCGAAATTGGCCACGAAGCCTTCTTAAACGAGCAACTGGATCCCAACGCGATCCTCGATACGGAATGCGAGCAGAAACTGCGCCAGTTTCAATCGCTGCAGCTGTCACCGTACAAGTGCCTTCGCGAGCTACCGGACGGCGTAAACCCCGACTGGGAATGCGTGCAAAGTCAGATCTTCCGCGCGGTCTACAGCAAGCGCCAACTGCACGAGATGATGGTCGAGTTTTGGCTGGACCACTTCAGCACGTACATCTACAATTCTAACCGCGAAGTGTTGCCTACCCACCTGCGCACCATCCGACGCTACGCCCTGAGCAACTTCCATACGTTGCTGACCAACGTGGTGAAAAGCGTCAACCTGATGTGGTATCTGGACAACCTGAACAACACCATTGGTTACAACAACGAAAACTTTCCGCGGGAGTTTCTCGAGTTGCACAGCATGGGCGTGGACGGTGGCTACACCGAACGCGATGTCAAGACCCTGACAAAAGTGTTTACCGGCTGGGGCATGGACGGCTACTACGATTGGCCATGGGACCAAACCACCAATACCAAGTGGGGCCAGTTTAAGTTCTATCCCGATTTGCACGACACCACCGGCGGCTACTTCCTGGGCGACACCGCCGACGACCGCATACCGAGCGGCGGCCAAGAACAGGGCGAACTCGTCTTGCAGCGCGTGGCCCTGCACCCGGGTACGGCCCGGCACATCTGCCGTAAGCTGATCCGCAAGTTTGTCAGTTACGAAGGTCAAGCGAATCTGCTGGATGGTGCCGTCTACACGTTCCTTAACTCGAACGGCGATATCCGTAGCGTCCTGCGCTATATCCTGCGCGACTTCCGCTTTGCCAAGCACGCCAAACCGAAGCTGAAACGACCGTACCACTACGTCATTTCCGGCTTGCGCGCCACGCGGGCATCTGTCACGGATGCGGACGCACTCATCTGGGAGCTGTTCTACAAGATGAAGCAAACCCCGTTCCACTGGGCACCGCCAAACGGTTATCCGGATGCGATGAACGCGTGGGTGGACAACCTTCGGCCCCGATGGTATTTCGCGTTCCAGTTGCCGATGAACTGGCTGTGGGATGCCCAAATGGACATCTTTGCCCTGTCGAAGCAACGCACGCGCGACGCGGTCATGGCGGTCATCGATCACCGCATCTTCTTCAATAACATGCCGCCGCTTCGGCGACAACAACTCGCGGCCACGATGAGCACAAACCCGTCAACGACCCAGATTCGAGAAGCGTACGGCCTGGCCCTCGCGTCCCCCGAATTCCAAATGCACTAAGGAGCGAATATGCAACGTAATCGAGGATGTAACGAATACGAAAACCTGAGCCGACGCGGCCTCATCGACCGGATGAGCTACGCGGCCCTTCGCTCCATTGCCCCCGCCTGGGTCCCGAGCGTCACTTACAAGAGCGACTTCCGCGGCCGCATGGCCCCCGGCGATCGCGACATCATCATCAGCGTTTACCTGCGCGGCGGTTGCGACGGATTAACCATGTGCGTCCCGTACGGAGATGCGGCGTATTACAACCATCGCAGCAGCCTCGCCGTCCCGCGCCCGGATCAGACGAATAACTCGAATCGAGCCATCGATCTGAACGGATTCTTCGGACTGCCACCCGCGATGCAACCGCTCAAAGAGTTGTACGATGCCGGGCACTTCCTCATCGTTCACGGCACGGGCTTAACCGATAACACCCGATCGCACTTCGACGCCCAGCAGTTTATGGAAGCCGGGAAGGCGGACAAGTCCCTTTGGACGGGCTGGCTCGGTCGTCACCTCGCGTCGATCGGCGAGATGAAGGCTGGCTCACTCATTCGCGCGATCGGTCTCAGCGGTAACCTCGCCCTTACGCTTGAAGGCGGCCCGAAAACGTCGACGATGTCGGATCTGAACGACACTCGATACGGCGGACGGAATGAGTCCGAAGATGCCCGCGTCGCCTGGCTGCGCGAAGCGTATCAAACGACCAACGCCACGCTACGCGATGCCGCCGAGAACACCTTCCAAACCGTGGAGCTATTGCGAAGCCTGGACTTCGAAAGCTACGTTCCGGCGGGCGGAGCCGTCTATAACCAGCCGATGCCGAATAACGGCGGTACCTACGGTGCGGGCAACGACTTTGGGAACTCCGCCAAGGCGGCCGCCGCGATTATCCGATCCGACATCGGCGTTGAAGCTATCCATATTGACTTCGGCGGATGGGACACCCACGAATACCAGGCACCCTTCGAATACTATGGACCGATGTACATGGGCATGTGGGGCCTCAGTACCAATCTCCGCGCGCTGTACACCGACCTCAACGCGGCCGGTGTGATGGACCGAGTAACCGTGGTAATCGTGTCGGAATTCGGCCGAACCGTACAGCAGAACGGCAACTACGGCACCGACCACGGGCGCGGCAACGTGCTGATGGCGCTGGGCCATAACGTCAACGGTGGCCAAGTTATGAGCCAGTGGCCAGGCCTGGCCCAAGAGCTCTTGTTCGAAGGGAATGCGCTCGGAATCACGATTGACTACCGCGACATCGTGGCCGAGATTGTCACGAAGCGCCTCAAGAACAGTGCGCTCAGTACGGTCTTTCCCGACCCGGCTTACACCCCGACGTTCCACAACGCGGTCCGCGCCTAAGTCGGTTCCCCGGAGCAATCGTTTACTCCGGGGAATTTGCGTTTACTTCACGAGATTCGCGGGCACGATCTTAACGCTCGTCACGTAGTCCTTGCCGTTAACCGTGAGCGTGACGCGATAGTCGCCCGGCCGAATCTGCCCACCGATGCGACCATTCCAAGTCACCACGTTCAGCCCGGCCTTGTTCGGCACATCGCGAATCGCCGATCGCTCGGTTCCGCTCGGGCTCGTAATCACCAGCGTCGGGGTTTCCTTGGCCGCTTCCTTGAGCCAGAAGTAGATGCGCGTTCCGGGCTGAGTATTCGGAGTAAGGAACGACGGGTTCCCGTTCCATTGCGTGCCGCCCACCCGGCCGATATCGAGCACGTCTTGCGGGGCGAATACGCGGGCTTCTTCCCCGGTAACCTTTTCGCTGATCTGCTCGAGTGCCGAAACGTCAACCGTCCAAATCGAACGGCCGTGCGTGCCAATCACCAGGTCAAGTTCACGCGGATGAATGACCAGATCATGCACCGCCACCGTTGGGAATCCGCCGGCGCGGAAGCGGGTCCAGTTCTGCCCGCGATTCAGCGATACCCGTAGGCCGAGTTCGCTCCCCAGGAACAGCAGGTCCGGGTTCTGCACTCCCTCGCGAATCACGTACAGGCTATCGCCTTGCGGAAGCCCGGTCGCGAGCGGCTTAAACGTCTTTCCGAAGTCCTCCGTCACGTACACGTACGGGTTAAAGTCGTTACTTCGGTGACCGTCGAACGTGACGTAAGCGCGCCCATCCACGTGTTTGGATGCGACGACTCGCGAGCACCAGAGGCCTTTCGGCAATCCCGAAATGTTGGCGGTGACATCGGTCCAGGTCCGGCCGTCATCCCGCGTGACGTGCACCAAGCCATCATCGGTACCCACGTACAGGGTTCCCTGCAAGCGCGGCGATTCGCTAATCGTGACGATCGTGCAGTGGCGCTCGGCCCCCGTGTCTTCGGGAGTCACGGAAAACTTTCCGGGCGAAAGCTTCCGCGCATCGTTCGTGGTCAGATCGCCCGAAATCGGAATCCACGCGTCGCCGCGATTCACCGACTTGAACAGTCGGTTGCCGCCGATGTAGAGCGTCTTGCTGTTGTGCGGGCTAATGATGAACGGCGTGTTCCAGTTGAAGCGTAACGTCTCGCCCGAAACGCGCGGGCGAATGAACCGGGTACCTCCGTTGATCAGGTCGCTTCGGTACACCGCGCCGCCTTGGCTTTCGGAATACACCGTAGACCAGTCGTCCGGATCAACGAGGTTGTAGAAGCCATCGCCTCCCCCTAGCGGCACGGAATGGAAGTACTGGATGTTTCCGTAACTCGTTTGGGTCGGAATCCCCCAGTTCGAGTTATCCTGCAATCCGCCGTAAATCCAGTACGGACGTCGCATGTCGACGCCAACCGCGTAGTACTGCCCGATCGCCATCCCGTTCAGGTGCTGCCAAGTCGCGCCTTGGTCGCGGGTCTGGAATACCCCGCCGTCTGTACCCATCAGCAGGTGCGAGTTGTCCGCCGGATTAATCCAGAGCGCGTGACCGTCCGGGTGAACGGCGTACGGCTGACGGTCAAACTTTTTGCCGCCGTCGGTAGACAGGTAGTACGAGTCGCTGCTAATGTACATGCGCTTCGGGTCCACCGGGTCAATCTTCGGAATGCTGAAGTAGAACGGCCGCGGGTTAAGCGGATTCACCATCGTCCACGATTCGCCGCCGTCTTCGCTGACAAAGGTGCCGCCGCCGTATTGCTTTACCGTCCCTTGGTCTCGCGGCCGGTTCTTTTCAATGTTCGGGTCCGGCTTGTATTCCACGCTCGCTACCAGCTTCCGCGGGTCGGCGTAGTGGATATCCAATCCGATTCGGCCCAGGGTCGACTTCGGCAACCCCTTTTCGATGCGTCGCCAAGATCGGCCCGCATTCGTCGTCTTGTAGATGCCGCTTGCCGGACTACCGCTTGTAAAGTCATAAGCCTTACGCTCCCGTCCCCACATCGCCACCAGCAAAGTGTCCGGGCGCTTTGGGTCGATGACCAGATCAATGGCTCCCGTGCTGTCGTCCAGCTTTAGCACATGCTTCCACGTCTTTCCGCCGTCGGTCGTCTTGTAAACGCCGCGTTCAGAATTGCGTCCCCACAATCGCCCAAGGGCGGCGACGTAGACGACGTTGTCATCGCGCGGATCGATCACGACCTTGCCGATATGCATCGTCTCCTTCAGACCCATGTGCTGCCAGGTCTTGCCACCGTCTACCGACTTGTAAACGCCGTCACCCCATGCGACCGAGTTTCGGGAGGTTGCTTCGCCGGTACCCACCCAAACCACGTCCGGATTCCGCTGAGAAACCGCCGCCGCTCCCAACGAAATCGTGTTCTCTTTATCGAACACAGGGGTAAAGTTCGCGCCGCCGTTAACGGTTTTGAACAGGCCACCGCTTGCCGTCGCGGCGTAGAAAATGCGCGGTTCTTTTGCGTACACCGCGAGGTCGGTAATCCGTCCACCCATGGTCGTCGGACCCAGATTGCGCGGCGTCAGAGTGTTCAGCCACTCCGTCAGATCTGCCGCGTACGCCGACGCCGCCGAGTTCGGAGCGGTCTGGGCCGAAGCCGCCGCCACCGAGGCGCACACCAGCGCCAAAAAGCCTAATCGTGCGACCCCCGCGGTCGCGTGCCGAAATCGACGAGATTCCCTCATGCCCGGATACCCTAGCACGGAACTCGCCAATTGCAAAATCCCGGCCCGCCAGCCGAACCAAAAGTGATGCAACGGGCCCATTCGGTACCCTGCAACTATGGATTTCCGCCTCAGCGCCGAGCACGAACTCATACGCGAAAGCGCTTACCGATTTGGCCAAGCGGAGGTGCTCTCCGATATTCGCGAACGGGATCGTGAGTGCCGGGCCGACCGCCGCATGATCGAAAAAATGGCGGAAGCCGGGCTCCTTGCCGTTTCCATCCCCGAGGCATACGGCGGAAGCGGAACCGACTACATCTCCCTCGGCATCGTGTGCGAAGAGCTGGAACGCGCGGACAGCACCGCCCGCGTGGTCATGAGCGTGCACAGCGGCCTCCACGCCCTCACGCTGCTCCAGTGGGGAACCGAAGCGCAGAAGCAGCGCTGGCTCCCGCGCCTCGCCAGCGGCGACCTCATCGCCGGTTTCGGACTCACGGAACCCAATGCCGGCTCGGATGCGGCCAGCCTCCGCACCACCGCGACCAAGGACGGCGACAGCTACGTGATCAACGGGCAAAAGACCTGGATTTCACTCGCCGACTTCGCCGATCAATTTCTCGTAGTGACGCGTCTGGCCGAAACCGACGCGAAGGCACCGTTCGCCGCGTTCATCATTGATCGCAACCTGCCCGGATTCTCGTCGCGCGCGCTCCACGGCAAGCTCGGCGTTCGCGCGGGCAATACCGGCGAACTGTTCTTCGATAACCTCCGCGTCCCGGCCGATTGCATGATCGGGCAAGAGGGCGACGGCTTCAAGGTCGCGATGTCCGCGCTCGATCATGGCCGTTACACCGTTGCCGCCGGCGCCGTCGGCATTATCCAGGCCTGCCTCGATGCCTGCGTCAAGTACGCGAACGAACGCACCGTCCAGGGCGAGCCGATCGGCAAAAAGCAACTCGTGCAACAGATGATCGCCAGCATGGTCCAGGGTCGAGAAATTGGCCGACTTCTCTACCAAAAGGTCGGATGGATGAAGAACGAAGGCCTCCGCCACACCCGCGAGTGCTCGCTGGCCAAGTGGACCAACTGCGCCGCCGCCTTCGACGCGGCCAACAAGGCGGTCGAGATCCACGGCGCGTACGGATTCATCGACGAATTCCCGGTGGAGCGCTACTTCCGCAACAGCCGCGGCGCCATGATTTACGAGGGCACCCACGAGATCCACACGATCATGCAGGCCGAATACGAACTGGGCTACCGGTCGGATAAGCCGTTGCAACACAACCTGCCCACCTGGCCGTTCGAAGAGCTGGCCTAAGTACACTCCGCCCCAACATGCTCGGCGTGCTCATCAGCCTGCTCATCGCCTTGGGCGGTATGGGTCTCGCCGACCGCGCCCTCGCCGGGCACACCCGTGCCCTGCCCGCCGACCTTCGGTGGGGTGTCGCCGGACTCACCGGATTGCTCGCGTACGGGTGGCTCACCTTCTGGATCGGCCACTTGCCCGGCGGATTGCGCTGGGCCCCGTACGCCATCGCCGCGCTCGCCGTCGTCGGGCTTGTCCTCCATCGCCGATGGCGCGAGGCCTGGGACAACACCTTTTCCGTACCGCAGATCGCCCCGTACGCCATTCTCGGCGCAGTTGGAATCATCAGCGTCCTCGCCCCGAGTACCGAACTCGACTGGGATTCGCTCGCCTACCACCTCGCCGTGCCGAAGATTTGGATGCAGGCCGGCCAAATCACGTTCATCAGCTTCATCCATCACAGCAACTTCCCCTTCGCGCTCGATAATTTGTTCATCTCCGGCCTCGCGTTGGGCGGAGAATCGGGGGCAAAGGCCTTCATGCTCATCGGCACCGGATTCGCTATGATGGCGGCGTCCGGTTACGCCCGGCGCGAATACGGCGACGCCGCCGCGCCGTGGGCCAGCTGGGCCGTACTCGGGATGCCGATGGTGCTCTGGCTCAGCGGCACCGCCTACATCGACATTGCGCAGGGAGCCTACGCCGGGCTCGCCATCCTCTTCCTCGCGAGCTGGTTTCGCGCAGGCGACCGCTCGGATGCCGTGCTCGCCGCCATCATGCTCGGCGGAGCGATGGCAAGCAAGTACACCGGCCTCCAAACCTATCTCGTCACCGGGCTGATCACGCTGTTCGCCATCATCCGCTTGCCCGATCGCCGGCAATTTCCCATCGTCGCGCTTGTCACCATCCTGCCGCTCGCCATCGCCGCGCCGTGGTACGTCCGAAACGTCGTCAACACGGGCAACCCGGTCTACCCCTTCTTCTACAGCGCACTCAAGGGCAAAAACTGGAGCGACTACAACGCCAAGATTTACGCGAACGAGCAGCAAACCTTCGGTGCCGGCCGCGAGTTCGAAACGAAGGAGCGTCCCTACACCGCCGGTCCGCTGGAGCCCGCTCGCATCGGGGGGGCGATCCTCGGCTTGGCGTACCAACCCGGCCGCTATATCAATCCCGGCCCCACCCAGGGTTCCGGATTGCCGATGGGCACCTACGGCCCAATCGCGCTCCTCGCCGCCCTCTTCTGGGCGATCTCCGGCCGATCGCGCCGATTCGAGGCGACCGTGCTCGGCGTCGTGCTCATCTCGTTCGCCGGATGGTTCTTCTTGTCGCAGCAAAGTCGCTACATTTTCGGCCTGATGTTTCCGCTCACGGTGCTGGCCGCCGGCATCACGCGCGATCGTTCCCTCGGCCGGTGGATGCAGGCCAGCATCGGCCTCCAGGCCCTCGTCGGCGTCGGGCTCGTTGGCCATCTCGTCACGCGCGAACACCTGCCCGTTGCCACCGGCCAAGTCTCGCCCCGGGAGTACCGCCTCGCCCGCACCGGATTCGCCACACCCGCCGACGCCCTCAATACAACGATCCGCCCAGAGCGCGTGGCCCTGTACGACGAAGTCTTCGGCTACCTCCTCGACGTCCCGTACTTCTGGGCGAACCCCGGTCACACCACTGAACTCGGCTACGCCGATATGACGACCTGCGACCAACTCGTCGATCGTTTGCGCGCCCTCGGCATCAGCCACGTGTACGTCAATTTTGGCCTCACTCCGGCCCCTATCCGCGAAGCGTTGGTCCTCGCCACCGGATTGGCCGCGCCCCCCGTCCCCATCCCGTCGGACCTCCGCGCGCAGCTCATGGCCGACGAACAGTCGCGCTGGAAGCCCCTCCTCGCCGAAGCCATCGCCAGCGGCCGTCTCGAACTGGTAGAGGCGTTCGGAAACCGCATCATCTTCCGCGTCGCGCGATAACCTCGTCCGGTAACCTTTCCCGCAAGATGCAGTACCGAAAGCTCGGACGCTACGGAATCAAGGTGAGCGAAGTCTCGCTCGGCGGTTGGCTCACCCACGGACGATCCATCAGCACGGAAGCCACGCGCAACATCGTCCATCGCGCGTTTGACCTCGGCATCAACTTCTTCGATACCGCCGACGTGTACCACCAGGGCGAGGCCGAGCTCGCCCTCGCCACCGCGATCGCCGACCTGCGCCGACAAGACCTGGTCATCGCCACCAAGTGCTTCTTCCCGTTCACCGGCGGAGTCAACGATCGCGGCCTCAGCCGCAAACATATCTCCGAATCAGTCCATGCGTCGCTGAAGCGTCTGAACGTCGACTACATCGACCTCATGCAGTTCCACCGATTCGACGCCGATACCCCGCTCGACGAGACGGTTCGCGCCATCGACGACCTCGCCCGCGCCGGCAAAGTCCTCTACTGGGGCGTTTCGGAATGGAACGCGGCGCAGATCACCGACCTGGTCCACACCGCCCGGAGCCTTAACGCGCTCCCGCCCGCCAGCAACCAGCCGCTATACAACATGCTCCACCGCAGCATCGAAGGTGGCGTCATTCCGACGTCTGAACAGTTCGGGCTCGGCCAAGTCGTCTTTTCCCCCCTTGCCCAAGGCGTGCTCACCGGCAAGTACCTGCCCGGCCAACCCGCGCCGGAAGGCACCCGCGCCTCCGATAGCAATTCAAACCAGTTTATGGGCGGCGTGATGACCGAGGAAATCTTGACCCGCGTCCAGCAACTCAAAAAGTACGTGGAAGGTGAAGGATTCGCCCTGCCGAGCTTTGCCCTCGCCTGGTGTCTGCGCCAACGCAACGTCTCCAGCGTCATCATCGGGGCAAGCCGACCCGAGCAGGTCGACCAAAACGTCATCGCTTCGGGCCTCGCCGTCGCCCCCGAACAGTTCGCCCACGCCGAAGCTATCCTCGCCGGCAACGTAGACGCCTCGTGACGGTGACGGACAACCCCCAAATCCCCCTGTCGGTCCGCGAGACCGAGTTTGAAAAGCGGCGCGGAATCAGCCGGATGGAGATCCGGCACGGTTTCGCGCAGGTCCACGTGCTGAGCATCGCCGGCGAAACCCACGCCGGCCGACTGGCCGTGCTTGCGGCCATCGCCCGTGCGGAAATCAGCATCGACTTTCTCAAGCTCACGCCGTCCGGACTCTCCTTCCTCATCTCTAACGATGTCGCCGAACGCGCGGGTCATGCCCTGCGTGAAGTCGCGCTCAAGTGGACCATCCAGCAAGATCGGGCCATTGTGCTCGTCCACGCCGTCAACATCCGCGACGAGGAAGGCATGATCGCCCGCATCGTCTCGGCCGCCATCGCGTCCGGTATCACGCTGGAGCACATCGGCGATATGCACGACCGCATGCTGATGGTCGTGGCCGAATCCGATGCCGAGCGGCTACTTCGCGCCCTCGCCGCACTTGCCGAAGCGGAGGGCAACCGATGAATCGCATCCGCGTCATGAAGTTTGGCGGCACCTCCGTCGCCTCACCCGAATCTCGCCTCAAGAGTGCCCTCCGCGTGATCTCAGCGCGCGAACAAGGCAACTGGCCGGTGGTCGTCGTCAGCGCGATCGGACGGCGCGGCGCCCCGTACGCCACCGACACCCTCATCCAACAGTTGCGCGAAATTGATGACGAGGTCGATCCGGATCCGCGCGAGTTGGACCTGCTGCTGGCCTGCGGCGAGATCCTCAGCGCGGTGATCTTTGCCCACACCCTCAAGACGTTGGGGCATCCCGCCATGGCGTTTCGCGGCGGTCAGGCCGGTATTCGCACCGACGGCGTCTTCGGCAACGCCCGCATCGTCGGCATCAACCCGTACTCGCTTCAACGCGCGATCGAGCGCGGCAAGATTCCCGTGGTGTGCGGGTTCCAGGGCGTCTACGTCGACGAGCCCGGTGCCCCCGGCGGCGAGCTCACGACCCTGGGACGCGGCGGTTCAGACACGACCGCCAGCGCCCTCGGGGCCGCCCTGCGCGCCGAGCGCGTCGAAATCTACACCGATGTGGACGGCGTAAAAACCGCCGACCCTGACGCCGTACCTGCCGCCCCCACCCTGCGCAAGGTGACGTACGACGAAGTCGCCGAAATCGCCCACCTTGGCGCAAAGGTCGTACACCCCCGCGCTGCCGAAATCGCGATGAATCACGGGATTCCGCTCTGGGTCAAGAACACGTTCTCCGACGACGAAGGCACGGAAATCGTGGATCGCAGCAAATTCCCCGGTCGCCGCGCGACCGGCGTTACCCACTCCGGCAAACTCGTCTACCTGCAATTCGATCTCGGCAACGCCTCCGCCGACGACCGCGTGATGCTGGAAAGTCGCATTTACGAAACGATGTCGCGCTACGGCGTCAACCTGTACATGCTGGACCTCAGCCCCCAGAGCACCGGATTCGCGGTCCCGCGCGACCAGTACCCGATCGTCGAAAACGTGCTCGATGGCCTTGTCATCCCGGTGAACCGCGAGCCGCGCCGCGTGTACCTATTCCAAATCGGTCGCTTGGCCTCGCGTGAGGTCGAAACCCAGGCCGACCTGCTGACCGAGCTCGGCGAAGTGCGTCGCGTCCCCGCCGCGCTTACCGAGGCCTGTACCGTGGTCTCGCTGGTGGGGCACGAGTTCATGCAGCAATCCGGCCTCTTCCACGCCGTGCTGAGCACCCTGGCCGAGCACAACATTGCCGTGCTGCAAACCAGCGACAGCGACTTCTCGCTCAGCGTCCTCGTCACCGAATCGGAAAGCCTGCGCGCCGTCCGCGTACTGCACGAGCGCTTCGGCCTGAGCGACGTGGGCTAGGTACATTCCCTTTATGCGTCCCGATGGCCGTGCCGTAGACCAACTTCGCCCCCTTGCGCTGGAACGCCACTACGCGAAGTTTGCCGAGGGCTCGTGCCTCATCACTCTGGGCGACACCCACATGCTGGTGACCGCCACCGTAGAAGACCGGGTACCGCCCTTTATGAAGGGCAAAGGCTCCGGCTGGCTGACGGCCGAATACTCGATGCTGCCGCGCAGCGGTCGGCAACGCAACAACCGCGATCCGATGAAGCCAAACGGCCGCTCGATGGAAATTCAGCGCCTGATCGGCCGCGCACTGCGCACCGCGATTGACCTGGACGCGCTGGGCGAACGGACGATCACGCTGGACTGCGACGCGATCCGCGCCGATGGCGGAACCCGCTGTGCGGCCATTACCGCCGGGTACGTGGCGGCCTACGACGCCGTGCGATGGATGATCGGCCAGCGCATGATCCGCCAAAACGTGATGCGCGAACCCGTCGCCGCCGTCAGCGTCGGCGTTTACCGAAACCAAGAAGTGCTCGACCTGAACTACGACGAAGACAGCACCGCTTCGACCGATATGAACGTGGTGATGACGGCCAGCCAAAAGTTTGTCGAGATCCAAGGTACGGCGGAAGAAAATCCGTTTGGAGCCGATACCCTCGGCCGAATGCTGAAGCTAGCGCAGAAAGGCATCAACGAGCTCATCGTCGCCCAACGCGAAGCCCTCGAAATCGACTAACCGTTTCTGCCATGCCGCGTTACGCCCGAATCTATGCGACCTTCCTCCGAAGCTCGCTGCAACGAGAGCTAGAGTTTCGGGCGAACTTCATCGCGAAAATTCTGCAAAATGCCGTCTGGATCGTCTTCTTTGTCCTGATTCTCCTCGTCATCTACGGCAATACGAAGGACGTGGCCGGGTGGAACCGCGGCGAAGCGTTCATGCTCGGAGCGTCCATGTTCCTCATGAGTTCGCTCTCGCAGTTATTGTTTAGTTCCCTGGGCGAAATCCCGAGCCAAGTTCGCCAAGGCACGCTCGATTTCGTGCTCACCAAACCGGTGGATTCCCAGTACTGGATCAGCCTGAGACGTTTTAACTTCGACCAGATCGGTAGCTTTTTCGCCGGAATCGGAATGATGGTGTACGGCGTGATCACGGCAGAGCTCGCTCCCGGCCCCGCCCAGTGGATCGCTTGGAGCATCATGCTCGTCGCCGCCCTCATCATCTTCTACTCGTTTAATCTCGCCCTGATGTCCACGGGCATCTGGTTTGTACGGGTGGACAACCTCTTCATTCTCAGCGAAACGGTCAGCGAAGTCGCCCGCTACCCGCTCGACATTTACTCCATTTTCGTCCAGCGAGTACTGATCTATGGCGTGCCGCTGGGCTTCTTGGCTACCCTTCCAACGCGCCAGCTCGTGCGGGAATTCGACCCGCTCCACCTTGGCCTCAGCTTGGTTTACGCGCTCGTCGCCTTTATCGCGGCCCGCAGCTTTTGGCGGTACGCGCTGCGGAGCTACAGCAGCGCCAGTAGTTAGAAGCCGTAGCCGACGCCGTTGCCCACCGACTGCCCCCGGCGACCAATGCCGAAGAGCGAGTCCGTTGGGAACGCCTTGAGCCGCACGAAAAACTGGACCTCACGCCCCGGACGAAAGCCGGTCCGAAACTCCGTAACCGAGATCACCGCTTCCCAGCAGTGCAGATCGTAAATTGCGGAGTACTGCGCCGCATCAATCGTTTTGGTGAATCCGTTGTAGGTCAGCACCGCACTCAGCCGCGTCCGTCCCCACTTCAAATTGTTGACGAATAGATTTGCGTCGCTCCACCGGCGTTGGAACCCATCGTATCGCGCGCCTAACGTGACCAAGGTTGCCCCCGGCCGGTACGAAAAGTCTAATCGAACGCCGCTCCATAACTGGTTAATCGTATCGTACGAACTCACCGCCCGCGCCTGGAACCACGAAGTCGGCGTGTACTCGCTCCGTAACCCGACCTGCTGCCACCCGACGTCGCTGGTCTTGATTCGGAAAAAGTCGTAACCTGTTTGCGCGCCGACCAGCAAACTACGTAATGGACGAACCGACACATCCGCCGTCGCAATATGGCTACGCCCGGTCCGGTCAAGTTGCAGCGGACTGTAACCTTCTGGCCGCAGATAGTTATAGCGGATGTTTGCCGAGGTATCTCCGCCCAGCCGATAGCTGGCCGTAAGCCCGCCGCCCACCACGTACTGAGCGGTGTCGTCGGAGTACGCGCTTTGGCGAAACTGACCGGTGTAGTCCACCCGAAACCGCTTCGCCGCCGCGTCATTCTTCGCCATCGAAATATCGAAGATGTTGCGCGTGATCCGCTCGCCCCGCAATCCACCAAATTCGCCGATACTCGCCGAGGTGCGAAACGGGTAGATCGCGCCGAGCTTCTTGCCCAGAATCCGATTCCCGTCACTCGTAAGGGTGAGCACTGGCGTCTTGTCTGCGTTCCCAAACACCGAAGGGCTATCCCCAATCGGCACCACCCGCTGGTACTCGAGTGTCGCCCCGAACGCCGGCAGCTCCTGACTCGCCTGGAACCGCACGTCCAGCTGCTCATTCGAAAACTCCGTCGCGCCGGGGTACGAGTTCCGGCTGTTCAAGTACGAAAAGTTTCCGCTGGTGCGCAATCGCCCGAACGTCCGGTTATCGGATAACGTCAGCGTTTCGTTTACCGAACTTGCCTGCTGCACGTCCGATTGCTGGCGGGCAAACGTCACCGTGCTCTGCCCCGTGCGCTGAGGGATGGTCAACTGCAAGTTCGAGTTCAGCAGCGTCGTACCGGGTGCCGTCAGGTAGTTGTCCTTCTGGTAATCGTTCTGAATCGCGAACTCGCTCCGGCCCCACTTTTGGCGGTGCTGATTGCTAAAGTTCAGCGTCCCCACGGAGCCAACGATGCCGTAAACGCTCGCCTTTCCGTCGAAGCCTTTCCGCTGGTACGTATAGTCCCCGCCTAAACCGTTTCCTAGGCGAGACATGTAGTCCACGCGCGATACCAGCGAATCATCCGGCCGTGACGGCACGCCAAAACGATTCTTGATGTAATACCCTTCGTCCCGACTTTGTCCGACATCCGGCGTGTACCGACTCTTCGCATCATCTAACGGCAACGACAAAAACGGCAACGTTAGCACGGTTCGGTCGAAGAATCGCAGCCGCACTTTCCGAAAGATAATGCGCGTATTCGTACGGACTACCGTGTCTGCCGCCTCAATTTCGAAGTGCGCACCATCTCCCAGGTTGCACGTCGTAAGTTGGCCGCTCTCGTGATGCGTATCGCGCTCTGTCCCTTCCGATACGCGCGACTTAACGAACAGATCATCCCGAATCGGCGACTTCAGAAACTGCGGTTTCAGCTGGCCACTCCCGCGTTCCGATCGAAACGACTCTTTCGGAAAATCGAACGTCACCTTCTCGCCGTAGATCACGGCGTCCCGCCCCACCACCTTCACGTTGCCGCGCATCACGAAGATTTCGGTATCAAGATCACCGTCAATCTCGTCCGCAAAGCAACGGTAGCCGCGGTACAAAATCTCCGCCCCGCCGCGCAACTGCACGGTCCGACCATCCCGCGTAAACGTCTCCGCCCGGATGACCTCCAGTTCCCGATCATCCGCCTTCTCCGGCGGAACCTCCCGGGTTTCGGCATTTCGTAAGGGCGGATTACTCGGCAATTCAAAGGGACTTCGCTTCCGCAGTTCCCGCGCGGCTTCTAATCCGCTAATTGGAGGAATCACCTGCGTAAACGCAATCGTCCCCAGCGACCACGCGGCACCCGCCAGCATGCCCCTCATTCCAGCTTCCGTAACGCAATGACCGCCGCAATCGCGAACAAAAGGTCGGGCCCCCAGGCCGCTACCCATACCGGAACCGCCGGGTAACGCCCTAAAATCTCCGTCGAAATCACAAACGCGTTGTAGTACAAGAGCACCACGACGAAGCTCACCAATACCCCGATAAATCCGCCGCTCCGCGCAAACAGCAGCGCAAACACCGGCGACACCAAGCTGAAAACTGCGCACGCTACCGGCACGCTGTAACGCGATTGCAGCTCAATCTCGTCTCGCCGCGGGTCCGATCCAATCTTCCGCGCGGAATCGATCGCCTCCTGCAGCTCGGCAATCGACCGCTCCGCGTTCTGCCCCGAACCACCGAGGAAACTATCAATCACGATCTTCTGATTAATGACGATCTCTTTCGACTCCATCACCAGCAGATCGGGCCCATCAAACTCGTAGCGCGTGGCGTTCGAAAACCGCCAAACTCCGCGGTCATAACGACCGGTCGGTGATATTAGCACGCTCACTTTTTGCGCTCCGATATGCTCCAGCAACACCACGTTGCTCAACTCCACCTGATACTCGCCCAGCCGCCGAACCGTCCCGAATGAGGCCGTGTACTGATCCAACTCGATGATGGCATTCGCCTTCATGGTGGGCTTACTCAGGCCCATGATGCCGCTTTGCACCAATACGGCATTCGCCCGTTTCGTCCAGTCTGGCACCAGGGCCTCGCTCAAGAAGTAATTGGCCAGCGT
The DNA here is from genome assembly GCA_033763535.1 of Fimbriimonadaceae bacterium. Classification (GTDB taxonomy): domain Bacteria; phylum Armatimonadota; class Fimbriimonadia; order Fimbriimonadales; family Fimbriimonadaceae; genus Fimbriimonas. Next base: position 18,259 of record JANRKI010000029.1, on the reverse strand, counting down.
CACCAAGTTACCGAACAAAAACAACGGGAAGACGATGCGCAGTATCCGAACGCCCGCCGCCCGCATCGCCGTAATCTCGCTTTCCCGCGCCAACCGCGTCATCGCCAGACTCGCCCCGAGCGAAGTCCCGACAACCAACGTCATCTTCAGATACTCCGGCGTCCGAAACAGAATGTACTGCACTACCGCGGAAAACGGAACGTTCTCCAGGTTGTATGTTTTGGCCATGTACATGTACGCGTTGATCTGAAACATCAACACAACCACGAATGTGCCGGTGATAAAGGGCACCAGCATCTCCCGCAGGATGTACTGGTCGAGCTTTTTCACGGATCCTCTAAGCCGCCGCTTGCGAGCCCGTATCGCGAAACGCCGAAAACACCACGAAACCCGTAATCACGATCAAGGTCAGTACGAAGAACACCGCGAAAAGGGGCGGCATCGCGCTTGCCGTCGGCAGCCCTACCGCCACCGCGATCAGTGCCATCCACGCCGCCATCAGCCGCCGACTCTGGTTGCGCGGCAACACCCGCCCGCGCGCCCGATCCAGCAGGTGCGGGTTCCCGCACTCAAAGCAGTGCGTGCGCTCCGGCGAATTCAGATGGCCGCATTCCACGCAACTCACATCCTTCAGGTCGGCTGGCGTCAGACCTTGGAGCTTCCAGTTCCGAAACTGCCGGTGCTCGTCCACAAACAGCTCCGGCGGAAGCTCGTTCATGACCGATTCGGCCACCTTGTAGGCCGGCCCCGGCATCCCCATGATCGAGATGCACTTGGCAATCCGAAACTTCGCCAGTGGGTTTCGCGGTTGCTGACCCAGCAAGGCGTACGCCCGCTCCAACTCCTCCACTTCAAAGCTTTTCCGGTCCCGCCGGTCCAGCATCAGCCGGACAAATGGATAAGCCAATACCGTGCACAGCGCCACAAACAACGCCACCGGCGCCAGGATCGGAATCGGCGGTCGCATCGCCACAAACCCCAGACCTAGCCCCACGAAGATGCCGAACAACCCGGTGACAAAGTCCACGTCGCCGGCGATCATCCACTGCACAAACGACATGATCATGAACGCGACCGGTATCCACGCGAGGCAACCCACCGCGGCACTGATTAGGTCAACTTCTCTCATGATTCTGTCGTTTTGGATCGTCCGAGCCGGAACCGAGGTTCCGTCCCCGCGCGCAATCGCTGGATGTTTTTGCGATGGAGCGCGATGACGCCCGCCGCTAGTATAAGGTAGAGAGTCAGCATCTGACGACTTTCGTTCGGATACACCGCCCCAAAAATCAGCGACGTCGCAATGCCGACCATGCTCGCCACCGCCATAAATTGGGACGCGAACAGCACCAGCGCGAACACGCCGAAGCAACTGAGGGCCACCAAGGGCACCGCTCCCAGCCCCGCCCCCATCGCAGTCGAAACCCCCTTCCCGCCCTTGAACCCCAAGAACGGGCTGAACGCGTGCCCCAGCACCGCCATAAATCCGGCCAAGAACCACCACACCGGCGGATCAATCCCGGCGTACGGCGCCTGAATCCAGCCGCGGGCCACCAGACTCGGCACCAAACCCTTCAGCATGTCGAGCGCGAACACCAAGTAAAAATACCGGTCTCCCAACGCCCGCTTCACGTTCGTCGCCCCGATGTTTCCGCTTCCGACCTTGCGGATATCCACCCCTTTCGCCTTCGCCACCAACAGCCCAAACGGCACGCTGCCCAGCCAGAACGACGCGAAAAGCAGCGCGGCGTAAAGCTCCCAACTCACGCCCGCACCTCCTCGGTCAGCCGCGCCACCGTGTCCAGGTAGATGCGTCGCACGGTTTCCGCCACCTGCCGATGCCGCTCCAGCACGTCATTGCCGTCCTTGCCGCCCAGCCGATCCGCCAGCAGCCCCAGCTTGGCCGGATTCTCCGGCAGTACCTCCGAGCCAAACCCGGCGGCCCAAACCGAGAACCGCATCTCTTGCAGGTACCCCAGGGCCGATTGCAATGGTTCCGACTCCATCACGGTCAGCAACCGCCGATCCACCAGCCGCCGAATGCGCGCCCGCAGTTCGGGCGAATCTTCCGGACGCCGCGCCGCCCCCGCAAACATCTCGATCAGCCGCACGGTCCACTCGATATCGCTCAGACTGCCATGCCCCAGCTTGACGTCGCGCCAAACGTGGTGCGGCGGAACCCGCTCCGTCTCGATCCGCCGCTTCATCTTCAGAAGTTCCGCCAATCGCGTCGACCGATCCGACTCGATCAGCGTGCAGCTCAGGACATCCGCCAGCCTCGCCGCATCCCCGACGATGACCCGTGCGTGGCCCAGCGCAAACCGCTCCCAATCCTCCATGCCCTCCGTCGCGTATCCCGCCAACGCCCGAAAACTCCGCACCAGCAGCCCCTTGCCTCCGTCGGGCCGCAGCCGAACATCGCCGCCCAACGGCATCCCCTCCCGCCGCCAGTCTGAGATCAATCGCAGCATCTCGCTCGCCCGGGCCTCCGCCGAGGTCTGCGCGCCGTCCACCAGCAACACGATATCCGCGTCCGATTGCGGCCCCATGTCGCGCCGCCCCAGGCTCCCCAACGCAACAATCCACCCCGGGTACTCCGCCTGAACCGCTGCCGACCGCAGCGTCGCGTCCGCCATGTCCGACAAATCGCCGGCCAAGTCGCCCCCCGGATCCAGCGCGTGCCGGATCACCGCGTGTCCAAACCGGTCCCGCAGCGTCCCCGCGCGCATCGTGGCGTAATCCTCGGCCCCCGACCAATCCTCCTCCACCTCGCCGCTTATCACCGCCTCCGTCAGCGGAATGCTCGCCCGCAACAGCGGGATGGAGGCCGGGAACGACCAAACCAGCGTCTGAATCCGCTCCAAACTGTCCCGATTCGAGCGGAGCGTGGCGTAAAACGCGTCCGGATCGGGCAGACCGTCCAGCCAAGACGCCGCCTCGGGCACCAACGCCAGCACCGCCAGCCGATCGCTCTTGCCCGGGGCCTCGACCATATCCGCGTACAGACGCCCGATCGTCTCGCGACGACGCGCGAGGTCCGCATCAAACGCCGGCGCGTCTGCGTAACCCATCAGCACCGCCAGCCGCCGCTTCGATTCCTCCGCCGAAGGAACGCAGTGCGTCTGACGGTTCGACTCAAACTGGATGCGATGCTCGAGCTTCCGCAGCCACGTGTAATGCTCGCTAAACGTTGCCACCGTCGAAGTCGGCAAGGCACCGACCGCCTCCAACCGCCGCAACGTGTCCAACGTCGTCTCCACCTCGTCCACCCGGTGGACCAACTGCCAAATCTGCGTCGCGAATTCAATGTCGCGAATCCCGCCGCGCGACCGCTTGATGTCGTTTGGCTCCGCCATCTCATCGATGCGCTCACGCATCTTGCGCATCTCGTCCAGGGTGAACTCGCTCACCGTCCGCCGAAAACACGTCCGCTCGCGCAGGCCTCGCCATGCCGGATGCAACGCCTCCGGACCGATGATCGGGCGCGACCGCAGCAGCGCCTGCACTTCCCACGCCTCGGCGTAGAGATCGTAGTACGCCACAAACGCCCGGAGCTTGTTCAGAATCGGCCCGGTTCCGCCGTACGGACGCAGACGCAGGTCCACTCGGTACAGCAAGCCGCGGCCCATCGGCTCCTCCAGTGCCCGCCCGAAGGCCTCACAGAACCGCGTCCCCAGCGTCATCGTCGCGTCGTCCAGTTCGTCCGGAGCCACGTACACCAGGTCAAGGTCGCTGCTGTAGTTCACCTCGCGACCTCCGTGCTTGCCAAACGCCACCACCAGCACCGGGCAGGCGTCCTCGCGCCGCGTCATTCCCACCCCGGCGTGCCACACCCATCGGTGCAGCAAGGTCATCACGACGTCCGCCAAGTCGCTCAGCGCACGCCACACCTGCGGCTGATCCCAATCTGCCCGGAGGTCGTGTGAGACAATGTGCGCCGTCCAACGCTGCTTCAAAAACCGCACCCGGTCCAGCCCGTGCCGGTAATTCGAGGCGTTCCGCAGGAGTTGCTCGCCTTCTGCCAATACCGCCGCCGGATCAAACGGCCGCCGGTGCTCCGTGTCATCCAGAATCGTGAGGGCAATCTCCGGGTTCTGCACCAACCCTTGGCCCACCACCGGACACGCGGCAAACAGGTCCAGCAGCCGGAAGGTGCCGTCCGGCTGACGGTACAGCTCCTCGGCATAAAGTCGCGGCGAACCGCTACCGGCGAGCCAGGTCTCGGTCGCCGCCAACGCTCCTTCCGGATCCACCGTGCGCGCAGCGATCGGCCCGAGCCATCCGCCCGGCGCATGAACCAACCCTTCGATCCGCTCGGCCACTGCACTCATGGCGTGGCAGACCTCCCTTGTTCCCGACTCGCCGAACGATTGGCCGCCGGACGTTTGGCCGCCGAACGCTTCCGGGACCTCGCCAAAGCACGCGCTCGCTTGCCCGGACCGTCGCTTCGCCAGTACGCGCACCGATCCGTCAGAGGGCACCGCTCGCAGTTCGGCAACGGCGCCCGGCACGTCATGCGCCCGTGCTGAATCAACAAAGTGTGGAACGCAAACGCGTGCTCCGCCGGCACCAGCTTCAGCAGCGCATCGTGCGCCCGCACCTCCCCCATCCGTTCCGGAAACAGGCCGAGCCGCCAACCCACCCGAAACACGTGCGTATCCACCGGGATGGATTCTCGGCCGAACGCGAAGCACAGCACGATGCTCGCCGTCTTCGGGCCGACCCCGGGGAGCTCGGTCAACCAATCCCGCGCCGCCTCCGTGCGAAACCACCGCAACGGCTCCAGGGTGATCTCCCCGAACCGCTCCCCAATCTGTCCGAGCGTCGCGCGCAGATGCTTGGCCTTCGAATTCGCCAGCCCCGCCCCCCGAATCGTTTCCGCGATCGTATCGACCGGCGCCCGCGCGATCATCTCATACGTCCCAAATCGCTCCAGCAGCCGCGTAAACGCCGGAAACGAGTTCACGTCCGTCGTGTGCTGGCTCAGCATGCACGACACGAGCTCATCCATCGGCGAGAATCGCGGGATGAACCGGCTCGATCCGTACAACCCCTCCAGGTCCGCCAGCATCGTGGCGATCGCGTTCGGATTCCACTTGCGGCGCGGCATCAGGATTGGTCCTGCGCCCCGTCGTCGGCCGCGGGACCAAAGAGCGCCCGCTCCACCGTATCGCACCACGTGTGCCCGATCAGCAGGTGCATCTCCTGAATCCGGGCCGTCACGTCTCCCGGAACCAACACGATAATCTCGGCCAACCGCGCTAGCGTGCCGCCATCGCGCCCAGTCAACGCCACCGTGACGATCTCGCGATCCCGCGCCAACGCCACCGCGCGATTCACGCTCTCGCTATTCCCGCTCGTCGAGATCGCGATGAGCACGTCGCCGGGCACGCCGAACGCCTCCACCTGTCGCTCGAATACCGATTCGTACCCGTAATCGTTCGCGATGGCGGTCAGTGCCGCCGCGCTCGTGGTGAGGGCCATCGCCGGCATGCCCGCCCGGTCCATCTGAAACCGGCCCGTAAACTCCGCCGCCAAGTGGTCCGCATCCGTCGCCGAACCGCCGTTCCCGATGAGCATGACCTTGTTGCCTCGCGAAATCGCCGTCGCGAGTGCCTCACCCACGTACGTCACCACCTCCTCCAGCGCGCCCAACTTCTCCAGCAGGGCGGCGTGCTCGGCGCAGGCCTGGGCGAACGCGGTCATGGCGCGATTTTAGCGCGAACCGCCCCGCCGACCGCGCGAGACCTGGAGCGGCCCCCGCATAGGTACCCTTTCACGGCGTATGTTGCCGGGCGTCGTCATTCAGCCTCTTCGCCGCTATTCCGACCATCGCGGCTGGCTGGTCGAACTCTTTCGCGACGACGCCATGCCGCAAGGTTTCCACCCCGCGATGGGCTACCTCAGCGTGACCCACCCCGGAATCGCGCGTGGCCCGCACGAGCACGCCCACCAGACCGACGGCTTCCTCTTCTTCGACGGCGAATACGATCTGTACCTGTGGGAGAACCGCCCCGGCCAGGGAGAGGCCGCGCACGTGATCCGCGTGGGCGAATCGAACCCCGTGTTTGTCACCGTCCCGCCGGGCGTGGTGCACGCCTACCGAAACGTCGGCGACCGCGACGCCTTCGTGATCAACCTGCCCGACAAACTGTACGCGGGCCGCAATCGTTCGGAACCCGTCGACGAGATTCGCCACGAGGACGATCCTGAATCGAGGTTTCAACTGTGAGAGTCCTTGTAACCGGTGCCGCTGGGTTCATCGGCTCCCACTTCGTGCGCGTGCTTCAGCGCGAGCGGCCCACCTTCGCGGTCGCCGTGTTCGACGCCCTCACCTACTCCGGCAACCGCTCCACCGTCGAATCGTTGGGCGATATCCCGTTCTTCGAGGGCCGGATTGAAGACGCCGCCCAGGTCGCCCACGCCATCGAGACCTTCCGACCGGATGCGATCGTCAACTTCGCGGCCGAATCCCACAATGACCGATCGCTCGACACCGCCAGTTCTTTTCTGGTGAGTAACGCGATCGGCGTGGAGACCCTTCTCAACGCGGTAAAGACTCACGGTTTGTCGCGGATCGTCCACGTGAGTACCGACGAAGTCTACGGCTCGATTCCGACCGGCAAATTCTTCGAAGATACGCCGATTGCTCCGAACACGCCGTACAGTGCCAGTAAAGCGGCCGGCGATTGCGTCTGCCGCGCGCACTTTCACGCGTACCGAACGCCCGTTGTGGTCACCCGCGGTGGCAATACCTACGGGCCGTACCAATACCCCGAAAAGCTCATTCCTTTCTTCACTGTGCGACTACTACTGGGCAAGAAGGTTCCGGTCTACGGCGACGGCACGCAGGTCCGAGAATGGATTCACGCGGAAGACCACGCACGCGGAATCCTCGCCGCGCTGGAACACGGGAAAGACGGCGAAATCTACAACATCGGCGACGAGAACGAACGCCAAAATCGCGAAATTGTCGAGATTCTCCTGCGCGAAACCGACCGCGGTACCGAACTGGTCAAGCACATTGAGGACCCGCGTAAAGGTGCTCACGACGTTCGGTACAGCATGGACCACGCCAAGGCCACGCGTGAGCTGGGATGGAAGCCGCAGGTCAACTTCCTCAGCGCGTTACCCGCGACGGTAGCGTGGTACCGGGCGAACGAAGCTTGGTGGCGACCGATCACCGAGAACGCCGACTACCAAGCATTTATTGAACGTTACTACGGGCGATTTCTCGGCGAAGATCTGTAAGCGCCACCGCGTCATCCACCCGAATCCCGCGAATTCCCGCCCGCGCCGCCGCCTCCAAATCGGTGGGCTGATCCCCAACCATCACCGCCGTGGTGACGCCAAACCGCCGCATCGCCGCCCGCAACATCCCGGGTTCCGGCTTGCGACACGTGCAAACCCCCGTGAATTCCGGATGGTGCGGACAGTAGTAAGTCGCGGCAATCCGTACCCCGTAGTTCGCGAGTGCCGAGACGTAATCGCGCATGAGTAATCGGAAGTCCGACTCTCGATACTGGCCCCTCGCAATCCCGGACTGATTCGTCACGATGACGCAATCCCAACCATACTGCGTCGCGAATCGGGCAAGTTCCACCCCTGGCTCATGCCAACAAATCTGCTCCATTCGCCATGCATAACCCACATCCTCATTGAGAACTCCGTCGCGATCCAGCAACAGCAACCGGCTCATTTCGGATATGGTGCGCACAGCGGGTCGCCGATCACAACATCCTTCCACTTCATCACCGGCGACGCCATGTAGTAGCTTTCCGCCAGGTTGTATCCGCGCGTATAGCGATCAAACAAGATATCCGGCCGTGCCATCGCGGTCAAAAAGGGCTCACTGACGTAACCCTTTACCCCTGTAATCCCCTGCTTCACCAAATCTGCAATCAACGACTGACCACCCGTAGCCGGCAGAAAAGTCCGGCCGCTAGTACTGACGAACGTCTCCCCGAGCGCCCCCGGTCGAAACTGGACCGCCCGGTACGTACTCGCCGAATACTCCGGGTCGTTGCTTCCCCAAGTGACGTAACCCATTACCGGCACGGCCGGCAGTTTCATCTCGACCTGATCGTCCCGCTGCACCTGAAAACCCCGCGCCGTAAGGAGTCCGTCCGCCGTCGCCATCGCCCGATTCATCGCGTCGTAAGCCCCCGTCATTTTCGGGCTGGCATCCAGCAAAAACGGCCCTTTATCCGGTTTCGCCGCGATCGCGCGATCCACCAGTGCCTTCGCATCCGCCGTCGTGTATCCATCAAGCCGCGTCACCAGGTATAGCCCGTACCGATCGTGCCGAAACGGGCGATCTTCGCCGAAGTAAGGATTCCTCACCCGCGCAAACTCACTCATCTCGATCTTGCCGATCGGCTTGATATCAATCTCCATCGCCGCTAACATCGCATCAACGCTGTTGCCGCTCTCCCGAATCCGCAACGGCACCCCTTTCGTCAGCACGATGTAGTGAATGCCCGTCGCGGTGCTGAGGTAACGCCGTACCTTCGCCTCGATCTGCTCTCGGTAGGTGGTCTCATTCACCTCCTCCACCGCATCCACCGAGATCGTGAGCCGATTGTTCGCCAAGATGCCCCGGCGCTCGGCGTAGTAGCCCGCAATCTCCTTACTCGCCGGACTTCGATCATTCTGGACCACCAGCACCTGCGACGCCAGCGGATGATCTTCAAACTTGACCACCGGCTGAGACTCTTCGCATCCGGTGCCCAGTATCACGCAACCAAGCACCCCGATCCACGCCATCTTTCGCACGTTACTCTCCTGAATCCAGCACGCTACGGAAGTAATCAATCGTCTCCCGTAACCCTTCTTCCAGCGACGTCTGCGGGTACCAATTCAGGATGAAGTTCGCCCGCGAAATATCTGGGTGCCGCTGCTGCGGATCGTCGACCGCCGCTGGCATATGCACAATACTGCTCTGCGAGCCGGTGGCCGAAATCACCGCGTGCGCGAACGCCAAAATCGTCCGCTCTTCGTGAGTACCCAGATTCACGGGTTCCTGAAAACTCGAGTTCACCAGTCGCCAAATCCCGTCGATAATGTCGCGATAGTAGCCAAAGCTCCGCGTCTGCCGACCGTCGCCGTACACCGTAAGCGGTTCGCCCCGCAACGCTTGTCGAATAAAGTTCGGCACCACTCGCCCGTCTTCCAGACGCATCCGTGGACCGTAGGTATTAAAGAAGCGTGCAATCCGTACTTGCACGCCCTTATGGTCTCGATAAGTCACCGAAACCGCTTCGGCGTAACGCTTCGCTTCGTCGTAGCACGCCCGCGGACCGACCGAATTGACGTGTCCCCAGTAACTTTCGGACTGCGGATGCTCCAGCGGATCGCCGTACACCTCGCTGGTCGAGGCCAGAAAGAACGTCGCCCCCTTCCGCTCGCACAGTTCCAAACAGTTGTGCGTGGCAAACGAACCGGCCCGCAACACCTCAATCGGTATCCGCGCGAAATCCGCCGGACTGGCCGCGCTCGCCAGGTGGAACACAATATCAACCGGCCCATCAACATCAAAGGGATAGGACGCGTCGTGCTCACGAATTTGCACGTGCGGATCGCTGACCAAATGCGCAATGTTGCGTCGCTGACCCGTGATGAAGTTGTCCAGAACCAGCACCTCGGCCCCCTGACCTCGCAAAAAATCCACGAGGTGCGACCCCAAGAACCCCGCTCCGCCCGTCACCACCGCGCGCATGATCCTAAGGTTAGCCGAACTCGCGCCAAAAAGCGGTGTGGCACAATAGTCCGTCGGCAACCGGCACTCCGGAAGCCACGCAAACGGGGAAGACATACGACATGCGAATTGCGGTGATCGGAACGGGATACGTTGGGCTCGTCACGGGCGTGGTACTGGCCGAACTCGGCAACGACGTCATCTGCGTCGATAACGACCCGGCCAAAATCGAGAAAATCCGCTCCGGAATCCCGCCCATCTACGAGCCGGGCATCGAAGAGCTGCTCAAAAAGGCCATCTCCGAAGGATTCCTCACCGTCACCGACTCTATCGCCGACGCCACCGCCGCCAGCGAAGTCATCTTCATCGCCGTCGGCACCCCGCCCGGCGAGGACGGCACGCCCGACCTGACCGCGGTCAAGGCCGTCGCGACCGAAATCGGACGCGCCATCAAAAAGCCGACCGTCGTGGTCAACAAATCCACCGTGCCCGTCGGTAGCGGCGAGCTCGTCGAACGCATCATCCTCGAGCAAGGCGTCCCGCTCCACCTGTTCGACGTCGTCAGCAATCCCGAATTCCTCCGCGAAGGCTCCGCCATCTACGACACGCTCCACCCCGACCGAATCGTCATCGGGGCAAAGCGCCGCGAGGCCGCCATCAAGCTTGTCGAACTGTACGCCACGCTGGAGGCGCCGATGATCATCACCGACCTCAACTCGGCCGAGCTGATCAAGTACGCCAGCAACTCGTTCCTGGCGATGAAGATCTCCTTCATCAACGCCATCAGCCGCATCTGCGAACTCACCGACGCCAACGTCTCCGACGTCGCCAAAGGGATGGGCCTAGACAAGCGCATCGGCTCGCAATTCCTCTCCGCCGGCCTCGGCTGGGGCGGTTCGTGCTTCCCGAAGGACGTCCTCGGAATGCTCTCCACCGCCAACCGCTACGGCTACGATTTCGGCCTGATGCAAGAGGTCATCAACATCAACGATGACCAAACCCTCAACTTCGTCCGACGCCTCTCGAAGCGACTCAACGGACTCGAAGGTAAGCGCATCGGCATCATGGGCCTCGCCTTCAAGCCGAACACCGACGACATCCGCGACGCCAAGGCCCTCGTCATCGTTGACGAAATCATCAAGGCGGGCGGCTCCGTCAGCGCGTACGATCCCATCGCCACCGAGAACTTCCGCCGATTCTTCCCCCAAGTCGACTACAAAGACTCGGTGTACGAAGTCAGCGAAGACGCCGACGCCCTCGTCCTCGTCACCGAATGGAACGAGTTCCGCCAGCTCGACCTCAATCGACTCGGAAGCAAGATGAAGAGCCGCGTCCTGTTCGACGGACGACGGGTGTACAAGAAGGAAACCGCCGAGCGCGCGGGATTCGACTACTACACCATCGGAAGCAACTAAAGCACGCCTTTGCTTGATTCCGTCAGCGCGTCAAAATACGCGCTGATGAACGCCGCCAGCTCCTCTTCCGTACCCGAAGTCGAGAGCGAGATAAACCGGTAAAAATTCCCTTCCTGAACCTTGCCCGTCGCGAGCTCATTGCGGAACAAGTCCATCATCAACCGCAAAGGTGCCGGCGTCATCCCGTTCGGACCCTTGTAGGTGTAGGCAGCTACCCGCTCGGCCCCGTTGTAAGACGTCCGAATAAACGCCACCGGAACCTCCCCCCGCGACTTGGTCGAAACCGTCCGTGTATGCTCGCCGAGTAGCTCCGATCCCTGCGACTGGAAACATACTCGCGGATCGTGGAATGAGTCGCCGTTATCGCTGTTGATGACGACGACATCGACCTGCATCTCGTTCGAGGCGTACACCCGCGCCACGATCCCCGCCGGACTCAGCGTATCGTACGTCACCTTGTCCATCCGGTACGTGCTCTTCGCCCCCGCCTCTTGCGGAACGAAGTCAAACTTGCCCACCTTGTCCGGAACCTGCGCCTCCAGCCAACTCTCCGTGCGACGCTCCATCTTCGGTCGCGGCATCAGCGTCGCCGCCAACCCGGTCGCAACCAAACAGCCGGCGAATATGATCGCGTAAGTCTTGTTCATTCTAATCCCTTCCAGCCCAGCGCCTCGCATATCTTCATCAGGATAAACACGCAAAGCAAGGTGCTGATGTAGCCGCTGTAGTCATGAAACTGGTGCCCGGCCTCGCTGCCGTAAGTGTTCCCGACCAAACCGATCATCGCGATCCGTACCCCGTTGATCAAAATCCCGAACGGAATCATGAATACGGCCAAAAACGTGTTGGCGTACCACGGCAACTTCGCGATGTAAATGAAGAACGCGGTCAACGCAATCAGCGACAGCAACGTCCGTAATCCGCTGCACGGCGCCCCGACATTCATCTCAAATCGGTCAAGCAAAATCGTCGTCGAATCCGCCTGAAGCATGTTCTGCCCCATCAGCTTCAGCAGTTCAAACGACACTTTCGCCGAAATATTCTGCAACGGCTGGGTGAACTTGTCGATCACCAACTGCCACACCGGTAGCCCGAACAGCAAGTACAGCCACATCGGCGACGTCGCCATCGCCATTTTCCAGCCGCAAATGCTCCAAATCGCGAGGCCAATCGTCGCCACCAGCAGAAAGCTCAGCGTCAACGCCATGCTCGTCCGCGACGCCACCCATGTGATGTACAGCACCGGGGCCAGAAACACAAACGGCCACCAGCTGCCCTGCCGCGGAATCGCCTGCAACCGATGCCACTTGTTCCGCACCATCACCGCCACGATCAGCGGGATCAAAATGCCGTGCGAATAGTAGCTCTCCGCCTTGAACCAGATGCCCGGCAACACGACCATGAGGCTCTGAAACAGGAACAAAACCGCCGCACTCATCGCCAGAAACATCGGAAAGCCCGGCGTTCGAATCATATCCAGCGGATGAGGCGGTTTCAGCGCGGGGCTGGCGACGGCTCCCGCGTCCGTTTCCATGGGTGTTGCGGCCATATTCATCCGTATATTAGGATAACGATTCGGTGACGTGCAGTGCTCCCGATATCCAGACACCATTCCGGGACTCAAATTCCGAGCCGGAAATGCCTATTCTTACGTTAATCGACGAAATCATCACGATGGTTGGCGCGGCCCCGTAAAGACATGGAAGTTATTCGAGAGCAATCCGCTGACACATCAATTCGCGAGTTTTGGGAAGCCATCAAACGCGAACGGTGGGTCATCATCATCACCCTGCTGGTCTTCGCTGGCCTCGGGGCGGCCTCCATTTTCCTCGTGGAGCCCACCTACCAGGCCTCCACCCGCGTCGTGGTCGAAGGGCGAACGGCGAACCAGCCGAACGTCAACAATCCGCAAGACCCGCTCAACAAGATCGTCGCGCCCATCAGCACCGACATCAACACGCAGCTCGAAACGATCCAGAGCGCAAAGGTCGTCGGCGATGCACTCACCGCCGTCGTGTCCGAATTTCCCTCCCTCACCCCGAAAAATCCGGGCGACCCCAGTGTGACGGCGCGGCAAATCGGGCTTACCAATGTCATCGAAATCTCCGTCGTCTCCTCAAACCCGCGGCTCGCGCAGCGTTTGGCGGCTGAAATCCCTACGACGTACCGGGTCCTCGTAAAGCTTCAAAACTCTTCGGAAATCGTCAGCGCGCTCTCGTTCTTGGATTCCACCGTACGGGACAGCGAAGGACGGCTTCGAAAAGTCGAAAGCGACTTCCAAGCGTTCCTCAAGCTCAACGAGGTCACGTCGGCCCCCACCGAGGGTGCCGACCGGACTGCCGTTGCCCAGCGTGCGGAGCAGGAGTACAACACCGCCCGCGCCGAACTGAATTCAGAACTTGAGCAACTCAACTCCCTCAAGTCCGCCCGAAGCCGCCTGCCCCAAACCATCCCGAACGAGGTCGTGGAGAAGAACGTCGGCCAGCAAGAGCTCGCCCGCCAAAAGCTCAACGATCTCATTACGGAACGCGACCGCATCCTCCAAGAGTTCGACGAACAGTCGATCGAGTTCAAGCGCGTCGCCGCCCAAATCCGGGCCCAATACGAGTACATCCGGCGTCTGCCGAAAGTCGTGGACAACGAGCGCGTCATCCGCAACCCCTCGCTCCAAAGCTACGACGACCGCATCGCCGACACCGAATCGCGCGCCAAGGCCGCTGAGGCCCGCGTCGCCTCCCGCAAAGAGTTTTACGAAGAAGCCAAGGCGCGCGCCGACAAGTACTTCGCGCTCAGCGACCAAATCAGCGACTTCCGCCGCAAGATCACCCTCGCGTCAGAAGAAGTGGCTCGCAATACCGCCCAGCTTCAAACCCTCAAGGTGTTCGAAAACTCGATCAAAGAGCCGGTCACGATCATCGCCGAATCCCGCGACGCACGTCGGAACAAGCCAAATCCGCCGCTCTATATGGCGCTCGCCCTTATCGCCGGATCGGTCGTCGCCCTCGCCATCGCGGTGGTCAAATACCGCCTCGAGGACCGACTCACCACCATCGACCAGGCGTTCCGCATCGCCAACGTGCCCACCCTGGGCTACGTACCGCCCCGCGCATTCGGAAAATCCGCCAAGAAAAAGGCGACCGCCCTCCCCACTCGCGTGCTGGAGAACTACCGGATCGTCCGCTCGAACGTGCTCTTCTCCATCGCCAACCAAAACGTGCGGTCCATCATGATCACCAGCACCGGCGTGGGCGAAGGCAAGTCCGAGGTCGCCGCCAACCTGGGCATCGCCATGGCCGGGGCCGGTCGCCGGGTCCTGGTGGTGGATGCAAACATCTACCGCCCTGCCCAGCACGTGCGCTTCGGCAAAATGCTGTCGCCCGGACTGTCAGAAATCCTGGCGGGCGATGCCGGCCTCGCCTCCTGTCTGCACCCCACCGAGATCGAAAATCTCACCGTGCTCACCTCCGGCGAAGCGAAAATCAGCCTTGCCGACGGCATGGTCGCGGGCAAAATGCAAGACCTGTACCGCCAGATTAGCGAACAGTTCGACCTCGTGATCTTCGACACGCCGGCCATGCTTCCCCGCTCCGATGCGCTCAGCCTGTCCGCCACCGTCGATACCGTCGTCTACGTGGTCAAGCCCGGCACCACGACCAAGACGCTCATGCGGTACTGCATCGAACTGCTACGACACGCTCACGCTCGACTCCTCGGTGTCGTTTTCACCAACACCGAGTTCTACAGTGAAGAGGTCGGCTAACCGCCGACCTCGCGTCACCCCTGCGTAGAGGCATGGCAAACCTCCGGTCCGCCGCCGCGTACTCCTTCCTCGGCTACGCGGTCTATTCGGCGTCCAATATCATCAACTTCCTGCAGCTTAATCGCGCCGCAACCATCACCACGGTCGGCACCTACACGCTGGCCGTTGCCATCACCTCGCCCGTCTTCGATTTTCTGATGCTCCAACTCCGGGGCATCCTCAATACCGACGCCCGCCAGGAGTTCCGTTTCAGCGACTACTTCACCCTCCGGCTCATCGCCATGACGCTCGCGGTCTTCGTGTCGCTCGCCATCGGAGCAGTCACCGATGCCCAGCAACTCACGCCGATTCTTCTCTTCTTCGCCACCCGGCTCGGTGTCGAAGGCATCTCCGACGTGATGTACGGATTCCAGCAGCAGTCCGGGTCGATGAAGTTCGTCGGAATCTCCATGGCCGCCCGCGGGGCCATCGGGATCGCCGCCTTCGCGCTCGGCACCGCATTCGGCGATGTCATCGCGTACGGTCTCCCGCTGTACCTGCTCGGCTCGATCTTGCTCCTGCTCGGCCTCGACTATCCGCAGGCCCGCCGCGCCCGCCAACTCGGCACCGCAAACCCGGAAACCGATCCTGAGTCGTTCGCCATCCGCTGGAACTTCCGCCCGGCCGCCCTGCCGAAAATGCTACTGCTGGTCGCCCCCCTCGCCGTTACGATGCTGCTCATCAGCCTGCATCAGAATGTGATGCGCTACTTCCTCGAGGCGTCGTTTACTCGGGACGTCCTCGCCATTTTCACCGCCGCGACTTACCTCACCATCATCGGCCGCACCGTGGTGGTCGCCGTCGGCCAGGCGTCATCTACCGAACTCGCCCGCGCCTTCACCCAGCGAAACTGGGATCGGCTCTACCACGTTCGCCAACGGCTCCGCCTCATGACCGGCGTGCTCGCCGCCGCCACCATCGCCCTCGGCGCCATCGGCGGAACCCGCCTCATGACCGTCGCTTTCGGGCCCGAGTACCGCATCGATTCGCTCACCCTCGTCGTCATCCTCACCGGTGGAGCCGTGTCGTTCTTCGGCAGCATCAACGGCTACGTCCTCACGGCCATGCGCGAGATCAAAGTCCAACTCCCGATCCGCGTCGCGTCCCTGCTTTCCACCGTGGCCTGGGCCATCGTCGCCGTCCCGCAGTCCGGACTCCTCGGCGCGGCCATCGCCACCCTCGTCGGCAACGCCGTCCAACTCGCATGGGGAACCGCCGTGGCCGACCGCACGCTCCGAACCCACCGCCGCGCAGCCGAGGCCGCCGCGTGAGACCGACCCTGCTCTTCCTGCCGAACCTCAACGTCGGCGGCGCCGAACGCTCCATCGCCGAGCTCGCCCGCCAGCTGCACGCCGCCGGACACCCCGTCATCCTTGCCCTCGGCGATGCCAGCGGCGAGTTCCTCAATCAGCTCGAACCCCGCCCGCCCGTCGTCGATTTCGGCACGTCCAACACCTTCCGCGCCATTCCCGCGCTTCGCGACCTCATCCGGCGCGAGAACCCGGTCTCCGTGCTTGGCGCGCTTGATCACGCGTGCGTCGCCCTCCTCATCGCCACCCGACTGTCCGGACGCCGCCCGAAAACCGTGGTCAGCATCCGCAGCACCCCCTCCACCCAGTTGGCCGGACCCCTCCCGTGGAAGGACCGCGTGATCCTGGCCCTGTCCCGCCAGATGTTCCGCCGCGCCGATGCCCTGCATGGCGTCTCCCAGGGCGTCACGCAAGACGCGGTCGCCTTCTACCGCGTGCCGGCGGCCAAGGCCATCACCATCCCGAACCCGGTCATCACCGACGCCGTGCTCGCCGCGACCGCCCGTCCCCCGCACCATCCGTGGCTCATCGAGCGCCCCGCGACCACCCTCGTCGCCGCCGGACGGCTCACCGATCTCAAGGACTACCCCACCCTCTTCCGCGCGATCGCCCGCGTCCACGCCTCGCGTCCAGGCGTGCGACTGGTGATCTTCGGCGAGGGCGAACTCCGCGCATCGCTCACCGACCTCCGCACCGAACTCGGACTCCGTGACGTCATCGACCTCCCCGGCTTCTCCGCCAACGTCCTCGGCGAAATGGCCGCTGCCCGCCTCTTTGTCCTCAGTTCGAAAACCGAAGGACTCCCTGGCGTGCTGATTCAGGCCCTCGCCGCCGGAACGCCCGTCGTCAGCACCGACTGCCCCAGCGGCCCGCGCGAAATCCTCGCCGATGGCCGCTACGGACCGCTCGTTCCCGTCGGCGACGACCACGCCCTCGCCGAGGCAATCCTCGCCGAGCTCAGCCGACCGCGCCAATCTCCGCCTCCCGAGGCATTTCGCCCCTACCGCGCGGACGTCGTCCTCGCCGACTACCTTCGCCTCCTGGAGCTCGCATGACCGGGCCCATCTGCATCTTTCAGCAAAACATGGAGGCCGGCGGGGCCGAGCGCGTCATGCTGAACCTCGGCCTTACTTTCCATGCGCGCGGCATCCCGGTCGAATTTGTGGTCTGTTCCCGCCGTGGCTACTTCCTCGATCTGGTCCCCGACGACATCCCCGTGATCGATCTCGCCGATGTCACCCCCATCCGCGCGCTCCCGCCGTTCTTGCGTTACTGCCGATCTCGCCGTCCCCGCGCCGTCATCTCGGCCCTCAGCCAGCCGAACGTCGTCGCGTGCTGGGCTGCGCGCCGTACCCGCATCCCGACGTTCCCTACCGTCCACAGCCAGCTCAGCCGCGAAGCGCAAAGCGGCGGCATCAAGCTCCGGCTGATGCCCCACCTCGTGCGGAGCGCATTTCGCCACGCCACCCACGTCGTCGGCGTGTCCGACGGCGTCACCCGCGACGTCACCCGCTTGGCCAACCTCGCCCCCGACCGCGTCTCGACGATTTACAACCCGGTCATCGGTCCCGAATTCTTGGTCCGGCGCGCCGCCGCTCCCACCCATCCGTGGCTGCACCACCGCACCGGACCCGTCATCGTCGGCCTCGGTCGCCTCGCCGAACCGAAAAACTTTGATCTCCTCATCCGCGCCATGCCGCACATTGACCCGGCCGCACGTCTGGTCATTTACGGAGAAGGTGAATTGCGCGCACCCTTAGAGCAACGAATCGAAGCCCTCGGCCTGCGCGACCGCGTCAGCCTGCCCGGTTTCGTCGCGAACCCCGTCGCCGAACTGGCCGCCGCCGACCTCTTCGTCCTCAGCAGTATCTGGGAAGGCCTGCCGACCGCCCTCATCGAAGCCCTCGCCGCCGGCGTCCCGTGCGTCTCCACCGATTGCGAGAGCGGCCCGCGCGAAATCCTGCGCGACGGTGCCTACGGCCAACTCGTCCCCGTCGGCGACGAGGCCGCGCTTGCCGCCGCCATCCAGCGCCAACTCGAC
>JANRKI010000028.1:0-48261 GCA_033763535.1 Fimbriimonadaceae bacterium | reverse complement strand
CAGATGAAGCGGGTGATCCAGAACGAGTTTGCCGATATACTCACTTTCGAGCGTCAGATCGACTCCGGACGACTCGCGAAGTACCTCGCGCGGGATATCGACCATACCGAATCAGACGAAGAGGTTAAGGAGGCCGAGAAGTCAGCTCGTGCATTGGTCTCCGTCCTGAGCATTCCGCCATTTCGTGAAGCCGCGATGGCGTACTACTACCGATTCATTACGAACGCGTGGCAGACGCTCACGTTCGACCCGGATCAATACCGTAAGGATCTCGAGTACTGCGGCAAGTTAGAATCTGAGCTCAAAAGTCGTGACCCAAGTAATTTCATCGCGACCTGGCACCATTTCAGCTATGTCAACTTTATCAACGTAAACGCCGATGAGGCGGCGCGGTTACGCTGTCTCAAGTTGGCGATGCGGCTGATTCGTGATCGATCGAACAATCGCCCGTTTCCGAGCAACGTTTCGGCCATTCCGAAGGATCCGTTTACCGGCAAACCTCTCATCTATCGTCGCACATCGCAAGGCTTCATGCTCTACAGTCTCGGCACAAACCTCAAGGATGACCAGTTGAAATCTTCCCCCGGTAAACCCCGAGATATCGGGGTAAGGTATCCCGCAAGCTCGTCCGATATTGCAAGATAGGATCCCACGATGGCCAGTCACGTGTTTCACTGGTTCCGCCGACAACGAAAGTGGATTCGGGCGAGTCTCCTCACCATCATCGTGACCGTCGTCTGGGCTTGTGGCTTCATCGTACTCGGTACGCTCTGGGCCCGCCAAGCGCGGGACACCGCCTACCAAGCTGCCGTTGCGGCCGGCCTCCCCGCGACCTTCCAGGAAATGCGTTCCGTTCCTCATCCGGCAACCGATGCCAACAATCGGTTTCGTGCGTTAGCAAAGGCGATAGAACGCACGCGCTACCAGCCGAGCTACGTCCGGCTTGAGCAGAGTGCCTTCGAGCCGTTATCGAAGAAAGCTGCCTGGGCACGAAAATACATCGCAGACAATCCGCACTTGTTGCGTCTCGAAAGCAATGTGTGGAAATCAACGACGTACATGAGTAATCCCCATCCGGAAGAAGCACTCTGGAAATCAGTTCACAGTCCGGAGGGAACCGCCGAACTGAGTCGGTGGCTGGCGATCCGGCGCCTCGCCGAATCATCCGGCCCGTACGATCAAGAGCTCGACCGAATGACAAACTTGCTCCGGCTCAGCGAGGTGGTTTGGACCGAAAAGACTGAGCAATCGCGGCACCTGCGACGGTCGTTTCGTATGCAGGTATTGAAGTCGCTTACCAGGCTGGTGGTTTCGGGTCGCCTCACTCCCGTGCAACTCCGTCGAGTCTCGCAAATCGTGACCGATCTGGAATCGCCAAGCGATGAGTTCCTCAGCCTACGCGACGAGTTTGCGCGGTATCTCGCATTCGAAGAACTCGCAACAACCGGAAAGTTATCCCCGTACGTGGAGCCAGAACCACATTGTCCGTTGGATGTGATTTCGAACAACCTTCTCGCTTGCCTCTCCGTACCGATGCTACGAAACAGCTACTTTGCCTACTGTTATCGGGAGCAAACGTACGCGCTGCATCTTTATCGCGCAACCCGCCACCTCGAACGAATCCCTTCCGAACAAATGATGATCCGCTCCCCGCTTTGGCTAACGGGTGGACCCGGAGTCGGGATTTACATGGTGTTGTGGCAAGATGATGACGAGTTCCAGGACCCGGAATGGTACGTAACCCACGTCAGATTGCTGCGGTGTACGCTTGACATGATCATGAAGCGCGGTTTCCGAGGACCATTTCCGGATCAGATGGAACGGACCGTGCATGATCCCGCATCCGGATACCCCATCATCTACCGTCGATTACAATACGGTTTCGTAGTGTACAGTGAGCGAAGGGGCGAAGTTGGCGATGGCGTTCACGGGCCACACTACGCATCTCACAACGCAATTCGATATCCAAAAGAGTATCACCCGAAATTCAGGTAAATCTGCCGTGCCAACTATTCGAAATCTGCAACCCGTGGCCATCGCGTTTACGATCTCCACGCTCTCGGCCGCCGCAATCCTGACCTACTTTGCGATCGAAAATGGTAAACAACGGTCCAGCTCCCACGATCGCGAGTCGGCCCTTGCGGCCGCCGGTCGTGCCGGACTTCCGACCCGGCTCGATACGTTCCGAACCATTCCCATTCCCGGGGAAGACGCGGCGCTGCTACTGGTCGAATTTCGTAAGCGTTACGAGGCCGCTAACGCTTTTCGCGAGTCGCCTCCGGTAAAAACAGCGAACGATCCGTCAAACGTTTCGCGAAAGCGATCCCGCTTGAGCGTTCAGGCGCGCCGGAGTAGTCCGGAGCTGGATGAACTGGCCGACCGCATCCTGACAAAAACTCAGCTCGCCCATAATCCAAATCCCGAACAGGGTCACGAACAACGTATTCCGGCCGTGACCGCGATCAAGCCCTTCCATCGTTGGCTCCAGCTGCGTGTCCGTTCGCACATTGCGCAGGGCGAAATCAACGAAGCACTGGACCTGATGGAACGCCACGGCCGATGGTTGGGCCAGATATTCCAGACACCAAGCCTCGCGATGGCTTCGACAAGCGCTCGACAGCGCCGCACGTTCTATCCGTTGCTGCTCTCGATTATCTCGTCGGGTCCTCTGACCGCTGAACAGTGGACAAAGGTAGAGGCGGTCCTTGCCCGGTACCAAACGCAGTTCAGTGTGAAGGCGGGTTTCCACGCCGATTTTGCGCTGAGTATCGCCCAAGCTCAGCTCATTGACGCCGATTACTCGCGCATCTATACGTTCCAAGCCGATGATCCAACGGCAAAGCAGACGCGGATGTCCGCACTGGATACTCCCGCCAAACGCGACGCAAACTTCGCGTTCTACTTTCGCTACGCCACAAGGGTGTGGGAGGTGCTGAAACGTGAAAACATCACCATCCAAGACAAGATCAACGAGATGGTGCGCCTCGATCGTGAGTTGCTGAACGATAAAGGGAGCGAGGCTACGGTCGCAATTGCGTGGCATATCCCGCTCGGCACACCGTTAGAATCAGAAGCCACCGCCAAGCGGTACGAACGAGCGGTGACTGCCGTAGCCAAGATCGTCAAGCGACACGGATTCCAAGGGCCGTTCCCCGATTCTTTAGCCAGCCCCGGACCCGAACTCGGCCCCGATCCGTTCACCGGGAAACCTTTCCAGTACGCAAGAACGAATACCGGTTTCCGCATCGGTGCCGCTTCCTTACCGTCCGAAAACCAACGACGCCCGGAAACGCCGTTCGTAGTCGAGTATCCCGGCAAGTTGCGCGGATAACAAACATCAGAAGTTCATGGCGAAGCGTCTCCACCCCGTTCATGTCCTGTTGGCCATCACCGCACTCGTTGGCTTTCTTTTCGTCGCGTTTCTTGTGGACTTTTCCCGTCGCGAAATTGAGGCACGTAACGAGCGACGTCGTGCGCTGCAAAGCGCGCAAGATGCCGGGTTACCCACGCGCTTCGACGCGATCAAGGTAAAGGTAAGGCCACAGGATGACGCCTCCTCGCTTCTCCGGCAGATCAACATCTCAGCCGACCGAGCGAAGCGGTCGCCAACCGGCCGAGCTGTCGAACGAGCCTCCAAGACCACGCCACTTTCCGACGACATCGCGGCCGCCACCGCATTTACCAGGTCGCATCCGTCCCTCGTGACGTTGGTGAAAAATGTATTGGACAAGCGACAAGTACCCGTCAGCACCCGACCTGAACTGGGTTACGAAGAACCCATTCCTAACCCGCTCGCGGCTAAGCTCGCGGCCAGAATTCTTATTCTAGAAATCATGCGGCTGGTCGATCGCGGTGAGATCACGCCGGCCCTCAACCTCACCATCCGTCAGGCCAGGTTCGCCCATGTCCTCGCCGAAGAACCTCATGGCGTTTCGCGAGTTTCAAGCCAGTGGATCCTGATCCAACTCGATCGCGTCGTCGCTTGGATCATGGCGTCCCAAGTCCTTTCCGACTCCCAGCATCTACAAGTAGAGCAATATCTCGCGCTGAGAAGAGAAGGGCTGCCCGCACGCGACGCGATCCGGGGAGAGTTCTGTCTGTTGCTGGCTTTCGAACAAAGCCTGATCCGGGGCGAGCGACCCGTAGACGACGCCGAGGACCGTGACAAACGGGAGCACCTGCTAGACAAGATCAGGAGCACAAGCCGCCGAGAAGCCGCATTCGCCAACGCATTTAGGTGCTTCGCGCGTCTTGTCCGAGAGGTGCCGACCGACGTGGACCGCATCCAGGAAGCGAGACAAAAATGCGACGCCATCATCGCGTCCCACTCCGATCCAAAAAATCCTTCGCATGTATTGGTCATCGAACTCCCGCCGATGTACGCGGATGATCTCACCGCGGACGCCTCGATGGAAGCCCGCCGGAGATTCCTCGTTACCTATTTCGGTCTCGTGCGTCGTCACGGTCCACGCGGCCCCTTCCCCGCCCAGCTCGAGGGTCTTCCAAAAGACCCGTTTTCGGGCAAACCGCTGATCTACCGGCGTACCAATTCAGGGTTCGTCCTCTACAGCGTCGGACCGGACGGCACCGACCACCGGCTGAAAAAGTCGAACGGAAAGCAGAAGGATTTCGGAATCGTCCATCCGGCTCCGCCACCCACCTGCCGTCTGTAAACTGCGGACGAACCGATGAGGCATCGCCAGACGAAATGTATTCGTGGCTACAACCTGCACGTTCAGGAAAAGTTCATCTCAATCTTGCGAATTCTTCCGCAACCGTCACGTAATATGGTGTTGGAGCGCAATGGGGCGAATTCCCTATCGCGCCGGGAATTCCTATGATTCGAAAGGTTCTTTTCACCGCCATTCTCGCCACCGCCGCGGTCGCCGCGCAGGCTCAACAAGCGTTCGGCTTCACGTCGAACATGGACTCGTCGCAAGAAGTGGTCAACCCGGCCATCGTCAATGATGCGTTCGGCGTTGCCCGATGCCGCGTCGTGGTCGATACCAACGGCCGCCACTACATCGAAGGCGGTTTCCGACTGCGCAACATGTCGGCTCGCCCCAGCGCTTACCACATCCACCTCGGTGCGGCCGGCGTTAACGGCGGCGTCGCGGTTGGCCTCGATGGTCTGTTCACCACCATCACCAACGTCGGCACCAGTGGCTACAACGTTTACTTCCGAGGCGAAATCGTCGGCCGAACCGTCGGCGGCACGTTCTTCACCCCGGCGCAAATCCTGGCCCGCATGCGAGCCGGTACCGCCTACTTCAACGTGCACAACTCGGCGTTCCCGGGTGGCGAAGTGCGCGGCCAAGTCACCGAGTTCGCCCTTCCCTGACCCTTCCTTCTGATCTCCACATAGCGTTGGAACCAAGTCCATCGGCGATCCCGTGCTTCTCGCGCGGGTCGCCGATGTTGCATTTGCCCCACGCCAAAATCAGCGACCCGGCCCCGGCCCGGCCCGGCGGGAACTCTCACCCATGCCCAGGGCTTACACTAAGGCATATGCATCCTCTCTTGCGCGTCTGGTTCGCGCTGCTGGTGCTTTGCGTGGGCAGTCTCGCCGCCGCCCAGCCAAGCTTCGGCGGACCGCCAAAGCAGATCAAATGGACCGCCGCATTCGAATCCGGGCAACTTGCCCTCCGCGCCGAAATTGAGCCGGGCTGGCACCTCTACTCCAGCGTGCCGGTAAAGGACGGCCCCTTCCCCACCACCGTGCGGGCCGAAGGCATCACTCTGGGCGCCCCCATCGACGAGCGCACCCCGATCAAGAAATTCGATCCAAACTTCGAAAAAGAAGTGCAGTTGTTCGACGAGCGCGCCGAACTCCGGGTGCCGATCACGGCAAAATCTGCCCCCACCGCCACCGTCGCCCTCACCTATCAGCTCTGCAACGACTCCTCGTGCCTTACGCCGTATACGCAAAAGTTCGAACTTCCCACCGCCGAGCTCGAGCCCGTCAGTGCGACGTCAGATACCGGCACCGCCGCTGACGCACCGCCGGGAACCACGTCGGCCGCCGCCCCCGCAAGCAAGCGCGATTACGGCGGACTGCTCGCCTTTCTCGGCACCAGCCTTATCGCCGGATTTCTCGCGCTCATTACGCCTTGCGTCTTCCCGATGATCCCGATTACCGTCAGCATCTTTAGCAAGCGCGGCGGCGGAAACCCCGTGCCCCAGGCGGTGGCGTTTTGCCTTGGAATCATCAGCACGTTTACCGTGCTGGGCGTCGGCGTCAGCGTCATTTTCGGCGCCACCGGCCTCCAAAACTTCGCCAACAATCCGTGGCTCAACCTCGCGATGGGCGTTCTGTTCATCGTCCTCGCGCTGTCGCTTTTCGGCGTGTACGAGCTGGTGCTGCCCAGTAGCTGGGCGAACAAGCTCAACCAACGCACCACAACTGATGGCAAGTCGAGAACCGCCTGGATCGCCCCGGTGCTCATGGGCCTGGTGTTCAGCATCACATCGTTCACCTGCACCATGCCGTTCGTTGGTACGTTGCTCGTTTCGGCGGCCCAGGGCGATCTCCTCTATCCCATAGCCGGAATGATCGGCTTCAGCACCGCGTTCGCGCTGCCGTTTTTCGCCCTCGCTCTGTTTCCGCAGGCGCTCAGCAAGATGCCGAAGTCGGGCTCTTGGCTCAACACGGTCAAGGCGACGATGGGCTTTGTCGAACTCGCGGCGGCGGTCAAGTTCCTCAGCTCGGTCGACCTCGCCTGGCGACTCGGGTGGCTCACCAAGCCGGTGTTCCTCGGACTCTGGATCACGATCATGATCGTGGCCGGCATGTTCCTCATGCGCTGGATCGCCATCCCCACCGTCGAAGAATCCGGCCGCCCGGGAATCCCGCGTATCCTTGCCGCCGTCGGGTCCTTTGCGCTCGCGATCTGGTTCATGGCGGGCATGAATGGCGCGTCGCTGAAAGACCTCGAGTCGTTCCTTCCGCCGGATCCTTACCCGTACCGAAAGGGAGCGACCGCCGTCGGTAGCACCAAACCGACCGACGAGGCCGGTTGGCTCACCAATTACGAGGCCGGGCTTGCCGAGGCGAAGCGGCAAGGTAAGCCGCTCTTCGTCGACTTCACCGGCATCTTCTGTTCGAATTGCCGCTACATGGAAAAGAACGTGTTTCCGGTCGCGTCCGTGCAAGCCGAATTCAAGAACTTCGTCCTCGCGAAGCTGTACACCGACCAGATCGATAATCCCGACGACATCCGCTACCAAAAGCTGAAGATCGACCTGACCGGCAACGCGGCCAATCCGGTCTACGCGGTGCTCACGCCCGACGGCAAACTGCTCGGCAGCGCCGAGTACGAGCGCGACCCGGCTCGATTCACGGAGTTCCTCCGGAAGAGTCGGTTAGCGTTCCAGCAGTAAGAACGCCGCCGCCGCCGATGCCGCGTGCTCGGTCCGCAGAATCCGCGGGCCGAGGGTGATACCGCGCGCGCCAATCGCGACGAGTTCCCGCGGCGACCATCCGCCTTCGGGTCCCACAAACAGCGTGACTTCCGCCTGCCCGTACAGCCCGGACAGCGTCGCTACCGCCAGCTCCGATTCCGACAGCGCGTATGCGTCCGGCCAAGCGCGCCAAGCTTCCGCGAACGTGCCCGCGAACGTCAGCGCCGGAATGCGGGTCCGGAAACTCACCTCGGCGGCCTCCCGTGCGATCGCGCCGAGCCGCTTCAACTTCTCCGCTTGCTTCGCGCCGTCCCACTTCACGATCGTGCGGTCGCTGACAAAGAACGTGAACGCGGCCACCCCGAGCTCCGTGCCGGCCCGCACGACCTCCTCCAGCTTGTCGGCCTTCGGCAAGCTCTGGGCGATGCGAAGCCGGCAGTTTGCCTCCGTGTCGGGCCGAATCACGTCGACGGGTTCCGCATGTCGGCCCACGAACTTGGCCCGGATCATCGTGCCGTCGCCGGGAAGCACCCCGATCATGTCCCCGGATTCGAGGCGTAAGACCTGGCGAAACTTCGTTACCTCGCTCGCGGGGAGTTCAATCTCCGCATCCGGGGTCGCGCCGAGGATGAAGACGCGTGGCAACTCGCGACCGGGCGTCATTTGGTAAAGCGCGCTCCGATCCAGTCATCTTCTTGCCGCTGCTCCACCAGGCGAAATCCGACCGATTCGGCCCGTTCGCGCACGTCCGGCCAGTTCGACTCGATGACTCCGCTCACAATCCAGTCGCCGCCCGGACGTACGGCGGCGTACGCATCGGCGGCAATCCGCATGAGCACCAGCGAGATGATGTTCGAGAGCACGAGGTCAAACGTCACCGTCGGCTCGCTCACCTGGATATCCACCGCCGGGATGCCGGTCTCGGACAGACGGAGCTCGTCTTCGCCCCATTCACCCGGAGTGCCGTGCGCGTCGGTTGCCACCGGCGCGAATCCACCGCCGACCGCAAACTCGATCTCCACGCCGTTTCGCGCCGCGTTTTCGCGCGCTACTTCCACCGCGATCGGGTCGATATCGGCGGCACGCACGCGGGCGGCCCCCAGCAACTTTGCCGCGATCGCCAAGATTCCGCTACCGCAGCCGACGTCCGCAATCTGCTTGCCGGCGGGGTTCGCCGATTCCAGCAGTTCGAGGCACAGCCGCGTCGTGGCGTGGTCGCCGGTACCGAATGCCTGGCCCGGATCGAGCTCAATCACCAGATCATTTGGTGACGCGGCAAACGCTTCCCAGGTCGGACGGATGACGAGCCGTTCGCCCACGCGACGCGGCTTAAAGTGATGTTTCCAAATCTGATCCCAATTCTCCTCCTCAAATGTTCGGATCTCCACCTCGGTCGCGCCATGCTCACGCAACGCAGTGGCCAACTGCGCGGCGAGCTCGGCACTCCCGGCGACTTCCGGCAGACAACCGCTGAGCCAGCCGTCGGCTTCCGAAGTGTTTTCGATCCCGTACGTAAGATAAAGGTCGATAAACGGGCTTATGTCAACCGGCCACGGAAAAAAATGGGCCCGAATTTCGCGCCAGTGCGCGCCGCTCACTTGCGTCTCCCGAAAAGTCCCCCGAACAATCCTCCGCCTTCATCAGGCTTGCCGGGCGTTTCGCCGCGCAGTTCGGCGAGCTCTCGGATCAGTTTCGTCTCCGCGTCGGAAAGCTGCGTTGGCACCCGCACCGCGATCTCGACCGCGATGTCGCCCCGACGTCCGCCGTGCAACGGCGGCAACCCGGCCCCGCGGATCACGAGTTGCGCCCCGGGCTGGGTACCGGCCGGAATCGTCACCGTCACGGGCGCGTCGACGCCTTCGATCACGACTTCATCGCCGAGTGCGGCCTGAGGAAAGCTTATCTCGAGCGAGGTGAACAGGTGGGTGCCGCGCCGTTCGAACCGGTCATCCGGCCGCACGCGCAACATGATGTAGAGGTCTCCGTTCTGACCCGCTCCGACGCCCTCGCCACCGCGGCCGGGATTCTGCATTACCGAACCGTCCTCGAATCCGGGCGGAATCGTGACCGAAATCTGCGTGCGCTCCCGCGTGACTTTTCGTCCCCGACAGGTTCGACACGGATTTTTCACCACCGTGCCTTCGCCCTGACAGGTGTTGCAGGGCATCTGCGTTCGGACCTGGCCGATGAACGTGCTCCGAACGGCGGTCACCACGCCGGCTCCGTTGCAGTTTGGGCACCGTTCCGGAGCGCCGCCGCCTTCCACTCCTGAGCCCCGGCACGAGCCGCAGCGGACATCGCGATCGTACGTGACCTCGCGCGAGGCGCCGTTCAGCACGTCAAGGTAGGTGAGTTCGACGTCGGCCTGAATGTCGTCGCCATCCCGTCCGCTGCGACGGCGCGCACCGCCTCCGGGAACGCCGCCGAAGAACATGTCGAACAGGTCGCCGAGTCCGCCGCCCGCCCCGCCGTAAAAGTCTCCGCCGGGCGAATCTTCTGTGGTGCCGTACTGGTCGAAGCGTGCCTTCTTCTCCGGGTCGGACAGGATGGCATACGCCGCGCCGATCTCCTTGAACCGCTCTTCTGCCGAGGGGTCGTTCGGATTGACGTCCGGGTGATGCTGACGCGCCAGCCGCCGGTACGCCGCCTTGATTTCGTCAGCGGTCGCATTGCGGCTCACGCCCAAAACGGCATACGGGTCCGTGGCGGCCATCACTCAGACTTACGCGTCAGGATCGTTGGCATCGTCGCCATCGGCTTCCGATTCCGCGAGATCCGAGAGCGAAATTTCGTCTTCATCGGAGCCCACTTCGGTTTCTTCGTCTTCGCCGACCAGATCGCTCAACGAGGACAGATCGTCGCCGCCGAGCACATCTTCCGGATCTTCATCCACCAGGGCTTCGACGTCGGCAATCAGGCTGGCCTCGGTCTCGTCGAGTGCCGGCAGCAACATGCCGCGATCGGTCACGGCGTCTTCGCCGAAGACATTGATATCGTTGCCTTCATCGATCACGCCGAGGCCGTCCGGAAGTACCGGCTTGATCTTGCCCGCCGCGATCTCCGCCAACGCGATGGTCAGCGGATGCTTGGAATCGATGTGCACGAGGGCCGGCGCGCCTTCGCCCAACTGCTTCGCACGCTTGGCGGCGAGATTCGCAAGTACAAACTTGCCGTAAGGATAGTCGTTCAGGATATCAGGATTCGGAAGCATTCAAGACCTGCGGAACCTCTGATGATACCCGGTAACCTATCGGCTTCCGTATGAAACTGATTCGCTTCGACCTTCGGCACGATCCCGGCACCGTGCGCTCCGGCATCATCCAGAGCGGGAAGGTTTACGAAACGGACGGTTCGGCCGGCGTGGCGATGCACGACGTCAGCGAGGTTCGGCCACTGGTGCCGGTGAAGGGCGCCGCAAGCCTTCGAATCTTCGACACGCGGTTTCAGCCAGACCTGTTGGAACGGACGCCGGAAGAGCCGCCGCGTTACCACTACGCCAACAGCGCGAACATCTTCGGCCCCAACCAAAGCATTCCTTTCCCGTACGCGGCCACGCAACTCGTCGCCGTGCCGTTTCTCGTCGGGATCTCCCTCGGCGAAGGGTTTCGCGCGGAACCGTCTGAAACCGACGGTTTGGTGCTCGGGATCACGGTCGGGCTTGGTCTGTTCGACGGCCCGAGTGTGGAGCGTGCCCGCGCGTCCGGCATTGCCTACGGCGGTCAGCTCGACTTCGGGTTTGCGCTCGGTCCGGCCGTTACCACCCCCGACGAACTCGACGACTACGTACAGTCGGAGGACTTCGGCCGAGCCTACGGATTGCAGTGCCGGATGAAGCTGAACGGCGTTGAGATCGCGGCAGGAAGCACCGAAACGCTCCCGTTTACGCTCGCCCAAGCGATCGCCGGGGCCAGCCAATCGGCCCCCGTCCGGACGACCGACCTGTTTGCGCTCGGCCCGCTCATCGACCCATTGCAACTGCCGGACCTCAGTCCCGGCGACGAAGTCACCGCCATCATCGAAACCGTCGGCGCGCTGTCGACCAGAATAGGAGATTGATCCCATGAGTCACGTCCACAAGCACGTTCTCGCCAACGGGGTTCGCGTTCTCGTCGAACCGGTCTCGCACGTCCAATCGGCGGCCATCGGGCTGTGGTGCCAAACCGGCAGTCGGCATGAGCGCGACGACGAGGCCGGGATCACCCACCTCATCGAGCACATGCTCTTTAAGGGCACCCAGCACCGCACCGCCAAAGAGATCGCCGAGTCGGTTGAAGGTCGCGGCGGGTCGCTCAACGCCTTTACGGATAAGGAAAGCACCTGCTACTACTGCCGGGTCCTCGCCGATGACGTAGCCAACGGCGTCGATGTGCTGGCCGACATGATGCGCCATTCGCTCATCGATCCCGACGAGTTGAAGCGCGAAGCGCAGGTCGTGATCGAAGAGATCAAACGCGGCGAAGATGAGCCGGGCGACCACGTGCACGAAGAGCACTTGACCGCGCGCTGGGGCGATCACCCGCTTGGCAAGCCGATCATCGGCACCCGCGAGTCTGTCGCCGGATTCACCGCGGACGACATCCGCCGCTACATGGATCGCCAGTATCGCGGCGAGAACGTGCTGCTGTCGATCGCCGGAAACGTCGATCCGCAGGCCGTGTTCGAACTCGCCGAACGCACCCTCGGCGATATCGCGACCGGTGCCCAACCGACCGAAGCTCCGCGACCGTCCGGGACTCACGGCACCAAATGGATCGCCAAGGATGTCGAGCAGGTCCACTTCTGCATCGGTAGCGACGGCACCTCGATTTACGATCCCGAGCTGTACGCCATGATCGTGCTCGACGCCGCACTCGGCGGATCGATGTCTTCGAGACTCTTCCAGGAGATTCGCGAGAAGCGCGGACTCGTTTACGCGATCGGCAGCTACACGCTGAATTACCGCGCGGGTGGTGCCTTCACCGTTTACGGAGGAACCAGTCCGGATAACTGGGACGAGCTCCTGACCACGGTTCGCGCGGAGTTCGACAAGGTGATGACCCACGGCATCGCGGAGGACGAGCTCGAACGCACCAAACGTCACATCGCGGGCTCGATGCAACTCGGGCTCGAAGGCATGAATTCACGCATGATGCGCATGAGCCGCAACGAACTGAACCATGGTCGCATCATCCCGATCGACGAAACGGTCGCCAAGCTCAATGCGGTGACCCCGGCCGACATCCAAACATTGGCCCAACGCCTGTTGCACCCCGACGCGGTCTCGATCACGGCGATCGGACCGGAAATCTCGGCATGAAGTCGGCCGCCGCCCTGATCCGCGCCCAGCAGCGCGCCGTCACGCCGGAGAAGTTGCTGCACGAAATCGTCAGCACCCTCCAATCCGTGGTGGACGTCAGCGCGTGCGAGATTTTGGTGCGGGAGAACGGGGACCAAGTGGTGCTGCGCGCCAGCACCTACTTTCCGGAATTGGTCGGCCGGCTCCGACTCAACAAATCCGTCGGCCTGACCGGCGCGGTGATCTGCACGGGCGAACCGATCTTCATTCCTGACGACGCGCAGGCCGATCCGCGCTACGCCCACCATCCCGACACCCGGAACCACGAGTTCCGCTCCGAAGTGATCTTGCCGCTTCGGAACGAGCGCGGTACCTACGGGGCGATCGTGATGCGTCGGCGGGGCGCTTGGCCGCTGACTCCGCCGACCCGTCAGTACCTTTCGGAACTGGGCGACTTTGTCGGGCACCTCATCGAAGGGTTCAACCAAGCGTACAGCGCGGGCACGAAGCAAAATCGGCTCGGGGCGCTTTCGACCGTTTCCAGCACCATCGCGCAGTCGCCGTACCTGGAAGAGATTCTTCAGCTCTTGGTCAATTACACCGCGCAGCAGTTCAATTACATCGTCTGTACGGTGCGACTGCTGGACGAGCAGAGCGAGGAACTGGTGCTACGCGCCACCCAGGCCCCCGCCAAGGCGTACCAAAAGAAGCGCGCGATCAAGCTGGGTGAAAGCATCGCCGGCCGCGCGATTGCCACGAACACCCCGATCATCGTGCGCGACGTTCTTACCGATGACGAGTACATCGGCCATGATCTCGCCGCCGAGCAAGGGTTGCGGTCGATGATCTGCGTGCCGCTGACGATGCAAGGCAAACCGATTGGCGTGCTGTCTTGCTACACCAACGAAGTGCGCGACTTCGGCAACGACGAGATCAAGGCGTTGGAAACGCTGGCCAAACAAGCCGCCGTGTCCATCGAACACGCCAAGATGCAAGTGCGCAACACGCTGATGCAAGAGATGCACCACCGGGTGAAGAACAACTTGCAGCAGGTCGCCTCGCTGCTGCGCCTCCAGATGCGTCACGGCGGGTACCGCACGCTGGAAGAAGCCCTGAACGACTGCCTCAACCGCATCCTCGCGATCTCCGCTGTTCACGACCTGCTGAGCCGGGAGGACCTCGACCATGTCGGAGTGCGCGGCATCGCCGAAACCCTGATCCATCACCAAAAAAGCTCGTTCCTCATGCCGAACCGGTCGGTGCGGTTTGAACTGCGCGGCACCGACGTCCACCTGAACATGACGCAGGCCACCCAGCTGGCCCTGGTGATGAACGAGCTGATTCAAAACGCGATTGAGCACGGGTTTCAGGAGGCGACCTCCGGCGAAATCCACATCACCGTGGAGGAGTCGAAGTCGGAAAGCGAGGACCGCGAAGAGGTTTCGGTTTGGGTATCGAACAACGGCGACCCGCTACCGGAGAACTTCGACCCTTCGGTCAGCAGCCACCTCGGGCTGAAGATCGTGGATAACTTGGCGCGCGGGCTGGGCGGACGCTTCAAGATGAGCAACGTGTTGGGTTGGACGGTCAGCGAAGTGCGATTTACCCGCGCCACCGCCGAATAGCCGGCCCCTGATTCACGAGACCCCGATGCAGGCGTCCTAGGGTTAACTCGGCCATGCCGCTGTTGGACATGCCGCTCGACCAACTCCGCACCTATGCGGGCCGAAATCCGAAGCCAGACGACTTCGACGCATTTTGGGATCGGACCCTTGCGGAGCTCGGTGGCATCGCTCCGGACGTCGAACTTCGGCCCGCCGACTTTCAGACGCCGAATGCGGAGTGCTTCGACCTGTATTTCACCGGGCTCGGCGGGGCGCGGGTCCACGCGAAGCTGCTGGTTCCGCGCACTCCAGCCGCACGTCCGCATCCCGCGATGGTGCACTTTCACGGCTACACCATGCGCTCGTCGGACTGGTCCGATTACCTCGGCTGGGTTGGCCTTGGCTTTACCGTCGCCGCGCTGGACTGTCGGGGGCAAGCCGGCCGATCGCAGGACACGGTGGTGACCACCGGTCCGACCCAATCTGGGCACATCATCCGCGGGCTGAGCGACGGCCCGGATCATCTGTACTACCGCCACGTCTTCACCGACTGCGCGCGCTTGGCCCAACTCGTGATCGATCGGCCCGAGGTGGATGGCACCCAGGTGATCGCGACCGGCGGATCGCAGGGCGGGGCTCTGGCGATGGTGTGCGCCGCACTGGAACCTCGGGTGGCGAAATGCGCGCCATTGCACCCTTTTCTGAGTGATTACCAGCGCGTGTGGGAGATGGACCTCGACGTCCATGCTTACGATGAGCTTCGCCGGTACTTCCGCCACTTTGACCCGACCCACGCCCGGGAAGCGGAGATCTTCTACCGGCTCGGGTACATCGATATCCAGCACTTGGCGCCGCGCATCGAGGCTCGCTTGCTGATGGGTCTTGGGCTGATGGACAACATCACGCCGCCCAGCACGTGCTTCGCCGCGTACAACCGGGTTCGGAGTGAAAAGGAGATCGTGATCTATCCGGACTTTGGGCATGAGGGGCTGCCGGGGTTCTCTGACCGCATCTTCCAGTTCGCGCTTTCGTAAACCGCCGCACGTATGAACGACGCCTTCGAGAATCCGCCACCGGTTCCAGATCCGTCCAAAGCTGCGCAGCCCCCGAATCCGTGGTTGCTCGCGATTCGGCCGAAGACCCTGCCCGCGTCCGTGGTTCCGGTCGCGGTGGGGAGTGCCGTGGCCTTTGGCGAGGGCAAGTTGGCCCTCCTTCCGGCCGGATTGGCCCTGATCGGCGCGCTACTCATCCAGATTGCCTCCAACCTGGCGAACGACGTGTTCGATTTTGAGAAAGGTGCGGACACCGCTGCCCGCCTTGGACCGACGCGAGTCACCCAGGCCGGTCTGATCACGCCGATCGCCATGAAGCGCGCGCTCGTGGGCGTGATCGTCGCGGCGATGGTGGTGGGGTTGATGCTGGGTGCCATCGGCGGATGGCCCGTGCTGTGGATCGGATTCTTTGGGCTCATTTCGGCCGTGGCGTATACAGGCGGACCGTATCCGCTGGGCTACCACGGCTGGGGCGACTTCTTCGTGTTCCTGTTTTTTGGCCTCATCGCGGTTGCGGGAACGACTTACGTCCAAACCCTCGCGTTGTCGCCGATCGCGCTGATCGCGGGCGTTCCGGTGGGGTTGCTGTGTACCAACATTCTGGTGGTGAACAACGTTCGGGACGTCGATACCGATCGCGCGGCGGGGAAACGCACGCTCGTTGCGCGGTTCGGCCGGCCGTTTGGGGTGGCCGAGTACGCGGTCAACCTTGGGCTGAGTGCCGTCGCCTGCCTGGCGCTGGTCACGCTGTTGCGCAGTCCCTGGCCGGCCCTTCCGATCTGCTCACTTCCGCTCGGATTTCGGCTGTGGACGAGTGTGCGACGACTCGCTGGCCCGGCCCTCAATCCGGTACTGGCGGAAACGGCACGTTACGAGATGATCTTCGGGGGATTACTGGCGGCCGGGATCGCACTCGCGGCAGTCGGCAGGTGATGACCGTCCTTGATCGGGTTGAACTTACTGACGGGTTGTTGACCGCGCGTTGATCGGACTCGCTTGTAAGGTGCCGTGATCTCGAAATTGAGAAGCGCGGACCAGGATTTGAGATCTCTTGATTGGAGTCGCGAGTTGGACGACTTTATGGAAGGACATCGCATAACGCTTCCCGCTTGACAAGACTTTCATCTCCAGATTTTCACTCGAAGCATGGTGCAAAAACATCGGTGATGGGTTTCGCTTCCCCGGGGCGATCTTCCCTCCGCAGTCGCCGCAAGTCTTACTACTCACCAAGACGTTTTCCGGGAGATCGTTAAGGACAAACACGTAGGCGACGTTGCGGGTGTGGTACGTCACAAACAGCCAAAGACCGAACAAGATGACGATCACGCAGCAGGCGAGGAGGATAATGAGGCGTTTCATCACGAGTTCCTTGGCGGAACGATACCCTTACCTTCATATCTTTTCATTCGTTCGTCCGCTCGACGGTGGTCACGCTGTTGCACAGTCCTTGACCGGCCCTGCGGACTCTGCTCGTTCCGAGCCGCGAACTGCCCCGTCCCGCTGCGGTGCTTAAACTCTCATCTGGTCATCAAATGGGGGAAAGCCATTGTCGAAAGAGGACCGGCTTTCCATTCCGGCAAAATGCAGCATATCTCGTCATGGTGTAACCAGTCAAATTAGCCTACATTGGCCGCTTCGGTACATTGAGGACCGTCGACCGGCCTTCGAATTCAACCCCGATCTCCACAAACGTATCGTACTTGTCGAACGCCAATATCAGATTCCGAACAAAGTCCTGGTCGGTAAAAGGTTTATCTAGGCTCAAGCCGTTGATGGATCGGATAAACGTTTCGTCGAAGTTTGTTTCTTGTGATCCGTCCTCACTCACTAATTTGGACGTGAGTCCGCGGTTATTTGGAACGGGCCTCACACCTTCCGGCGTGTAACGCATGGCTATGCCGATAGTTGCAGAAATGCACCGATCAGCAAGTGCCCAAGAACTGTCCCAGGCAACGTCGACATAGTCTCCACCAAAGGTCATCGAGTCCCAAGCAGCGAAAAACGGCGTTAGATCGAAACCGCTCTCATGTCCGGAAGATTTCTTGAGAACCCTTGGCACAAGCGACTCGCCAGGGATGGACAAAAGGACCATACCGTACGTATCTTTCCCATCTGCACTGGTAAACAAGTTCGATCGGTCCTGAGCATTTAGTGGCCACCTATCCGTTAAGCCGAAAGGATATTCTCGCGTCCCAAGTTTCATGACGATGCCGGAGCCCTTCGCGCTAAATGTAAACCGCGCTTTGCGATTGGTCAGAGTTTCAACGGAAGACACTTCCCCAAGCGGCAGTACGAGTTTTCGCAGATCAACCGAGATCGGATTTTTCGCCACCCAATCCTTGCCAATTCGGCTCGCCGGGCCTTTCGCGTACTTGCTATTCTTGTTGCGCGCAATGAACTCGTCTCGGGTAGAACTCTTGAGGTACTTACGCCAAAAAGGCGAAGTGAACACTTCCTCAAGCAGTTCATGATCAGTGCTGACGCACCGCAACACCACAGCGTCAACCTCCCCGGTCGGATTTGCCGTCTCAATATAGAAACCGTCAGAGGCAGGCCCGAGCCCTACAATCTGGGTGGGCCCGGTTTGCTGAACTGCAGAGCAAGCAATGGCGAGAGTGGCGACAATACTTACCATAAATATCTCTTACGGATTCCGATTTGTAGTGCACCTTCGAACTTGATCGCTTTCGGCAAGTAAGTGCCCTTGCCGGTCAACGCTGGCTCGGCGTAGATTGAATAGTCTCGTCCGAATCGAAGCTCAAACCGATAGAGTAGTGCAAGTCCGCCCAACTTCTCTTTGAGACTCCAGCCTTGACCATCGAACGATCCCGGACCGGGTCGAGAGTAGTCGGTTGGCGGAACATTCCCTGGCCACTCGGGTGGGTACAGCCTCGGCGGTACCTTGGACGGCAATTCCCACTTGATCGGCTTGTACTGGACCCATCCGCCAGGAGGAGGATTAAAGTCAAATTTCTGCGGGACGTTCACCGGATCGAAAACGATCGATTGCAAACCATCCGGATCCACCGCCGTCAGCGGATTGTTCTCGCAGTTCGTGTACCAATTCCGACCGTCCTTGATCGGATCTCGGGTCAGGAACCGACCCGTCGAAGGGTCGTAGTACCGGTGGCCGAGCAGTTGGAGTCCCGAATCCCCGTCTTCCTGGTAGCCCCAGCTCCCCGCAAACCCGAGCGGTCCGGTCCAAGTCCCCGAAACTGCCGCCACGTTCCCTATGGCATCGTACTGTCGCGATGCCACAGCACAATTTTCAGCCGCACGTCGGATACTTTTGAAAAAATTTCCTCTTATCATGGCTTTATCGACCTACTCCTGTGTGAGGAAGACCACGTTCGTGATACGCAAAAAGCTCATGCTTCGTTATGGTCTCCTGAGGTTTTGGTCAGCACACTTATGGCGGAGTTGCTCGTCCTCATTACTGAGATTTCGCAGTGAATACCACACACCAGAGGTTACGAGGCGTTGAACCCCAAGACACCCTTTGGATCGTGCGACTTCCGCTAAATCTCCCTGCTTATAGTTGTTTAACCATGCATTTGCCGCCATAAAGCGGTTCATTGGGTGATCTTCGCTATCAAAGAACTCGATCAACAGTTGCTGTGGGTAGCGATGCTCTCTTCTTGCTGCGGCTGCTGCAATCTCTCGTCTATCAAGAAAGGGTCTGGACTTGTAGTCTTGAATATTTGACACGGCATCGGGCGGTTCTGGCAGGATCCCATGTTTTGTTCCAGTACTGCATCCTTCAAGCGCTACAAGAACCGATAGTACGGAGAAGGTTTTCCAATCCATTTTAATCCGTATCCGTGAGACCCGACAGCCACCGCACATATTCTATCGGCTTAAGACGACCTGATTTCAGTCCCGGCTTAGGCATCGATCCAACCGGTATGAGGTTAGGAAACTCAACATTTATCTGCAAAAGAATGCCACGAACCCAGTGAGCGCAATTGTTGGTTTCGAAGTTATAGCCATTACCTTTTCCCTGCTCGTAAAGGATCGCAGACTCCACCATCATCTGCATGATTCGACGCTTTTGATAAGGAGTTATGCTCCACTGAAACATCGTCCAATCGCTTCCAGGATAATCGGGCCGAACATCTCCACGCCCTTGATAACCACCTTTCCCAGGGCGTTGCCCACGATAATCCGGGTCTGGCCAAAAGCCGAAAAATGTGGGTTTACCTCGCGGCCCCTCTACTCCGATGATCACGTGGCCGGCTAAGCTTCCGCCGGTCGTTGCACCGATCCAAAGCACGTCTAAACCGTCGGGATCAACGCCAGCAAGTGGCCGATTCTCGCAGTACGTGTACCAGTTCCGACCATCCTTGATCGGGTCGCGGGTCAAGAACCGACCCGTCGAAGGGTCGTAGTACCGGTGACCCAAAAGCTGGAGTCCGGAATCTCCGTCTTCCTGGTAGCCCCAGTTCCCCGCAAAGCCGAACGGTCCGGTCCAAGTGCCCGAAACCGCCGCAACGTTCCCGAACGCGTCGTACTGCCGCGATGCCGCCGAACCCTGGCTGGCACTCGTCTGCCGCGTCACGGAACCCATCCGGTCCGGGTGAGAGAACCGACTCGTCGTGCCTCGTCGCTCTGAAATGCCCGGCGTGAACTTCGCTGTTCTGAAACGGGTCGTCATCCTCCATTAATCTACCGCACCAGTTTCAGGAGGATCAGCACTATCGTCAGCACCATCGCAATCATCCGTGAAGCACGATGGACAAGCCGAAATGTTCGAATATCGTCTTCAATTTTCGCGCCTAGATCTGTAGTGTAAGGACCGAAGATTCGAACCTTTCTGTGAAGCCAATCCCGACCCGCGTGGGTTGCGGAGAGAAACTTCGGTGATGACCAAATTGCTACCGTTGCTGAAATCACCCATACCGGAACCGTAACGGTGAGAATCTGTTCACGCATGATCATCACCACTCGAACAGCTGAAGGAAGCCTCCCTCACGTAGCTCTCGGTAAATCCCCCCGCCCGCACCTGGACCTATCAGAATGGACTCACCGTCATAACCACCATCAAATATAATACCATTGTCATCCAAAATTTCGACCGTTACAGCCGGGGTTGCTACGCCGGTTGCGTATCCTTTTTGACGAGCAAAGTCGTCATCGTAATACGAATAGTCATGATCGCCTGTTAGGCCTCCGCTGACTCCGGCATAGAGGCCAACTGCGAGACCGTATCCGACTCCTGCCCCCGCGGTCATTCCTTCATCGTTAACCATTATCGTCATGTTGATCAAAATCGAAACGACGCCGATGATAAGTTGACCGCCGAGTGTGAATCCGATCCCCCATAGACCTAGCGGATCCACCGCCGTCAGCGGATTGTTCTCGCAGTACGTGTACCAGTTCCGACCGTCCTTGATCGGATCGCGCGTCAGGAAGCGACCGGTCGACGGGTCGTAGTACCGGTGACCCAAAAGCTGGAGTCCGGAATCCCCGTCCTCCTGGTAGCCCCAGTTCCCCGCACATCCGAACGGACCGGTCCAAGTCCCCGACGCCGCCGCCACGTTCGCCCTTCTGAGGGAGAAGGGGTTGGGAATGAGGGCCCGCACCGCCATCCGTCCGACTGCCAAACAGAACGCCCCTACTTCCCTTACTGTTCGCAGGCAAGATGCCTGCGCCACGACGCGTCAACCGACCGCCTCATCCCTCACGTCCTACAACACACTCAGCCGTCCAACCAAGCCGAACCACCCCGAACGAATCCAAAACCAAACCACACCAAACCCAAACCCAAACCACCCCAAAAGTCCCACTCTTTGCAGATTTCAATAAACTGTGAAAGGTAATATGTCCCCGTTGCCATGAAACGCACCGCGTTCACGCTGATCGAATTGCTCGTGGTCATCGCTATCATCGCGATCCTCGCCGCAATTCTCTTCCCCGTTTTCTCGCAGGCCAAGGCCGCCGCAAAAAAGGCCGCCGCGCTCTCGAACGGCAAACAGATGACGACGGCGTTCATCCTGTACGCAAACGACTATGAGGGCGTCATGCCCATCATCCGCGAGTGCAGCGGCCCCAACTTGCCCCCCTGCATAGAGGGCCGGGTTGCCCTTGGCTGGATGGACCTGTTGCAACCGTACGTCAAGAATCTCGGCGTCTTTAAGGACCCCGCCGACGGCACCCGACCCGTGCCGGTGCCGCCCGGATTGCCGCCGATGAGCGCGGCGACCAACGGAATCGGCTACGTCCTCGGAAACAGCGAACTGAACCCTGGCGGACAAAACCGAAGTTCGTACGCCATGAACATGAACCTGGCCAACAACATCTTTGTCTCGAGCGAAAGCTCGGTGCAGTTTCCCGCCAGCACCATCCTCGTGTTCTCGTTCGCGCCCAACAGCGGCGGCGGAATCTGGAAGGGTCCGTCCGTTCACACGAATACCGAGCAGCGCGGCGCCGCATTCAATATCATCCGCGACCCGCGCATTCAGCCGGCCGGTCCCGGTTGCACCCCGGGCGATTTGACGACCTACGACCCGACCGTCTCGTTCTTCCCGTTCCTCACCCCGGATCAGCAACGGCTGGAGCGCGCGGGCTACTCGTCCACGCGGCATAACGGCGGCGCGATTTACGGATTTGTGGACGGGCACGCGAAGTTCCACCGACCGCAAGACATCAACGGCCAATGCTCGTGGGTGTTTACGGCTCCGGACATGGGCAACGACGGCACTCGCCCCGACTTCCGTCTGTAATCCTTGCGACTGCCGCGTGCGCTCGGGCGGTAACGATCCGGGCGCACAGGGAAGGAGCGCACTGGGTAGGAGCGTACTGGGTTTGTGCGTGCTGGGCACGGGCCGAAGTACGATCTTCGGTCGTGCAGCGGCTCGCGGTGATCATTCCGGCCGGGGGAACCCTTCCGGCCGCACTGGCGTCGGAAGCGGTCGCCGACAAAAGTCAGCTCCGGGTGGGCGATCGCACCCTGCTCGACACCGCGCTGGACGCCGTGCTCGGGATCGAAGCGGTAACGGAGGTCGTTATCGGCACGGCCCGTCCGGAGGCGGTGACCCGGCGAGACCCCCGCATCCGCTTCGGCGACCCCGGCGACTCGGCCCCGCAGACCATCCGGAATGCCCTCCAGCAGTTGTCGCCCGCCTGCGACCGCGTGCTCATTGTCACGGCCGATCTTCCGTTCGTCAACGAGTCGGCGGTGCGAGATTTCGTGGCGAACTGTCAGGACGCCGATTTCTGCGTCGGAGTCATTCCCAAGGCGACTTTCGAGCGGGAGTACCCGGGCAGCACCAATACGTACGTGCCGCTCCGCGACGGGCACTTCACGGCCGCGGGCGTGTTCTTGGTGCGTCGGCGGGCCTTTCTTGAGGCGCTTCGCCGGCTGGATGAACTCTTCGCCCAGCGCAAGAGCGTGGTCGGCATGGCGAAGCTGCTAGGACCAATGTTTCTGATTCGGCTGATCTTGCGCCAAACTGACGTAGCCGAAGTGGTCGCCCGATGCGAGGCGATTCTCGGATGTCGCGGGCAGGCGGTCCTCACCGCTCACCCGAGCCTTGCCTTCGATATCGACGCGCCCGACGACCTCGCCTATGCCCGAGCCCATCGCCATGACATCTGAGTCGCCTCGTCCCATCGAACCCACTCCGGAGCGAAAGTTATCCGTGGCCGAGCACTTCTTTCTGAGCGCGTACTGGCTAGGGACGAATTTTCACTGGGGTGCCCTGCTGTTCATTATGATGCCGGGGCAGATCGAGCGCATGGACCCGGATCACCGCGCCGAGAGCCTGGGGCTCATCACCGGATTGTCGGCGATCGTCGCGCTGGTCGCGCCCCTTTTCTTCGGCGCGATGAGCGACCGATGCGCGTCGAAATGGGGGCGTCGCCGGCCGTACATGGCGGTCGGGATCGTGGTGAACGTGATCGGCCTGCTCCTCATGGCGGCGGCGTTCTCATCGACCAAACCGATCGAGGCGAGTTTCCCGGACTCGCTGTTCAGGAACCCGGGCTTTATGGCCTACTTCGCGGCATACCTGGTGGTGCAGTTGGGCAATAACATCACCAGTGCCGCGTACATGGGCGTCATCCCGGATCTCGTCCCTGCGAATCAGCGCGGCGTCGCCAGCGGATGGATGGCGCTGATGTCCCAGCTCGGCACGTTGTTCGGTGCGGTCGGGGCCGGCCTGCTGTTCGGAGACCTGAGCCCGCTCGCCCAATTCGCGGTGGTCAGTGCCTCGCTCATCATTTTCGGCATCATCACCATGGCCGGTACTCGCGAGGTGCCGTTGGCCGAGCAACCGCCGAAGATTCATTGGGGGAGCTACCTTCGCAGCCTTTGGATTGACCCGAAGGTCTATCCGGATTACGCCTGGGTATGGATTACCCGCGCGCTCGTGATGCTGGGCTTCTACGCGGTGCTGCCGTTCCTCAACTACTATCTGGTTGATATCATCGGCGTGAATCGCGACCGCGTCGGCACCGACGCCGGCATCCTGATCGCGCTGATTCTCATCGCGGCCAGCATCAGCGGCGTCATCGGCGGCGCCATGTCCGACCGGATCGGCCGCAAGCAGGTCGTGTATATCTCGAACGCAGGAATTGCGGTGGTGGCGCTGTTCTTCATCGCCGCGCGCGACCTCAACCAGGCGTATCTGGTGGGCACTATTTTCGGGCTGTTTTACGGCGCTTACGGCGCGGTGGATTACGCGCTGGGGACCGACGTGCTTCCAAACAAAGAGGATGCCGGCAAAGACATGGCGGTTTGGCACGTGGCGATGACGCTTCCGCAAAGCATCGCGTCGCCGGTTGCCGGTGCCCTCATCGCCGCCTACGGTGCGACCGAATTCATGTACAAGGGCGAGAAGGTCGTACAGTACACCCACGCCGGATACAGCGCGGTGTTCGTGCTCTGTTCGGTCTGTTTCGGCCTCGGCGCGTACCTGTTGCGAAACGTGCGCGGCGTCCGATGATGGGTAGCGGGACGCCGTTCATACCGTCAGATTCTCAAAAATGCTCGGCGTTCTTGGGCTTAGCGATCTGAGCCAAATCGGCGGGATGCTCGGCGGACCGCTGGGCAACCAGAACCGGCCGTAATCAGTCGTACAGGGCAAACTCGGCGCGGGCCCACGGGCGACACCCGGAGTCGTCGCACACGCGGTAACGGAGCGACACCCGGGTGCCCGATGGTCCGCGGGGAATAAATAGGTGATCCCCCCGCCACTCCGCATCGGGCGGCGCGATCGGTTCGGGGGACCGGTACGCCAGTTCCAGGGCGGGGGCCAGACCGCCCTCCGCGAAGAACATGTAGCCAGGCCGCGCTCGGACTTCCAGCCCAAACTCGGTGAGTCGCGCGTGCAGGTCCGGTTGCATCGTCCAACCGCGGGCCGCGGCCCGAATCGCCGCCTCGTGGAGCGCCTCCGTAGCGAGCGGATGCAACGTCATCCACGGCGCGCTGGCCGCGAGGGCACGCTCCACCGCCTCGCGCTCGCCGAACTCGGTCAGAAAGGCGATACACAGGGCCTGCACGCTCGGGCCGGGTTGATCGGTCATGGTGATCGGCTGGACTGGCACCGCCGCATCGCGACGCGTCCGGAAAAACCGTCCGGACTCGTAATCGAAGTGGTCGCGCAGCAGTTGATCGGCCAGCGACTGGGTGACGGATCGGTACGTCTCGCCCGTCGCGGCGGCGAGGCGGGTTAACCCCCACCCGAACGCGGCGAGATCGTCGGCGAACGCCTGACCCTCCGCACGATCTCCAATGAGTTGGTGCGGCCACGATCTAGGTTGTTCTGCGCCGACGTCTTGAGCACTGACTTCTTGCGTGACAGCGATCCAACGGGCCGCAAGTCGTCGGGCATCCTCCAGCCGTCCGGCGGTAACGAGGGCGCCAAGCATCAGGCCGTTGCCGTGCAGGATCCGCTTGTCATCGCGAAACGGCAGCGGTCGGGATTGGCGCACCTCCCGCAGGTGGTCCAGTTGGGCCGCGAATCGGCGGTCGTCTCCGCCGACCAAGACGTTGCGGCCCGTCCAAGATTGGGTCGCCTCGTCCCGAAAGTTGCCCTCCGGTCGAACGTCGTAGGCGCGGAGAAATTCGGCGACGATCGCATCCGGCGTTCCGACCAACGCCGCCTCAATCTCGGCGACGGTCCAGGT
Organism: Fimbriimonadaceae bacterium; assembly: GCA_033763535.1. GTDB lineage: Bacteria > Armatimonadota > Fimbriimonadia > Fimbriimonadales > Fimbriimonadaceae > Fimbriimonas. Next base: position 22,801 of record JANRKI010000028.1, on the reverse strand, counting down.
GTACGTGTCGCCTTCCTCATGCACGCCGTCAGCATCGAGACCGCTCATGTACGTGCCATCGGGCGCGCGCAATTCGCGATCGAGCCACTCCAACGTGCGCTCCGCCGGCTCGACAAATCCGGCCCGAATCAGCCCGTCCACCAGCAAGGCGTTGTCCACGAGCATTTTCTCGAAGTGCGGCAACCGCCATTCGCGATCGGTGCTGTACCGGTGGAATCCGCCGCCGACGCGATCGTGGATGCCGCCCGCTAGCATTCCCGCGAGGGTTCCGCCGACCATTTCGGGAGCATCCGATGCCGGCTGATCGAGCCCTTGCAAGAAGGAAAGTGCGGTGTGGGGCGGAAACTTTGGCGCGGGACCGAATCCGCCGAATTCGGGATCGTACGCCGCCCGAAGCTCGTCCACCAATCGCGCCGCCCGCGTCCGGATCGGCAGGTCTTCCCCGCTTACTGGTCCCAACGCGCTGGCATCGCGCCAAACCTCGGCGAACTCGGCCGCCCGCGCGCGCAGGTCGTCCTCCTGATCGCGCCACGCCCGCGCGATCGACTGGACCATCCGCCGAAAGCCCGGTGCCTTCCCGCGATCTTCCCGGGGGAAGTAAGTTCCCGCAAAGAACGGCTCTCCTTCCGGCGTCAGAAACAGCGTCATCGGCCAACCGCCGCGACCGCTGGCCAGTTGGACAGCCAACATGAACGCGTCATCAAGGTCGGGGCGTTCCTCGCGATCGACCTTGATCGACACGAAATGCGCATTGAGCCACTCGGCAATTTCACTATCGTCAAAGCTTTCGTGCGCCATGACGTGGCACCAGTGACACGTGGCGTAGCCGATGCTCAGAAAGATCGGGCGGTTCTGCTCACGGGCCGACCGGAGGGCCGCGTCGTCCCACGGTTGCCAGTGGATGAGTTGGTCGGCGTGTTGACGCAGGTACGGATTGCGCGATTCGCCCAGCCGGTTCATCGGCTCGACCCGACCCCGGCGGTCAGGTCGCGCCACGCTTGGCGGTACTTGGTGTGGACGTAGCGCGGGATCGCGAGGCGTTCGGTCCGCCGCGTCACCGGCTCACAAACCTCAGTGTAGGCAAACTGGTAGCCGACTTGTTTCGCCATCGTGATGGTCCGACGATCGAACTTGCCGTTCGGATACGCGAGACGATGGCCGCCGTACGGGTCGATCCGGTCGCTGAGGACCCGCATCGACGCGCCGAACTCCTTCCGAAGGTCCGCATCGTTCAGCCGGGTGAGGTCGGCGGGGTGGGATACGGTCTGGCTCGCCACGATCACGCCCTGCCGATGCAGCTCGCCGAGTTCCGTCCAGTGCATTTTCGGCCGCCCAACGCGAGAGCCCACGTATCCGGTGTGCACGAACATCGTGACGGGGATCCCCCGGTTGCGCAAGATCGGCCAGGCATGCAGCAGGAAGCCGCGGTAGTTGTCGGCAAACGTGATCGCGACTGCGCGCGGCGGCAAAGGTTTGCCGGAGTCCAGAAACGCCTCGAGCTGGCGGGTGGAGATGAAGTTCGCCCCGCGTCGGCGCAGGTCTTCGACCTGGGTGCGAAACTCGATCACGGTGCAATCGAACCAGACGCTACCGGGCCCGCGTTGCTCGATTACATCGTGGTACGTCAGCACGACCGCTCGGCCCGAGGTCTCCGCCGGGGCCATCATCACCAAACTCGCGATACCGGCGATCAGCATTGAGCGTTATTATGAGGACGGATGCCGAGTGAATCGTTGGCCCGCACCGTAAGCAATGCCACGTGGCTGTCGTTGAGCCATCGTCGGCGGGTGCGCGAGTCGATCCACGTCACCGCTTCCGTCCACGACCGCGTCGACGCCACCATTGACGACTTGGTTCAGCGGGCGCGCGACGCAGACCTTGGCGAGCCCGACTGCAAGGCGGGGTGCTGGTACTGCTGCCAAATCCGGGTGCATGTCACCGTCCCGGAGGTTGTTCGAGTGGCCCGGTACGTGCTCGACCATTTCGACACCGAGGAAATCCGCGAATTGGTGGATCGATTGCACGCGTACCGCGCGCAGTTGAGCGGCCTCGACCGGGCCGCGTACTTCGAGACTCGCTTACGATGCCCGCTGAATGTGGCAGGAGCGTGCTCGGTCCATCCCGCGCGGCCCATCGTGTGCCGTCGTTACCTGAGCTACGACGTCAACCGATGCATCGAACACTTTGTCGACAATCAGCCGAGCCAAATTCCGAAGCTGGACGCCATCGGTGCGGCGGTTGAGCCGTACCTGTCGGGACTCGCAAACGGCGCGGTGCGGGCAAACGAACCCTCACTCGTCAACTTTCCGCACGCGCTCGCCGTCGCCTTGACGGGCGACAATTTGGACCGCTGGCAACGGGGCGCGCGCGTATTTCACGATTGCGCGGCCCGTGCGTAGGGCCGTCGGTTACGCCCGCGACTTGCGCCGTCGGAACAGTGCCGCGGCGGCGGTGCCGAGCACAAGCAGACTCGCGGGCTCTGGCACGGGCGGCGGGGCAGCGGCCAAAAACGTGAAGTCATCAATGGCGTACTGATTCGTGGTGGTGAATCGAACGTGCTTGATGTCGGTGGCGGTGATGGAAACGAACTCCAGCGGCACGTCGCTCACCAACGGGGCGAAGACCGAGCCGAGCACGTTCCAACTCGCGTCGTAGGCGGTCATGGTGAAACTCGAGTTCGTCATCTTGCCCGACGAGACGTAACTGACGGGGCTGGCGAAGGTCACATCAAGTGGGTTCGCGTACAACGGGCCGCCCGTCGCTCCGCGAGGCGGCGAGGTCGTGCCCACGACGTTTCCAAAAATCCGGTCGTCGGCCCCGAAGGTGACGCCGAGTGTCCCGTAGGCATCATTCAGCAGCTGGTTGTTGAAAGTCGCCGCACCGAATTGATCCACATCGAAGTTGATCGTCACGGCTTGCGACAGGGCCCCCAGCCCAAGGAAAATCGTAGCAATCCACCCGCGTAACATCACGGCCCAGTTTCGAGTGACCCGCGAAAAATCGACAGTCCCGCGAAATCGTGACACCCGATCACGGGACGCAGACCGAAATGCGGAAACTTTGGGAAACGAAAACCTACGTAATCCGTCTGGAAGGAGTGGTGGGCGGTGAGGGACTCGAACCCCCGACAACCTCGGTGTAAACGAGACGCTCTACCAACTGAGCTAACCGCCCGCGCGAAGGACCGCAATTTCGCATTGCGTTTCGGCCGAAGTGGGCAAATTATGACCTACGGGGCAATAATGAAGCAAGGAAGCACAATGCGAACTCTGATCAGCCTTTGCCTAGGGATGGGTGCGGCGGTCGCGATGGGGCAACTGCAGCCGGCCGAGGTGATCTACGTGGATCACGAACGGCCCCTCCGCGCGTACCGTTTGGAACACGAGTGCTTCCTCCCGCTGGAACTTCTCACCGATCTGGGGTGGGATGCGACCCTCCGCGCGAACTCCGTGACGCTGAAGATCGGCACGAAAACGCTCGACCTTCCTTACCGGGTCTTCGCCGGGTCGCAATCCATTCCGCTGCGGCGAACCTTGCGCGAGATCGGCGCCTACAGTGAATGGGACAAAGTGGGGCGTTCGCTCCGCGTGCTCAGCGTTGGAAGGCTCGCGACGTTGCGAGGCAAACGCGGCCTCGCCTTCTCGTTACCGATTACGCCAAGCATGGACGCCGCGACGCCGAACATCGTGCAATTGGCCGGGGCCCGGATCGAAGTGCCGCCAAAGGACTTGCCCGCGGGCTTGCAGGTTCAGCAGAATCGCGACGGCGCGCGGTTGGTGATCGAAGACGGGAACTGGACCACGGTGCCGATTCAGGAGCGATTCCTGGCGTTTCCCGATGCTCGCCGCGGCGTGACCCCGGTCGTCCCGAATCCGCCCGTGATCGAACCCGTTCGCCCGCCGGTTGAGCCACCGGTCGAACCGCCAACTGACGACCCGGCGACTGCGCTGCTGCTCGAACCGAGCGTCGACATCGAGGGGCCGTCCGCAACGCTCATCAGCTTGCGAAGCGTCACGCCCATCGCCCAGGCTCCGACCTTGCGCAACGTGGACCCGCGCGTATTCGAAATCGTGTTCGCCGGGGCCTCAGTGCGGTTGCCCGACGCGGTGAAGCTTCCCACCGAGAGCGTGGTGTTTGTCCGAGCCCTCAAGATCGGCGAAGATACGGTGGTACGGTTTGGGCTCGCGCGACCGATGGGGGTGGAGGTGTGGACCTCTGCCGATGGCATCCAGATCCAGCTGCTGAAGCCGCCGGTCGGGGACGGCAAAGTGGATGGCAAGCTCATCGTGGTCGACCCCGGCCACGGTGGCCACGACAGCGGGGCGCGGGCCGGCACCGCGTACGAGAAGAATCTCGCCCTCACGATCAGCCGGGCATTGGCCAAGGAGCTGGAGGCGTCCGGCGCGCGGGTGATGATGACCCGCGACGACGATCGATTCATCCCGCTGACCGAACGGGCCGAGCTGGCCAACTCGAACCGGGCGGACCTATTCATCTCGGTCCACATCAACAGCAGTCCCGGCGGCAAGACGAGCGGAAGCATCACATTCTTCCATGGTCCCAGCGCGACCAAGGAGTTGCTTGCGCGCTGTATCCAGGCGGAGCTTGCAAAAATCGACGGGATTCCGAGCATCGGGACCTGGAGCGACAAGCGCATCTATCAGTCGGGATTCGCGGTGCTGCGGCACAGCAAAATGCCGGGTGTCCTTCTCGAACTTGGCTTCATCAATCACCCGCGCGACCGGGCCCGTATGTTGAAGCCCGACTACCCTGCCGCCGTCGCCAAGGCCGTGACCCAAGGAATTAAGGTGTTTCTCGGAGATGCGAAAGTCTCGTACTAACTCGCGCGCGACCTTGCTCGCCGCCATCGTCGTTGCATCGCTCGGCTTCGGAGCCCTCGCGTACTATGTGCAGAACACGCCCGCCGCCAAGCGTGTGCCGGATGATCAGCGGGTCAACGTCGTGGCGCCGATTCGGTCGGAGAACGGCGACGCTCCCCCGCGGCCGTCGGTAACCGTGCGTATTGCCGAGGTCCGCAATGGCGTCGTTCGATTGGGCGAATCGGTACCGGTAGGCGATGGCGAAGGTCCGGCCCGGGTCGCCCTTTCGCGAACGCTCGACCGTTTGGACTTGGCCAACGCGAGCATCGTGGGCCTGGCGATCAAGGATCGGCACGCGGTCATCGAGGTGAACGACGGGTTCACGGCGGGCATGGGAAGCACGACCGAGAGCTACGTGATCGAGGCGTTCCAACTCGCGCTCGGCCAATTTTCCACGGTAGACACGTTCGAGATTCAGCTGTCCGGAGTGCGATTGGATTCGCTCGGCCACTTCGAACTCGAAAATCCGATGCGCGTCAAGCGACCGAACGCGGCGCCTTAGGCGGACGTTTCGGCCCTTCGGTCGCCACGCGACGGAGGGCCACCGCGACGAAGACAAGGCTGATCACGACCCAAAGCGCCGACCAGCCGGTCGCCGGGACCCCCGTTGCCTGCTCCAAAATCCGGGCATCGCTGGCGGCCATCGGGTAGCGGCTGATCTTGAACACCGTCCAGACCGACTGCAGCGAGTTCAGACACTGCTGCACGCCGATCAATTGGGCGAAGAAGATCGGGTACGGGTCGTTCATGCGCGCCAAGAAGTAGCAGGTTGCGCTCAGGAAGATCGCCGTGACCGGTCCAACCCAGTTTCCGCGCACGAGGATGAGGAGCGACGCGAGGAGCAAAAACGCGAGTCCGTTGAGCACCCAGCGCGCCCGCTGATCGTCGCGCGCAAACCAGATGAGCCACGCTCCGAAAAGGCTGGCGCCGAGGTAGCCCGCAGATCCGACCACGAGCACGTTTCCCCCGGAGACCGGCGTGACTCCGCTGCCATTGGCGTAGATTTCGATCCGCTCTGGCAGGCCACCGGTCAGCAACGCCGCAAAGGCGTGGGCGAGCTCGTGGATGTGCGTGTTGAGGAACATCACCGGCAGCAGAAACGGCCGCAGAAGATCGGACGCCATCATCACCACGGTGACTACGCTCGCAATGACGAGCATTCTTTGCGCAACGTCGAGTCTCACGCCGCTCCCTCCGCCGCCGTTCCTTCGGCGGAATTGACCGGTTCGGCGGATGAGGCCGGCTTCGGGGAGAACCAGCGGTCGCGGATCACCCTTTCGAGCCCGACGACGGTAAGTCCGACCGTCACGCCCACCGTCCAGCCCAGGGCAACTTGCCCCGGATAGTGGACGCCGGTGTAGATGCGGCTGAGGCCCGTCATGACCGCCACCACGACCCAGACCGCACCGAATCGGGGCACGAGGAATAACATTACGGTGGCGACGGCCGCCATGTTGGCGCTGTGGGCCGACGCGGTGCCGGCACTGTCACTTCCGCCCGTACGCAGGACCGCATCGGCGAGCTCTTGAAACGGGCGCGGCTGGGGGAGCCACGCCTTAAACAGATCGGTCACTTCATTGGCGATCGGAAACGCCAGCAGGCTGAGACCGACGGCGCGGGCCGCGGCGCCGCGGAGCGCCACCATCACGACGACCATCAGCACCAGGCCGATTCGCACGGCGAGGAGGTCGGTCGCTTCGCTAAAAAAGCGCATGATCGGCGTCCAACCTTCCGGCCACCGGTTGATGGCGTAAAAAAGCGACAAGTCCGCGCGTCCCACAACCGTATCGTATCGCACGACGTACAACTAGGAATGGGCCGAATTGCCACCGCGATTGCGCGATGGATTTGGGGCGGCATGCTTTGGTTCATGCGGCGTCCGGTTCTCAAGCGCGCTCGGCGCAACGCCGTCAAGATTTTGCCCGAGTCCTTACGCGAGCGTGCGCAACGTTCGATCCATGCGCAGGACCGATTTGCACGTCGGTACGGCATCCGGATGCTCGCGGCCGTGATTCAGCTCTGCGCGGTCAGCATGCTGTTTTCCATCACCATGACGCTCGTGCTCATTGCGCTTCAGAACGGCTGGCTGAGCGCACCCGACCCGACCCAGGCCGCGCCGATCGAAGCCCCGAACGCGCATGGCGCGGGCGATGCCGCCTGACCTAGCCGAGCGGCTTGATCTCGTAGCGCGACCAATCGCCGGCGTACAAGACCTCTTCCTCAAGCGTCACGTGGAACTGTTCCCGCACGACCCGCTTGGCGTGCTCGGCCACGTGGCGGATGTCCGTCGCCCGGGCGTTGCCGATGTTCAACATGAAGTTGGCGTGCTTGCGACCGAGCATTGCGCCTTCATGCCGAAAGCCTTTGAGCCCGGCGTGTTCAATGAGGTAGCCGGCCGGCACGATGCCTTTCGCCTTGAGCACCGGCGGGAGCGTCGGCAGACTCGCGGCGAGGTCGGCGCTGATGACGTTTTTGAAGAAGCTCCCCGCGCTGGGCGACGGTGGCTGCTTCGCGATGCGCTGTCGCTGGAAGTCGCGCGCTTCGTTGTAGGCCTCGTAACGTGATCCTTTCGGCAACACGAAGCGGGCGCGCAGCACCACGTCGCTCGTTTGCCCGTGCTCGCGCAGGCGTGAATCGCGGTACTTGAAATTCATCCAGGACGGATCGACCCAGAACCGCTCGCCGCCGGTCACGACTTCCAGTTCCTTCACGTATTCGTTGATCGAGCTTCGGTACGCGCCCGCGTTGCTGACCAGCGCGCCGCCGACCGTGCCCGGGATTCCGACCGCGTACTCGAGCCCGCGCAACCCGGCCTGGATCGTCTTGAGAAAGAGATTCTGGTAGCTCAGGCCGCAATCGACCACGACTTCGCCGGTCTCGGGATTGATGACGATTTCACGCGTGAGGTTGCGGAGCGTCAGTCCGGGAATGCCGAAGTCGCTCGGAAGCAGGTTGCTACCCCAGCCCAACATCATCACGGAGGTGCCCTCGCGCTGCGCCTCCATCACCCATTCGGCGAGTTCGTCCACCGATCGGGTGGCCGCAAACAGCTCGGCGGGACCACCGGCCCGAAGCGTCGTGTACGGGGCCAGCGGTACCTGATGTTGAATCTGCGCGGTCTGCTTCATGTCGGCAATACCTCCTGAGGGCGTTTGGGAACCGAGATGCTCGGCGGGAGGACGTAGTCGGGAAGCAACGCGACCGCGCTCGTCCACCGGATATTGTGAACGAGTGACGCCGCCCGTTCGGCGCGCGGACGCGGCAAATTGCCGTCCGCATCGCGTACCACCTCGGCGGGTAAGTTATTCGTCACGGTTGGCGCATGGCCGGGGATTCGAAGCAAGAAGTCCGTTTTTCGGTTCGGGATCGCCACCGTCCGTGCGGGATCAATGAGATCGAACGCGGAAACCACGCCCGCGGGGCGATCGTACAGAAAAGCCCACGTTTTGACCAGCATGACGCCGACCCGGGTGCCCGTAAAGCTGCCCGGACCCTCATCGGCCACCCACGCGGCGACGTCTGCCAGCGCGCAACCGGTGCGTTCCGTCATGGCGCGGAGCAGATCGAGCACCACCGCGCCGGCCTGCCGCTCGGATGGTCGCGCTTCGGCAAACGCCACCTCGCCCGCCACGATCAGCGCGACCGAGGCATCGGGCGAGGACGTCGACACCACGACGACCGGCGTCATTGCCCGGCTTGGCCGAGCTTGACGTCTACGCTGGCCTGCAGGTCGTACAGCGCACGACGCAGTTCAGGCCATCGCTTGATCTCGGTTCCGGCGTACTCGAACAGGAGATAGAAGTCGGGATTGGCGAAGAATCCGTCGAACTGCACCAGCGTGCCGGCCTTCCCTTCCCCAAGGCGCGCCACCGATCCCCGTAATCCATACGGGGTCGCCGCGCGCTCCACGTCCTCGCGCTGAATGACGCGCTCAAACTGGTCCAAACGCTTCGCGCTGGTCTCGATGATCGACCGAATTGGGTCTGGGCTATCGAGCGTGTAGTTGAGGGTGATGGCCACTTCGAGCCCAAGCTTCGGGTGGACCAACCGCCCTTTCGCACCGTCAACATCCTTGAGCAACCAGCCCGGCGGGAGATCGATTTGAGCCGTCTTGCCGGAGACCGACATCTGCCCGGCGAACGTCAGGTCTTTGCGCTTCGGCGGAAGTTTGAATGTATCAACCACCTTACGGACCACAACGGGTCCCGGTCGCGGTCGAGTTTCGGGCGGAGCACTCGGGTCTTCCACCGGGAGCTCGGTGCCGCTGACGGTCCGGAACGATTCCAAAGAACGCTGCCACTCGAAGAACGCGGCCTCAAATCCGGACGCCGGGGCCTTGAGGTGGAACAGCAGCTTCTGCACCGTTCGGCTGTAAAACAGGCCGCTGACCTGCGTGTAGGCGGTGCCGCGATCGGTGAACTGAACCTGCGTGAAGAGCAACGGCACCCCAAGGACGGTTTGCTCCCACTGACGGGTCACCGTGCGCTTTTGGAGCTCGTTGCTGGTGAGCTGTAACGATTGCCACGCGTCCTTTTCCCCGCGGAACTGGGCCCGAATCAGCTCCAACTCTCCCGACTTGCTGCCCTCGAGCGGTACGGTGAAGATCACCCGCTGATCACGCTTCTCGCGCTTTGTGATTTTCCACGCGGTGGGATGCGTGAATGACAGGTTCATCTCCCGGTCGGTATAGGTGGCGCGGTCCGCCGCAACCGGGTCTTGCGCGGTGCCCGGCGATCCCGCCGCAAGCAACGCCATCCAAACGAGCATGCTCCCCATTATCCGCATTCGGACGGTACGGTCCCAAGACCCGTTACGCGGCCCCTCCCCTTACGCGGGCAAGAGCAGCACGAACCGAGCCCCGTCGCCCGGAATTCCGTCCTCGAACACGTGCCCGCCGTGAGCCTCCAGGATGCCTTTGACAATGCTGAGCCCGAGACCCATCCCCTTGACCCTGCCGCTGAAAAACGGTTGGAAGATGCGCTCCTTCTGGTCGTGGGGAACGCCCGGGCCGGTGTCCGAGATCGCCACCGCGACCCCGCCTCCGCCCGAAACCGCCCAACTGCTGACCGTCATCTGACCCTCCGACATGTGGTTCAGACCGTTCTCGATGAGCTCGGACACCGCGCGCCGCAACCGCCGCGCGTCCACCGAAACCATCGGCAGTTCGCCCAACTGCAGGACCAGGGTGATCGGCGAACGCTTCGGAAACACCTCGTCCACCGTTTCGCGGATGACCGCGTTGAGGTCGGTCGGACTCCGCTCGATCTGGGTGGCGGAAACGAAGTCGCGAAAATCGTTGAGAATCTCTTCCACCCGCTGGACATTTGTACTGAGGCTCCGCTGAAGCTCGGCCACGTCTTCCGCTCGAATCTCGGCTTGTCCGGCCAAGTGCCCCAACTCGTTGACGTCGCCCTTGATGGCAAAAATGCGATTGCCGATCATGTGGCTGCTCTTCGCGCTGAGCTCGCCCCAGGCGATCATGCGTTCGCTCCGCACGATGTTCGCGATGTTGCGCACGTTCTCCAGACCCGCCGCGATCTGCCCCGCGATAGCGAGCAGAATCTGCATGTCGGCGTCGTCGAACCGGTTGTCGATGAACGGACTTTCGCTGCGACGGCGCAGCACCCGGATTACCCCGAGAATCTCGTTCCGAAACTCGATAGGTACGGCCAGAAAACTCGCGATCTGCTCGCTCGGAATCTCGACGTACTTCCCGCGCCAACGCGGGTCGGCCTGCGGTTCGTCCAGCAAGATGGGGCGTCCGTGCAGGGCGACCCAACCGGTAAAGCCTTCGCCCTTGTCGTACGAGAGCGTTCCCACGCGGTCGCGCAGGTGCCCGATGGTGCCGCGCAGAATGACGCGCCCGGTCTGGGGCTCCGTGAGGAAGATGCTGCACGAGTGGAGCCGGAGCGTTTCTTCGGCGACGTGGATGACCTGCTCAATGAGTTCCTCCTCGGTCAGCATCGTATCGAGCGCGCTTCCGATCTGCATCAACGCTTGCTCTCGTCGCAGCACGTCGGCCCGCTGCATCGTCAACGCGGCGAGATCGGCCCCGACTTGCAGCAGTTCGCGCTCCACCTCGCCGTAGGCGTCGGCCCGGTCGGATTCAAGATTCAGTACGGCCCGCACGCGCCCGAGTTGGTCGCGCACCGGGACCGCGATCTCGCTGCGGGTGCTGGGAAACAGGGCCCGGTACAACGGCTCTTCCTGAACGTTGTGCGACACGACCTCTTTTCCGGTCGCCGCGACCCATCCCACCAGGCCTTCGCGCTGGCCGATCACCAGCGGTAGCCGCTTACCGAGCGCCACCGATTCCCAATCGGGTCCGCTGCCGTACACCACCTCCAGATCGGCCTTTTCCTCGTTGACCACCGCCATGAGCGCGTGGCTTCCGCCGATGATCTCGCGGCAGGCATCGACCAGCATCCGCAAGGTGACGTCGGGATCACTCTCGCGGGATACCTGCGATACCAATCGGGCGAGGTCTCGAAACCGTTGCACTGCGCCATTATCCCGCGCCCGCCGTTCGGACCGGGACGCGCGCCCCATAATGGTTCCGATGCTTCTCCCCCTCTCGGAACGCGGCAAGATCATGGAACACGAGATCGGCGAGCAGGCGACCCGCCTCACCGGTCAGGCCGAGCGGTACGTGGAGCAACTTCGCCAGGCGGCATTACCGGAGTTCGAGATGGTGCTGCTGGCGGCGCGCGGTTCGTCGGATAACGCCGCGCTTTACGCCCGCTACCTCATTGAGGTCAAGCTCGGGAAGCCGGTAAGCATGGCCGCCCCGAGCGTGTGGACCCGGCTGGGTGGGCAGGTCCGGTTTCCCCGATGCCTTGTCGTCGGCATCTCGCAGAGTGGGGCCGCGCCGGACGTCGCCGAAGTCCTGGAGATGATGCGGGAAGCTGGCCACCCGACCCTCGCGATCACCAACACCCCCGGATCGCGCCTGACCACCGTCGCGGACGTGACGCTGCTCCTGGAAGCGGGCGAAGAGCGGTCGATTGCGGCCACCAAAACCTACACCTCAACCCTCGTCGCGCTGTACGAACTGGTCCGGGCGTTTGCCCCCGACCGACTGCCCGCGGCGGCGCTTCCGAACGAGGCGTGGGTACGCACCGCCGCCGACTTCGCCGAGATGGCGGCCGGCAGCCTCGTCCGATCATCGCCCGTGTTCGCCCTCGGGCGCGGCTACAGCTTTAGCACCGCGATGGAGACCGCCCTCAAGCTGATGGAATGCGCGCTGATTCCGGCGAAGGCGTACTCCAGCGCCGACTTTGAGCACGGCCCGAAGGCGTTGGCCGGACCGGGGACGGCCGCCATCTCCTTCGACGGGGACAAGCCTCACCTCGCCGAAAACGGGTGCGAGGTCATCGTGGCCCCCTCGCCCGCCGGAGTTGCGGACGAGATTCGGCCAGTGTGGGACGTCATCACCGGTCAGTGGCTCGCGCTGGTTTCGGCCCGGGCCCGAGGACTGAACCCCGACACCGCGCGGTTTCTGCGTAAGGTCACCACGACGCACTAGTGATTCGGTGCGTGGTGGGGGCATCTTCCCCACTGCGTTTCGATATCGCACGCGGCCTGCAACGCGCGCTCGAAATCGCGGTCGCGCAGTTCGAACGCGCCCATCCGTTGCAGGTGCGGGTTCATGATCTGCGCATCGAACAGCACAAAGCCTTCCGCGCGGCAACGGTCTACCATGGAGATCAGCGCGACCTTGGACGCGTTCGTCTCGCGGTGAAACATGGATTCGGCGGCAAAGTACGCGCCGATCGCGATGCCGTACAGTCCGCCAACGAGCTCGTCGCCGCGCCAGACCTCGCAGCTGTGTCCCCAACCTTCGTGGTGAATCTCGGTAAACACCCGGATGATCTGCTCGTCGATCCAATTGTCCTCGGGCCTTAGGCATCCGTGCATCACCTCGCGAAAGGCGCGGTCGAAAGTGACCTGAAACGTGCCCGACTGGAGAACCCGGCGCATAGACCGGCTGACATGCGCCCCACGGATCGGGAAGAGCGCGCGAACATTCGGCCGGTACCACTGAATCGTGCCGTCGTCCTCCGCCATCGGGAACGCGCGATGAACGTAGCCTCGGTAAACGGTCGCCGGGGTGAGTTCTGCGCCGCGCACGGGCAGATTATGAATCCCGCCGGGCTACCGGTGGATGGTGAACGCCGTTCGGGACATCGACGAGGCGCATCTGACTTGGCGACTCGTCGCGGGGTCAGTTTGATTCATTCGCGACCAAACGCTGCTCTTTCCCAGCCGCAGAAGCGCGGATTTTTATTTCAGATCAGACTCGCGCCGGATGATCTCCCCCTCCAGCCGTTCAATCCGATCGAGGATGGGTCGAGACACGGCGAACCAAACGATCCCCGCCACCACAATATTTACGAGTACGAACCAAAAAAGGGTGGCCGTTGCGTACCGGGCCAATTCGCGATCCTCCGCTGAATGGTGCTCTTTCGTCATGACCGTGCACCGTCACAATCTGTCGCAGGAAGAGGATACATTCGATCATCGCTTCGCGGTGAATGGTCTCGCTCGCACGCACATGCTTGGCACGTGGCGGACTTCCGCACTTGCTCGCTACGGTCGAATGCCTTGCGTACGCGCTTCGGATGGAAGGCGACCTTATGACTCATGATTTACCGCCTTTAACTCTGCTTCCCAAAACGCCAATAACGGCTCAACCGAAATCGCGTGACCGACAACCAGCGCGACCAACAACATCAGCCCTAGCGCAACGGGAAGCACCGCCGGCTTTCGCCACAACTGCTTCATCATTGTGGGTTCACCCGGTTCATTTCCTTCTCTTGTAGCGCAGTGATTCGGTTCCCGAGCGCGTCGACCCGCTCCGCCTGTCCATCCAAGAAATGTTTCCACGCGAGCAGATGGATCACAAACAGGATGGCGACCGCGACTTCGACGAAGAGATAACGATTTTGCGCGACAACATGCCAGTGCTTCATGCCAACCTCGACGGGAAAACGCGACCCCACCATTCTGAAACATCCTTGTCTTGATCGAACCGGGTTTCACCTGGATTGGACGCGAGCTTCGTCAACTTACCCCGCCGCCCAACGCGAGGTTGACTACGGTCGGCGCGTCAACCGTGCTGGATGCGGGCGAAGTCGGCCCCCCTCTCACGTATCCCTCCATGATCCCGTCCGCCGGCATCGACGTAAGATTAGCAAATGTGGATCCGTTACTGTTGCCCGACAAGCGATAGTAGCCGGACTTGCAATCTAGCCGATGTAGCTGAGACTATGATTGGAGATATCATATCGTCACATCTCAGCAACATTCATGGTCCGGTCATGGACTCAAGGTCGATCCTGATAATTTGCTCCGCGCTGAATCTCATTTTGTCACCTCCACTTTAGCACGACTTACATTAGTTTCTAATTTATATAAGTGAGGGAAGACCGTTTGGTTTATGAATTAGAATGATTCTATATTTGCGGACACGATACATTCATGACAGCTATTCCGAAAACCCCTTTGTTGCCCGGCTATAAACGATCGCGTCTGTAATGCGCCCTTCCGAATCTTGGGTTGTACTTACTCCCCAATAACCTCCAAACAATGATAGGATTCCAGCGTCAATGGTGAGCTGAATCTCGCGCTCGTCCTGGTATCTGAACTTCAATCCAGCGTCTTTCAACCTCTCCACAAGAGTTGCCTGTTTCCATTTTTCTTGGCGAGCTTTGGCAACGGTCATTACAAGCACGTTCGCTTTCCGTTCGGAAAGAATCACATGCTCGTTCACCTTGTGACAAACTCCATAGCCTCCAGCAAAAGATAGAGTGACAACCAACCATTGTCGCCAGCCAAAACTCGGACGACTATCGGCGGCCAAGGATGATCCCCGAACCTGGTGCCCAATGGTAACCTTCCGGATGCCACGGCATATCACTTACTCCCACCAGACCGGTATCGTAGTAGTTATCCACGAGCCCAGCCCGACGAATGACGGTGAAAGTGAAGGCGTTTGAATTGTTATTTAACGCACTGTAACTGATCTCTGTGGCTTGAATTTCTCCGCCAATGTGGTTTAGTTTGTTGAACCAAGCAGCGCCAGGAAAATCGTCATTCAGCAGCTGTATAGCATCATCCGGAATAGGACTCCTCACTGGCAATCCTTCATAATTTCCTTTTCCTGTCGGTCCTGATTTATCCGTGAGAATCCCTGACCCATCGCGGTTCTCCGGGCCGCCCCCAACCGTCCATGTATCGCCTGAGCTTTCGTCCTGAACAATCAGATATGTATGATAAGCGAATGTTCCGCCTACCCTACGCAAGCTGAGATAGACCCTGGCGAGTCCCTCGGGGTCCACCGCCGTCAGCGGACTATTAGCACAGTACCCGTACCAGTTCCGACCATCCTTGATCGGATCGCGTGTCAGGAACCGACCCGTTGAAGGGTCGTAGTACCGGTGACCTAACAGTTGTAGTCCCGAATCCCCGTCCTCCTGGTAGCCCCAATTCCCCGCAAAGCCGAACGGACCGTTCCAAGTGCCCGAGACCGCCGCCACGTTCCCGAACGCGTCGTACTGCCGCGATGCCGCCGAACCCGGGCTGGCGCGCACGGACCGAAAGTTCGAAACTCGCCAAGATGCGTAAGCGAAGTCGGTTGGCCGCCCACTCCGATGGAGCCCACCACGACGCGCCGACCTTTCGCCGAAACGGTGTCCGCGCCTGGATACGCGAACTGCCCGTGGAGCCGCCTGCACCATGCCTCATATCCTACAACACTTTCCGGCGCACTCCACATAAAAAAAAACCGCCGGACGCCCCCTTGCGTTCGCACTCCCCGACCGTTATCCTTGATTCCGCCATGCACGCACAGCAACTCCTGCTCAAACAGATCGAAGAAACCGGCAACATGCTCGTTCGCGCGATTGACGGCGTTTCCGAGGCCGGGCTCGATCACCGGGTCCATCCGACGATGATGTCGATCCGCGAGCATCTCGCCCATCTGTGCGAGGCGTACGTCGGGTTTGAGGCGAGTGCGCGCGGCGCGAAGCACGAGTGGGGCACGTACCAGCCGGCCGAAACGACGAAGGAGGCGCTGATGCAGCAGTTTTCCGAGCTGCGGGCGCGGGCCATCACGACGATCGTCGGCTCCGACGAAGAGGCCATCCTGATCAGCGGCGCCGGATACATCGCAAACCATGACGCCTACCACATCGGTCAGATCGCCGCAACGCGCCAAGCGTTTGATCCCGAGTGGTCGAGCTATAGCCTGTACGCCTAGTTTTCGGGCAGGTTCTGAACTCAGAACCGGTAATCCGAACGCTCCTCCGGGTATCTTGCACTGTCAAATACACACGGACGCGGTGCGCCCCGCAGGTGCCCGGTGAGTTCGCAAGAACGATCTGGGAGTGGCAGCGCAAAACCAGACCGCTCCGGAGGCATAACCTGGAGGACAACAACATATGGTAGAGCTGAGCATGAAAGAGCTGCTGGAAAGTGGGGTGCATTTTGGGCACCAAACCCGGCGGTGGAACCCGAAGATGAAGCGCTATATCTACGGCGCACGCAACGGGATTTACATTATCGACCTGCACCAAACGATCAAACTGTTTGAGGACGCACTGAACTACGTCCGGCAGAAGGTCGCCGACGGTGGCACCGTGCTCTTCGTGGGCACGAAAAAGCAGGCGCAAGGCGCCATCAAAGAAGCGGCCGAGCGATCGGGCCAATACTTCGTGTGCGAGCGCTGGCTCGGCGGCACCCTGACGAACTGGAAAACGATTCAGCAACGCGTCAGCCGCTTGAAGGAGCTCGACCGCATGGACGCGGAGGGCTACCTTGACCGATTGCCGAAGAAGGAAGCGCTGAAGCGACGTCAGGAGCGCGACGAGCTGCAGAAGTACCTGGGCGGCATTCGCAACATGACCTCGATGCCGGACGTGATGTTCGTCGTCGATCTCAACAACGAAACCATCGCGGTAAAGGAAGCCAAGAAGCTGGGCATCCCAATCGTGGCGATCGTCGATACGAACTGCGACCCGGATATGGCCGACGTCGTAATTCCGGGCAATGACGACGCGATCCGCGCGATTCGTCTGGTGACCCAAAAGTTCAGCGACGTGATTCTGGAAGCGCGGCCGCTCAGCGACGCGATCACGGAAGGCATCATCACCGACAGCACGCCGATCGAAGAGATCGATCCGGCGTACGACTTCATCCCGCCGGTGGATGAGGACCTGCTCAAGGCTTTTGGCGCGACCGAAGACAAGTAAACACCACCATGGCTAACTACACCGCTGCTGACGTCAAAAAACTGCGCGAAGAAACCGACGCCCCGATGATGGAATGCAAGTCTGCCCTCGATGAGGCAGACGGCGATTACGCTCGGGCCAAGGAGATCTTGCGCGAGAAAGGCAAAGCCGCTGCCGGCAAGAAAGTCGGTCGGGCCACCGGGGCCGGCGTGGTCGCCTTCGCGGCGAACGCGGACCGCACCAAGGTCGCCGGCGTCATCGTGGAGAGCGAAACCGACTTCGTCGCGAACAACGAAGGATTCCAAGCCAAGGCGCAAGAAGTTGCCGATTTTGTGCTGGCCAACGGCGCGCCGCAAGGCAACCCGATGGACGACGCCAAGTTCAAGGAGCTTGCCGACGAGATCATCGCACTGTTCCGCGAGAACATCGTGATCGCCCGCGCGTTCCTCGCGGAATCCTCCGCGCCGATCTCGACCTACGTCCACCATAACCGTCTCAAGGGCGCACTGGTGGTCAGCGAAGGCGAGAACGCCGGGACCGAGGCGGTCCGCAAGGTCGCCGTTCACATCGTGTCGCTTCCGCCGGAAGTGATCGCGAAGGACGAGCTGCCGCAAGACAAGCTCGAGGCAGAAATCGCGATCGAAACCAAGCGCGCCATGGAGCAAGAAGGCAAGCCGGAAAACATCGCGCGCAACATCGCGACCGGTCGCGTCAATAAGGAGTACGTCAAGCGCGTGGTCCTGCTGGAGCAACCGTTCTACGCCGAACCGAGCAAGTCGGTGGGTCAGTACCTGAGCGAAGAAGCGAAGGGCACCACCATCACCCGGTTCGAATATCTCAGCGTCGGCGCCAACAGCGTCGAAGCCGAGGCCTGAACGGTCGACCGGCTCATACCGTGAGAAGCACATCACGTTGGTCCCAGTCTTGGGACCAACGTGATGTCATTTAAAGGGCACCGGTATGATATTTCCGATGCAGACGCAGCCATCGGGGTTGGATGCGATGACCGAACTCACGGAGTTTTCCGCGCGAGCCGCCGCTCGGCACGGCTCATCGGCCCCGATCAAGCCCGGAAATCGCATCAAGTTCCACTGGCCTCCGCACCCGGTCAGCTGGGAATACCACGTACACCCCACCGATTGGACCGGTGAAACGACGCTAGAAGCCGTCGGGGAGACCTTCCCGGTGCAAGTCGCCCGCACTCGCTACGGCGTGTTCGGACGGTGCGAACCTCTGTGGCTAGAAGCCAAGGGCGACGACGAGCCCGACATGCTGGACGCGATGCGCGATGCGGCCGAACCGCTCTTCGCCCGCCAATTCACCATCGCCGCCACCCTCGAGCAATCCGGCCGATTCGACGGGCACATCCGCGACCTCGATCGCCTTTCGCTTCTGAAGCTGCTGTACTGCGAAGATCGCGACGTCGCACACGAGGCGCGGGTCGAGATCGAATCGCACGCCCGCGATCCGTTCTGGCTTCCCTGCCTGATCCACGTGCTCAACGACCGCGTTCACCCGCACCGCCGAATCGCGCAATGGTGCGTGCTCGACCTGTTCGAGGGGCTCCCCACCTTTGCCGGAGACGCCGAAACCTCAGATGCCGTCGACGCGATTCGCCAGCTGATTTGGGACGCCGAGGACGATTTCGCCCGCACCATCTTCAAGGCTGGCGTGGTGCTCGGCGGACACCTACCGCACCTGTACGGCGGACCGGTCCTGCTCAGCTGCCTCCAGGCGCCGTCGGCGATCGGTCGCCGCAGCGCGATCCACGGGTTGTTCCACGTGGCCGAGTGGCATCCGGAAATGCGGCCCCGCATCGTCGACGCCCTTCGCACCGTCGCCGCAACGGAACCGGTGGCCGAAATCCGCGAGTACGCCACGCGCATGATGGAAGACATTGAGGCCGAAGCGAACGATCACGTGCTGGAACCGGTCTTGCCGCACGAGCCGTAAATCGCCATGATGGTTGCCCTGCTTCTTTCGGCCCCCCAAACGCGCCCCCTCGACGCGATTCTGGACGACGAACGATTGCGCGGGGCGATTGTCGCGGCGAGGGTGGAAGACGCGGAAGGCAACGTCCTGTTTTCTCGCAATGACGCGCTCCGGGTGATGCCCGCCAGCAATCAGAAATTGCTTACCGGTGCCTTCGCCCTCGCGCAGCTCGGCACCGCGTACCGGCCCGTCACCAAGTTCTGGAAGGCTCGCGGCAAGATCATCATCGAATCGCCGGGCGACCCGCTCTTCCGAATCGACGAACTTCGGCGGGCCAAGTCTGCCCTGCGCGTTTCGTCCCGCACGCCGGTGTATCTGGTGCAGGCCTACCGTCCGGGGATTCCCGAAAACTGGGAAGTGGGCGATCTCCCCAACAAGTACGCCGCCCCGATCTCGGCCTTTACCGTCGACCGCGCCAGCGTGACGCTGGTTCAGCAGGCGGGTCGGTTAGAACTGCGCCCGGCCGCGTACGGGTTGCGCATCGTGCGCGAAGGGTCGGAACGGGAGCCGTTTGCGTTCCGCTACGATCCGTTCACGCGGGAGGTCCGGTACCGGGGCAAGCCGGGGACCGACTTCCGATCGCTGGATACGTTGGCCCTGCCGGATGCCGACCAGATGGCCGCCAACTTCATCGGCCGGTACCGACCGGAACCCGTGGAGCCTCCGACCCGGGAACCGGATTTCACCATCATGGGCGGGAGCCTGCCGGAACATCTGGGCAACTGCCTGCAACCCAGCGACAACAACATCGCCGAGCACCTACTACTCATGGCGAGCAAGCCGGCGCAGGGCCCCGCGACCTACCCCGTCGCCCGGCGCGCCATAGAAACCTGGCTCACCACCACGGTCGGAATCGAGCGCGGCGACGTTCGCGTGGATGACGGAAGCGGGCTGAGTCGGCACAACCTCGTGACCGCCCGCGCCATCACGCGCCTCTTGCGGTGGTGCGCCGAGCAACCCACCCGCGCCACTTGGTGCGCCAATTTAGCCAAGCCCGGCGTCGGCACCCTGTCCAGTCGGTTGGAGGGGATCGCGTTCGATGGGAAGACGGGATCGCTCGACGCGGTTTCCGCGCTCTCCGGCTACGTGTACGCGCCGAACGGCCGCGAGTACCGAATGTCTCTCATCATGAATCACTACCGATGTGCGACCAGCGATGCCCGCGCCCTGCAGGACGAGTTTGTCCGCGCAATCAGCTCAAGGTCGTAGCGTCGTCATCGGCAGACGATGACGTCTCCGCGTCCGCTGATTCCGGCGCCGGTTGCGACTCCGGCTGCTCCAGGGCCATGACGGACTGCAAGGACCGAATCGCGACCTCCAGATGCTTGTCGTCCGGTTCTCGCGTGGTGAGGTACTGGCTCATGAGGCCAGGCCACAACAGCGACGTTACCAATCGCTCGCGCCGATGCTTGCCCGCCCACCGGATGATCTCGAATGCGATGCCGCTGATGATCGGGAGGATGAGGAGTTCGATCCCGAACCGCAGCGACGCATCAATGAGCACCCCCTGTGGCTTGCCCAGCGGGTAGCGCGGCACAAACGTAAAGATCACCAGGCTCACGATGAGCACCACGATCGCAAAACTGGTGCCGCACCGAGGGTGCAACCGCGTCTGCGCCCGAACCTCGTCGATCGTCAGCGGACGGTCGGCCTCGAGCGCGTTGATCGCCTTGTGCTCGGCCCCGTGGTACCGAAAGACTTCCTGAATCTCCGGCATCCGACCGATGGCACCGATGTACCCGAGGAAGAAGATGATCTTGATCAGTTCGGTTACGAAGTTGATGAGGGTTCCGGAGGCCCCGGCTCGCTCTAGAGGCTGGGCCAGGAGGTTCGGCAGGTAGTTGAAAAGGAACAATCCGAGGGCGATTCCACCGACCATCGCGCCGCCAATGGCAATATCCTGGACTTTTTGACTATTTTTTGGTCCCGCTGGCCCTGCAGTCCCGTTTTCGTGTGCCGATAACACATTAGCGGCAAACCTCATGGCGCGGGCCCCCAGGGCCATCGTATCAATGAGAGCAAGCGAGCCGCGGAGAAAGGGCCAATGAAGCCACTTTTGACGACCAATCCATGTTTTCGCCAACGGCTCTGCTTTGACGATGATCTCTCCGTCCGGAGATCGGACCGCGACCGCAAAATGATGCGGCGATCGCATCATGACGCCCTCGATGACGGCCTGGCCACCGTACTGCAGAAACTCACCCTTGGGCATCCGGTCACAGTCTACCGCGCCACTTTTTTCGGGTCTTTCTGCAAAAAGTGCGCTCACACCCGCACAAAGGGACGCCAAAACCGTCTAACATCACGTGCTTACCAAAGAAAGGAGGGCTGATATGGATACCGAGCAACACTCGGATGGCCTAAAGCTCACCGAAGAGGAGGCCCTTGCGTTGCTGGGACTGGCATTGACCAGCCCGATTCGCTTGGATGCCAACTCGGAGAAAGCACTGAGAAAACTCGCTGATTATTGCCAGTTGCACTTATCGTTAACGTCGGGGGATTCTTCGACCATACGGGAGCGAGCTCTCAGTTGTGAGCTGAGCTCGGTGGGGGTTTAACCCTCACCGGCTCGGGCCTCTCTCAGAAAGCCTTCATTGACCAAAAGTCGTCTGTCTGTTG
Source organism: Fimbriimonadaceae bacterium (assembly GCA_033763535.1). GTDB lineage: Bacteria > Armatimonadota > Fimbriimonadia > Fimbriimonadales > Fimbriimonadaceae > Fimbriimonas. The sequence goes on along the minus strand of JANRKI010000028.1, from coordinate 1,080 downwards.
CGCCGATCGGTCGCGACCTTGATTACACTGCAATCTCGTGATGGTCGTCCGAGACTTGCTGAACCAGCTTGAACGCCTCGCGCCCGCCCGCCGCGCCATGTCGTGGGATGCGATCGGACTGCAAGTCGGGAATCCCACCGCATCTGTACACCGCGTGCTGTGCGCGCTGGATCGTAGCTGGGGTGCCGTGCGTCATGCCGCCGAACATCGGTACGACACCCTCATCACGCATCACCCCCTCTTCCTCCGGCCGCCGCGCAACTTTGCCCTCGAGGATCCGGACCGCATCCTCGCCGCCAGCCTGCTAGAGTTTCGCATCGCTCATATCGCCGCCCACACCAACTGGGACTGCGCCACCCACGGTGTCAACGATGCGCTCGCCGCCCGCCTCGGCCTCACCGGCGTGATCGAATTCGGCTCGGCCACCGAGGTCCCCTGGATCACCGTCACGGTATTTGTCCCCGCTGACCACGCCGATGCCGTAATCGACGCGATGTCGGCTGCCGGCGCCGGGACGATGGGCCGCTACGAACGCTGTGCCTTTGTGAGCCCCGGCACCGGGACCTTTGTCCCCTTGCCCGGCGCCAATCCGGCCATCGGACAGGTCGGCCGTGCGGAATCGGTGGCGGAGGTTCGGATTGAGATGAGCGCCCCGGCCGAGTGCTCCGCGCGCATCACGGCCGCGATTCGGCAAGCGCATCCGTACGAGTTGCCCGCCATCCACACGGTCCCGATGCTTCCCGTACGAGAGCAACGGTTCGGCCGGGTGGGCGAACTTCCCTCTCCGATGTCGCTGGCCGAGTTCGCCACCTGGGTCGCGGATCGCCTCGGTACGCGGCCGTGGACTTGGGGCGATCCCGACCGCGCGGTGCGGCGCGTGGCGGTGGTGGGCGGCGCCGCGAGCGGAGAATGGCGCGAAGCCCTGGGCATGGCCGACGTGTTCATTACCGGCGAGGTGAAGCAGCACGACGCCCTCGACGCGGTCTCCGCGAACCTCGCGATCATGGCGGCCGGACACTACGAAACGGAACAGCCGGGCGTCGTCGCGCTGGCCGAACGGCTCCGCGAGGCTCTACCAAC
>JANRKI010000027.1:0-17694 GCA_033763535.1 Fimbriimonadaceae bacterium | reverse complement strand
GTTGGTAGAGCCTCGCGGAGCCGTTCGGCCAGCGCGACGACGCCCGGCTGTTCCGTTTCGTAGTGTCCGGCCGCCATGATCGCGAGGTTCGCGGAGACCGCGTCGAGGGCGTCGTGCTGCTTCACCTCGCCGGTAATGAACGCGTCGGCCAGGCCCAGGGCTTCGCGCCATTCTCCGCTCGCGGCGCCGCCCACTCGGGCGAGTATGTGTGGGTGGAAAGATTTCGGTCCTCCAGCATCTTTCGCCAAGACGGTTCGTCTTCGGGGGGAATGAGTCCGGCCTTGATGGCGGCGGTAAACGTCAACTTCGGCCCGCGCTCGGCATATCCAAGCTCGATGATGCGGTCCTGTAAGGTTTTCCAAAGCAGTTCAAGCGCGAGTTCAAACCCCTGGACGATCCCGGCGACATCGCGCGGATGCGCAATCGGGAGCGTCACGTAAGTGCGCAAGGAACGCACGGTACGTTGGAGCGCAAGCTCACGATCAGTCGACAATGCGCACCCCATCGCGGTCGATTGCGGCCCGGAGGTAAGGGTCTACCGATTCGTACGGAACCAAGTCGATCGGCAGCAGTACAGGCGGATCGTACGCCTGATCCACCAACAGTTGCTCCATGCCCGAGGCGTTGCCGGCTCCGACGACGCACAGGTCCCAATCCGATTCGGGCCTCGCGGTGCCCCGCGCTCGGGAACCGTAAAGCAGGATGACCTGCGGTTCGGCTTGCTTCCGAATCAGTCCAACCAGCACCTGTACCCCGTCCGGTAAATCCTTTACCGAGATGGTCGGGCGTGAGTCAAGGGTGATCATCGGACCGGGGCCTAAAGGCGCAAGATGCGGGCGGCGGCGGGCATATCCTTATCCCCCCGGCCAGACATATTGACCAGCACGCGGGTACCGGCGGGCAACCGGTTCCGGTCCCAGAGCGGGGCGAAGGCGTGCGCGGTTTCGAACGCTGCGATTAAGCCTTCGAGGCGGGCAACATCCTGCAATGCCCGCATCGCTTCGTCGTCGGTAACGGCATAGTACTCGGCCCGGCCAATGTCCTTGAGGTACGAATGTTCCGCGCCGACTCCCGGATAGTCGAGCCCAGCAGAAACGCTATGGGTGCCCATCACTTGCCCATCGTCGTCCTGCATCAGATAGCTGAAGCTTCCGTGGAGTACGCCAGGAGTCCCCGCGCTTAACGGCGCGGCATGTTCGGTACCGTCCAACCCTCGTCCCCCGGCCTCTACACCGAGTAGCCGGACTTCCGGATCGCCGTAGAATCCGGCAAAGAATCCGATCGCGTTCGATCCTCCGCCGACGCAGGCGATCGCGGCCTCCGGAACTCGCCCGTACCGTTCCAGATACTGGGCGCGGGATTCGTCGCCGATGACACGTTGAAACTCGCGCACCATAAACGGATAAGGGTGGGGCCCAGCGGCGGTGCCGATGATGTAATGGGTGTCACGGACGTTCGTTACCCAGTCACGCATTGCTTCATTCAGCGCGTCCTTGAGCGTACGGGTACCGCTGGAGACGGGATGTACCTTTGCGCCGAGCAACTTCATCCGGAAGACGTTTAGCTCCTGACGTACCGTGTCTTCTTCGCCCATGTAGACCTCGCATTCCAGGCCAAAGAGGGCGCAGACGGTGGCGGTCGCCACGCCGTGCTGACCGGCACCGGTCTCAGCGATGATCCGCCGCTTGCCCATTCGGCGCGCCAAGAGGCATTGGCCGAGGGCGTTGTTGATCTTGTGGGCGCCCGTGTGGTTCAGGTCCTCTCGCTTCACCACCACGTGCAGCCCGGTGGCTTCGCTCAGGCGGCGGGCTTCAGTTAGCGGAGTCGGGCGACCCACGTATTCGGTGAGCAATTGGTTGAATTCGGCGCGAAAGTCGGCATCGGCCCAGGCGCGGTTGAACTCGGCGTCGAGCTCCTCCAGGGCGGGCATGAGAGTCTCGGGCACGTACCGTCCGCCGTAGTCGCCAAATCGGCCCTTCGCGTCGGGTGTCAGTTGCATGAGTCTAGGTTACCGGTTCAGAACTTGGCCGGAAAGGGCACGATGATTGAGGCTTACCGCATGGACAACGCCGCGAAAACGACGGCGAGCGGCGTCTAAAGTCCCGGTTGAGTTCGGAACTCAAGAAGGCGGTTGACAAACGCGTTTTGAACCGGCTTCAGGGTGTGGAACGCACAAACCGAACCCGCCGGAAGTCGCCCCGCCGACCGCCCGACGTCATAATCTCACCCATGCCGTACCAGCTCCCGCGTGGAACTCAGGACATCCTGCCCGGCGTCTCCGCCGAATGGCGTCGCCTCGAAAACGCCTGGTTCGCGCATACCCATCGGTACGGATATCGCGAAATCCGGACGCCGATGTTCGAGGACGCCGAGGTGTTCAAGCGCACCAGTGGCGAAACGTCGGACGTGGTCAGCAAGGAGATGTACGAGTTTCGCGACCGGTCGGACCGCGAGCTTGCGCTGAAGCCGGAGGGGACGGCGCCGATCATGCGGGCGATCATTGAACACAGCCTCTGCCCGCGCGATACGATCACCCGGCTCAGCTACTTTACGGAGATTTTTCGGTACGGTCGGCCGGGCTTCGGACGTTTTCGGCAGGGCCACCAATTGGGGATCGAGCTGGTCGGAAGCGCTAGCGTACTGGCCGACGCAGAGGCGATCGAAATCGCGTCGCGGTTCTTCACCCAGATCGGCATTCCGCCGTTTCGGCTGATGCTGAACTCGATCGGACGGGCCGAGTGCCGCGCGCGGTACCGAGAGGCGATCCTGACCCACATGGCGACCTGGCTGGCCGAGCAATCGACGGAAGATCGGGCGAAGGCGGAAAAGAATCCGCTGCGGCTGTTGGACACGAAGGATCCGGTCACCCGCGCGGCACTCGAAGGGTTGCCGCCCATCACGGATTTTCTGGAAGACGCCTCGCGAGAGCGGTTCGAAGGGTTGCAGGAGTTGCTCACGGCGGCGGAGATCGCGTTCGAACTTCGGCCGGACGTCGTGCGGGGATTGGATTACTACACGGAAACGGTTTTCGAGGTCGTGTGTCCGGCCCTCGGCGAGGAGTTGTCGCTGTGCGGCGGAGGCCGTTACGATGATCTCATCGAGCGGCTCGATGGTCACCCGACTCCCAGCGTGGGGATGGCCCTGGGGATCGAGCGTACGCTGTTGGCGCTTGAGCGGGCAGAAGTCGCGCCGACGCGAGCGGTGGCCGACGTGTTCGTCGTCGGGGTCGGCGTCCCGACGGAGACCCGGGCGCTCGTTCGGCGGCTGCGCGATGCCGGGGTCGCGGTGGAATGGGACATTGAATCCCGGTCGATGCGGTCGCAGATGCGGCAGGCGGACAAGTCCGAGGCGAAGTACGCCCTGATCCTCGGCGAGGACGAAGTGGCTCAAGGCAAGATTCAACTGAAGTCGATGGGTAGCGGCGAATCCACGCTCGTGGATCAGGCCGAGATCGTGACCAAGTTGCTCGATCGGCTTGTGTGAGAGTGATGGCACGCGGAGTTTCGATCGGAATCGCGTTCAGTGGGCTACTTTCGGTGGCAAATCTTGCGGCGGCCCAATCGCCCTCGCCCGATGTCCGGGTGAAGGTCGACGCGCTCGCCAGCGTCCAGTTCTCCGAGGGCGGGTCGGGCCGGTTACGGCTGTTCGATTTATACGGTCGGCCCGGGACGGTGGGACTCACCGCCCAGTTCGAGAGCGGGCTCAAGGCGTACCTGTCCCAACGGCTTCAGCGGCCGGTCAGCGGCACCGACCGCGAGTTTGTGGACGAGGTTTATCTCGAGGATGAAGGGTTGTGGCGCGTCGGCAAGCAGGTCCTGCCGTTCGGCTACCGAAGCACGTTTTTCGAGAGTGCGCTGGCGGTGCGGGGCGAGACCAATCTCATCTTGGAAGGGATTCCGTTTGTGGTGGCGGTGTGCGATGCGGGGCCGGGGCGGATGCGGGGCGTCGTCGGCCGGGTGGGTTCGCAGTCGCTCAGCGTGTCCATCGCGGGCGGTCAGCACTTCGGTGCGTCGGCGTCGTCGTTCGGGCTGATCCGGCTGCCGGAAGCGGCACCGGGGCGGGGCCGCGGGTACGGATTGGTAGCGGGGGGCGAGTTGATCCGCCGCATCGGCACGTACGGGCTGAAGATTGAGGTGGTCTCCGCGCAGCAGGGCGCGACGGTGGACGACCGTAACTTCACGCTCTGGGACGTATCGATGTCGGGACGCGGCCGCAACTGGCGGTGGGAGATCGGCGCGACGCGAACGAATCCGGTGCGGAACGAGATTTTGCGGCTCGGTGCATCGTTTCGGGTGGATGATCGTACGTCAATAGAGCCGGTGATTCGATTCCGCGACGGTCGCATTTCGGATGGCGCGTTGCAGGTTCGATTCCGATTTTAGTCATCATGTTCAGTCCCGTTGTCGTCGTGCTTTTGGTACTGGTGATCCCGCTGATTGCGATCGCGGTCGCCTTTTTCAGTTCGGTGCGCAAGGGCTCCGCCGGCGCGGTGACGGATGAGCGGGCAGACCTGGACCCGGAAAGCCGCAGCATCTACAGCGCGACGCGCAAGTTGCGGGACGAGATCACGGCGCTGGCCGATTCCGCGGGCACGGGTTCGGCGGTGAGTTTCGTCGCGCAAGAATCTCGGCACGAGGCGGATCGGGTAGCGGAGCAAGTGCGCAAGACGTTGGTGGTTCGCCAACAGCTGAAAAAGCTGTTGCACGGGCGTTCGCAACTCGAGATTGATCGCGCCCGGCTCGAACGTCAGCGCAACGAGACGGGTTCGGCCGCCGAGCGCGAGTCGATTGAGAACGCGTTGGCGGCAAATCAGACCGAGTTCGCGCATTACCAAGAGATCGAAACGCAACTGGGCGAATTGGACGCGGCGGTGCGGCGAGCCGAAGCGGGTCTCGCCGAGCTGCGGGCGCGGCTGGCGGTCGGCATGTCGCGCGACGCCACGGCAGGTAGCGGCAGCGACGATCTGCGGGAGAGCCTCGCGAACCTGCGGGCACTCACGATCAGCGTGGATGAGGCCCAGGCCCTCGCGCGAGATTCGGTACCTTCGGGAGACCAACGATGAGTACGGGCAAGCGCGCTTACGATTTGCTACGTGGCTATGTCAATCGTGAATGGGACCGAATCCAAGGTGTCGATCGCGACGCCGCCGAGCGCGAGCTGTTTGACGCCGCATCGGTCGGACCAAGCGTGCCGGCGACGCCGGTCGAACCGGATCGCGAAGGGTTTGAAATGGTGGCGCGGGCGAACGACCGGGCGCGGGCGGCGTCCATTCTCGGCGTCAGCCTGACCGACGGGTTTGAGGTGGTCCATAAGGCGTACGATCGGCTGAACAAACGCAGCGACCCGGGCAACTTTCCGGCGGGTTCCGCGGAGGCGGCGCATGCGCTTGAGATTCGCCAGCGCGTGCAGTGGGCGTTTCGGTTGCTGACCGACGGAATGGACCAGACCGAGCGGCGGTTCCGGTCGCTGGAAATCGACTAGAAGAGCGTGGTCGGGGCGCGGGTCGCGATAGCCCAGGCGCGGCGGGCCGGCGTCGGCATGGCGAGATTTGGCAGGTCGGACTCCCGGAACCAAACGCCCGGAAGCTCGGCAGCCGGCATCTCGGAGCAGTGATTTGCGGCCAACGTCGCGACGAACACGGTCCGGGTGACCCGATGGGTCGTGACCACGTGCCGCACGGTCCCGATCGGGGCCGCGTCGGCGGCGAGGGTGTCCGGTACGGCGTCCGGAAAATCCCACAGGCCGTGCCACCATTCGTCGGCGCCGCGTTGCCGAAGCAGGACGGTCTCGGCGCAGCGCACGACGTACGAATTCATCTCGATCGGGGTCGGTTTGGCGCGCGCGACGCGCACCGGGAAGTCGGCGGGTCGGTGCTCCGCGAGCGCGACGCAGTGGGCGGCGATCGGGCAGCGGTCGCAGGCGGGCTGACGCGGCGTGCAGACGGTCGCGCCCAGCTCCATGACCGCCTGATTCCAGCGGTCGGCGCGGGCCGGATCGAAAACCTGATGCACCCAACTCCAGGCGGCGCGGTTGAGGGCGGGACCGGTGGCGGATGAACTCGTCACGCGGGCAAACACGCGCTCGACGTTGCCGTCCACTACCGGCTCGGGCAGTCCGAGGCTGATGCTACTGATTGCGCCGGCGGTGTAGGCACCGACTCCGGGGATGGCGCGCCACTCGGCACAGGACGCGGGGAAGCGGCCGTTGGCGACGACGGTCCGCGCGCCGTCGTGCAGCATCCGGGCGCGACGGTAATAGCCGAGGCCCTGCCAGAGGGCCAGCACGTCCGCTTCCGGCGCGGCGGCCAGCGACTCGACGGTGGGGAAGCGGGCGAGCCACCGTTCGTAGTACGGCAGCGCGGTCGCGACCTGGGTCTGTTGAAGCATGATCTCGCTGACCCAGATCGCGTACGGATCTCGGGTACGGCGCCAGGGCAGATCGCGACCGTTCGCCTCGTACCAGGCGATGAGCGCGTCGGCGAACTGGTTCAAACCTTCAGATTTCCGATCAGATCGTCGTGGCCCACGTAAAAGTGAATCGACAGGTTGCCCGGCTTCAGCCAAACGAGCGCGGGCGGGACGCCATCCAGTACCCAAGCGGCGACGGCTTGACCCTCCGCCACTGCGATTTCGGCCGGGTCGGCGTCGGGAATCGGCCGCGTGATGAGGAGGTGAAGCAGGTCCTCCTCGCCTTCGAACTGGTACCGAAAGGGTCCGCACGACCCGGCGAACTCGTTCGGCTCGTGCCCGATGTTGACGAGGGCAAAGGTGTCGCTGGGGCGGCTGACCGTGGGATCGAGCGGAGGCAGTTTGATCGTGCGGTTCGAATGAATGAATTCGAGGACGCGGGAGAGGACGGCCCGGCGTTGCGACTGCTCTTCGGCGGTGGGGGCCAGCGCGGGGCTTGGTGCCGCAGGGGATGTTGAGGCCGTTTGCGGAGTCACGGCCTATTCTACGTCTCCGGACGTTCGGGAGATGATGGCGGGCGGCGGCAGTTTAACGTCGGCGGGTGATGATGCGCGAGAATCCGGCGGTGGCGATCGCGGGAAGAATCAACGCGCCAACGAGTGACGTCAGGAGATAGGAGGGGTACGGCGTGCTGAAGAACCCCAGTCCGGCACCGAGCAGCGCGAGGAGCGGATTGAGGATCGCGAGCAGGCAACCTTCGCCCTCCGATTTGGCCTGCATCCCGATGCGAAATCCGATGACGCTACCGACGATGGCGGCCACGGCGGTCTGGATGATGAGTACCGTGTACGCGCCTCCGGACGCCAGCCAATCGGTCGCGGGAACGGACATAGGTTCTCTAGGTGATACCGCGCTTTTTGAGAATCTGTCGCAGCGACCTATTGCGGACCGGGCGCGATTGAACAAAATGGAGACGGAGTGGCACCCAGCAGATGAGTGAAACGTTTGAATCGAGCCTGGGGGCCGGGGTGCAGGCGCGGCCGACCATGGCCGACCTCGTGCGGGACCACTACGACGCCGTTTATCGGTTCTGCGTACGACGGGTCGGGATTGATTGGGCATCCGACGCGGCGCAGGACACCTTTCTCACCGCGCAACGGGTGTACCGAAACTTTCGGTTTGAGTCCTCGGTCCGCACATTCCTGCTCGGGATCGCGAACAACGAGTGCCGGACCATTCTTCGCAAGCGCGGCTCGTTGCACGTGCAGTTACAGTTTGTGGAGTCCAACGTGAGCAGCGAGTGTCCGGAGGCGCAGTGGATCAACCGGCGGGTCCTGAGTAACGCGCTCGCGAGCCTCTCGGACGAGCATCGGGAAGTGGTGATTCTTCACGAAATGGAAGGGTTGAAGTACGAGGAGATCGCGCAGGTGGTGGGGGTACCGCTCGGGACGGTGAAGTCTCGGCTGTTCCACGCCTTCGCGAACCTGCGGGCTCAGCTGCGGGGCAGCGAGTCCACGCAAAGCGGCACGGAATCGGCGGAGGGCAAGGCATGAGCGAGGATCTCAAGTCGTACGAGCACGTGAAGGCGTACTTGGATGACGAGCTGTCGCCGACGGAACGCGCATCGTTTGAGGCAGAGCCGACGTCCGCGGAATTGGAGGCGATGCGATTGGACTTTCAAGGGATTTCGGCGGCGCTGCGCGATGAGGCGCCCACGATGGTGATCGGCAAAGAGCGCACGCTGATGTCGCTGAACGATCCGGCGAACCGTCCGACGTGGCGCGGACCGGTTAGCATGCTCGTTCGGTTTGGACTGGCGGCGGGCGTTGCGATCCTCATTTTTGCGCCGCAGGTGTACTTCGGCGGCGGGTTGCCCGCGCTGCTGAACACGGCATCGGAAGCCGGAACGAAGGCAGCGCAGGCCAGCGGAACGTTGAGCGAGATGTCCGGGGTGGCGGAGGGTTCCGTTGCCACCAAGAGCGATGGCGCGGAGCCGTACGCGGGCGATTCGAACCGAGACGGTTCCGTGGCGGGTTCGATGCCGACGCCGGAATCAGTGCTGAAGGCACCGATGGCGACGAAGCGCGCGGCGGGATCGGCCACTCTGGGGCCCGTCGGCGTGATCCCCGACAAGGTGACCCGGTATCCGCAGCCGAAGGTGCCGCATTTGGCGACGCCGGAACGTGCTCGCGAACGCGCGGAAGCGGAGTACCGTTCGCGAGCGGGCGGCACGGATCGGCCAGCCGGCGGCGCGGTGCCTCTGGAGCGGTTGGAAGGGCTGCCATCGCCGATTCAGGGCAAGATTGCGCCGTTCAATCCGCCGATGCCAACCGATGATCCTTCCGCGCCGCCGCTCGAGGAGTTGGCCCGATCGGTCACGTCGTTGGCGAGTCAGTTTCGGGCGGAAACGATCGCGGACACCGAGTTGGCGGGAGCGCCGGGTAAGCGCGGCCGAAGCTTCGTGTTCTCGGTCCGGGCGGAGTATGCGAACAGTTTCGTGACGAAGTTGCGAAGCAGTATCGGTGCGTACGGTAGCGTCTCGGCACCGAGTTTGATGACGAGATCGAAGGTCACGGTTCCGGCGGAGGACGTCGCGAAGTTGCAGTCGGAGATGGAAGACCTGATCATCCAGCGCGAGGGTCTGCTGAAGGACTTTTACGAGGATGCCAAACCGGTCGTCGAGGTGACGAAGCGGATCGACGACTTGCGCGCCCGAATCGAGAAGGCGCGGTCGCAGCCGAAGGGCGTGATGGAACGCCGGATTGTCTCGGTGACCGTGCTCGGCGCTTGACGATGCACGCATTCGACCTGACCGCGCTCCGACTCATCCACGTTCAGTGGGCGTCGCCGTGGCTGGACCCGGTGTTTCTGGCGTTCAGCGTGTTGGGGCTGGGTGGGGTTCAGGCGGCTCTGTGCCTGGGTTTCGCGCGGCGGGAGGGCACGCGGCATTACGCGTTTCCGCTCATCGTGGCGATCGTGGTGGCGGGGTTGCCGCTGGCGCAGTTGGCCAAGCGGCTGATTCCGCGCGATCGTCCGAGCAACCTTTGGTTCGTGGTGCCGCACGAAGAGTTCAAGGCGAACAGTTTTCCCAGTGGGCATACGAGCACGTCTTTCGCGGTGGCGGTGACCGTCATTTTGTTGCGGGGGTCCGCGGCGGGATGGCCGGAGCGGCTGGGCTGGTTACTCTTGGCGAGCCTTGTGGGAATCAGCCGGGTTTACCGAGGCGTGCACTGGCCGACGGACGTCTTGGCGGGGGCGTGCTGCGGCGTGGTGGCGGCTTGCGTGGTTCAGGCGTGGGGCATTACCGATCCGGAGCACCCGGTGCACAAGCGTCTTAACGAAACCTTAACAAATCTGCGCCAAAACTTGATGCGATAGGGGCGGTTTGTCCGTATCATTTCATACGCGCATGACGCTCGATTCAACCATTCACTGCATACGTGCCTGGTGGACTCCGGTGACCGGAGACACCGCGATACGTCGTGGCCAACCCATGACGACCGCCCAGGCCCGTGTGTGCATCTGCCACCCGGGCCTTTTTGTTGCACGAGGCCCCTTGTCCGCCACCGACGGCGTTTCCGTCGGTTCCGCAATCGCTTAAACACGAAGGAGTCAAAGCCATGGCCGGTCACGATGTATTGGTCCTGAACAGTAATTACGAACCGCTGAATGTGTGTTCGCTTCGACGCGCGCTGAGCCTAATGATCTTGGGCAAGGCCGAGGTGTTGCAGCATCGCGACGCGCCCGTGCGCACGCCTTCGGGCGAGTTATCGGCGCCGAGCGTGGTGAAGATGCGCTATCAGGTTCGACGTCCGATGCCGCAGCTTCGATTGTCGCGGCACAGCATTTTGGCGCGGGACAACTACACGTGCCAGTACTGCGGGTGCAAGGGCAAGGACTTGACCATCGACCACGTGATTCCAAAATGGTGCGGCGGACCGCACACGTGGGACAACTTGGTGGCGTGTTGCCGCAAGTGCAATCTGAAGAAAGGCGACAAGACGCCTCAGCAGGCGCACATGAAGTTGGCGCGTAAGCCGAAGCGTCCGCACTTCATTCCGTATCTGAGCTTGCCGCTGTACCTGAAGGCGCAAGGGCGAGACGATTGGCAGATGTTTTTGCCGTTCTTTGAAGAGTTCACCCGCGGCGGCGAGCCGTACGAAATCCGCGCCTGATTCGACCGGTTTGGGGGGCATGTTAGGCTCAAATGTCCCCTTTTCCCGGTACGGACGAAATATTACCGAGCGGTACACTTGCCATTCATTCATGTTCCCGCTACAATGCGAGCAGCTTAACCACCACGGAAGGCAGGTTTAGGTCCAGATGCAGGTTCTACAGATACAAGGAGGTCAGCGGCTCGTCGGCTCGGTTGACGTTTCGGGGAGCAAGAACTCGGCTCTCAGTTTGCTTTCGGCGGTCGTTCTCGCAAACGGCGTGACGGTGCTCCAGAACATTCCCGATATCGCGGACGTTCGGACAAAGGCAAAGATTCTCGAGACCTTTGGCGCAACGATTACTTGGCGCGAAGGTTCACTCATTGTTGAATCCAGCCACTTGCGGCCGGCCGAAGTGGACTTAGACTTGGCGTCGCAGATTCGCACGTCGTTCTTTCTTCTCGGCCCGCTCGTTGCGCGCCTGGGCGAGGCGGTGATGCCGGCTCCGGGCGGATGTCGCATCGGCGCGCGCCCGGTGGATTATCACATCCGCGGACTGGAGCAGTTGGGTGCCGAGATCGATTTCTCGAACGGCATCTACTCGGTGCGCGCCAACCGGCTGGAAGGCACAACGATCTACCTCGATTACGCTTCGCCGGGGGCGACTCAGCACCTGATGGCGGCCGCGGCATTGGCGAACGGCAACACGACGATTCATAACGCGGCGATGGAGCCGGAAGTCGTGACGCTGGCCGATTTCATCAACAGCATGGGCGGCAAGATCGAGGGGGCCGGAACCGCGACGATCACGGTGACCGGCGTTCGAGAACTGCACGGCACGACGTTCCGGGTTCCCTCGGACCGGATTCAGGCGGCGACGTATCTGGTTGCCGGAGCGATTACGGGTGGAGATGTGACCGCGCAGAACATCCTGCCCGAGACGCAGACGCCGGTGGTGAACAAGCTCCGCGAAGCGCGGATTGATGTCGAAGAGGGCGTGGACTGGATTCGGGTGCGCGCGGACCGGGCTCCGGACGGGATTTCGATCAAGACGATGCCGTACCCTGGGTTTCCGACGGACATGCAGCAGCCGATGTGCGCATTGCTGAGCCTCGCGAACGGGGTGAGCATCATCGAGGAGACGGTGTACGAGGGTCGGATCGGCCACATCCAGGAACTCAACCGGATGGGGGCGGATATCACCCTGAGCGACCGGACTTCGGTGATCAAAGGCGTGCCGCAGTTGACGGGCGCGACGGTCTCCGCGAGCGATTTGCGGGCCGGGGCGGCCCTGGTTGTGGCCGGTTTGGCGGCGAAAGGTGAAACCACGATCCGTAACGTCAACTACATTGACCGCGGATATGAGAAACTGGAGGAAACGCTGACGTCACTCGGGGCAATCATCGAACGCCACGAAATCGACGAGGGCTATCACTTCTTCAGGACCGACACGCCAATTTGAAACTTGTCCCCGAAATCGGTATCGACCTCGGTACCGCCAACATTCTTGTCTATCGTCGTGGCAAAGGCATCGTCCTTTCCGAGCCGACCGTCGTGGCGATTAACGCGTCCACGGGGAAGGTGCTGGCCGTGGGGTTGGAAGCGCGGGAGATGCTGGGTCGTACCCCCGGCAACATTCAGGCCATCCGACCGCTGAAGGACGGCGTTATCGCGGACTACACGACGACGCTGAAGATGTTGGAGTACATCATCCGGAAGACGTGCCACTCGCCGCTTCCGTTCTTGATGAAGCCGACCACGCTGATCTGCGTGCCGAGCGGCGTGACGAATGTCGAACGCCGGGCGGTGATGTTGGCGGCGCGGGAAGCCGGCGCGGGCAGCGCGATGACGATTGAAGAGCCGATGGCGGCAGCGATCGGGGCGGGCCTGCCGATCAGTCAGCCGGGCGGCAACATGGTCGTGGATATCGGCGGCGGCACGACGGACATCGCGGTGATTTCGCTCGGAGGGCCGGTGCTGAGCGTGAGCCTGCGGGTCGGGGGGAACAAGCTCGACGAGGCGATCATTCGGCACGTTCGCAATGCGTACAACCTGATGATCGGGGAGCCGACCGCCGAGGACATCAAGATTCGGATCGGGAGCGCGTACCGGCTGGAGACCGAACTAAGGATGGAGATTCGCGGGCGCGACATGGTGGCGGGACTGCCGAAGTCGGTCGAGATCACCAGCGAAGAGATTCGGGACGCGCTGGCGGAACCGATCCGGCAGATTTCGGAGAAGCTCGGGCAGGCGCTCGGGGAAACCCCGCCGGAACTGGCGAGCGACGTGATCGAGCGGGGCATCACGTTAACCGGCGGCGGCGCGCTGATCCGCGGTTTGGACCGGTTGCTGAGTGAGACGACGGACATTCCGGTGCGCGTGGCGGAGAACGCGATGAACTGCGTGGCGATCGGGACCGGGCGAGCCCTCGAAGATTTGGATGCGATCCGGACGAGCGGCGCGGTAACGTCCATCTGATGGCTTATCTCGCGGCGGTACTCGGGCTGGTGTGGTGGTCGCCTTTGCTCGCGCAAGGCGTCATTTCGCCGGGCTTCATTTCGCCGGGACAGGCGGGAGATTCGGACAAGGCACCGAAGTTTAAGCCCAAGCCTGCCGCGACGGTGGATCCGGTGGTGACTCAGGCCGACGCGCGGAGGAATTTCCTGCGGTACGAGGCGATCTTGCGCACCCGGCTGAAGATCGCAGGCGCGGCCACGAGCGATGTCCCGAATTCCACGAAGCCGGTGACCCGGGCGCAGATCGTCGGCACGTTTGCGCGGTGGCACACGATGATCGAGCCAAAGCAACGGAGTACGCCGACGGCGGTGAAGTTTGACGCGGCCCGACTGGCAACGCGCGATCCGCGGCTGGCGAAGCTGGTGCGGGCGGGATTCGTGGCGAAGATCGGACCGGTCTCGACGCGCAAGACGGATCAGTTTACGGCGCGCGAGTTTGGCGATGCGATCGGCATTTTTCTGGCCCGCGCGGCGGAGACCACTTACATGCCGAGCAGTAAGTGGACCCCGATTCTTCAGCCCGACAACGTCGGCGGGTAGGTTCCGCGGGACGCAGTTAGGCGCGACGCATCCACACCGCCATCGGATGGCGTCCGCGGTTGTTCCAAGCGAAGTAGGGGATGAACTTGACGTCTTGGTCCGCCGACTCGATGGTTCCGAGTTCGGCGTAGAGCGCGTCCGGGAAGCCGTCGCGGGTCACGATGGCTTCGGTTTGGAGCGCGACGAGACCGGGCAACCCCTTGATTTGCGTTTCGACGATTTCGGCTTCGGCGATCGGGCTGACGGCGGCCGGATGGGTGCCGAGATCCGGCGATTCGGCGGCGTAAATCAGCGGACCGCGGGTCAGCGCGATGCGGCCGACGTTATCGGTGACATGCGGGTGGCACTCGACCCACTTCGGCGCGAGTTCGAGGTCGACAATGAGGACGTCGTCGGGGCGCCAGACGCGGGTGATGACCGCGTAGCCGTCGCGGTACTCGGCCGCTTCTTCCGCGCCGTCGATCTCGAAACCGATTTCGTCGGCCCAGTCCGGAATGCGAACGGCGACCTCACGGGCCGTCTCGATCCGCGATGCGATGCGAATCTGGAACTTGCCTTGGAACGGATAGTTGCTCTCTACTTGAACTTGGCCCCAGCTGAGTTCGGCGTTGAGGCCGATGGGAAGGTGGATGGCGACCCCGGCCTCGGTTTCGCTGATCGCGTACTGAGCGACGCTGGCGATGGTGCGGGCGATATTGGGCGGACAGCAGGCGCAGTGGAACCACTCGCGGCGCAGATGCGAACCGTCGCTGGCGAGCGGGTTGTCGTAAAAGTAGGTGCGACCATCGAGGGAGATCCCGCTTAGCACGCCGTTATAGAGGGCACGCTCGATGACGTCCGCGTAGTCGGATTCGCCGGTGCGTTCCAGCAGTTCGCGACCCCAGATCATCAGGCCGATGCTGGCGCAGGTTTCGGCGTAGGCGGACGCGTTCGGAAGGTCGAAGTCGCGGGTGAATCCCTCGTTAGCGGCGCTGGGTCCGATGCCGCCGGTCACGTACATGCGGCGCGTGACGAGGCGATGCCAGGCGGTGCGCAGGGAAGGGAGGAGGGTTTCATCCTCGCGCGAAAGATCGGTGGCGGCAGCGAACAGGTACACGGCGCGCACCGCGTGACCGACGACATCCTCTTGCTCGCGGATCGGACGGTGATCCTGGCCGTATTCGCCCGAATACGCGCCGTCCTTCAGGAACAGGGAGTGGCGCATGTTCCCGGCGGAAAACTCGGCCTCGAGAGGTGAGGGTCGGTGGCCGCGCGATTCCACCTGCCAGCGGGCGTGGTCGCGGTACCGGGCGTCGCCGGTGCGGGCGGATAAGCGGATGAGGGCAAGTTCGAGTTCGGGGTGGCCGCAGTAGCCCGGGCGCAGGTTCGGGCCGAACGTGGCGAGCACGTGGTCGGCGGCGCGGATGGCGACCTGAAGCAGCCGGTCCTCGCGCAGACTTTCCGCCATGGAGACGCCGGCTTCGATGAGGTGGCCGATGCAGTACATCTCGTGCTTTTCGTACAGCTCCGTCCAGCGTTCCGCGAGGCGGCCAAGCTGAAAATACGTGTTGATGTATCCGTCTTCGAGCTGAGTGGATTCGACAAGGGTAACGACTTGGTCCAGTTGGTCGCGCAGGGTGGGATGGGCGTGATGGGAAAGCGCGAGGGCGGCGGCTTCGGCCCACTTGTAGACGTCGGAGTCGTTGAAATACAAACCGTCGTGGTTTCCGGGTTCAATCCCGGAGGCGCGTCGAAAGTTGGCGAGGCGCCCGGTTCGTTCGAGATGTTCGAACTGTAATGGCAGCGAAATCTCCGCAAGGATGCGCTGTCGCGTCGACCAAAATGGATCCGTTACTTCAATGTTCGGCAGAGGAACCCGGCGCATCGGCGAGCGAGCAGACATTGCGAAAGTTTAGCCTTGGCCACCCGCTGGTATTTTCGGCGCGGCTCCTCGAACTGCTCGGGGTGCGGCAGTTCTACACGTTTTTGGCCCCGGAATGGCAGCAGTTGCCGAAGGCGATGCATATCGCGAAGGGCACGATTCTCAGCGGGGAGAGCTATCAGAAAGGGGTGCGCGATTGCCGGTATTACGCGGCGGCAAATGCGATCCGACTGGCGACTTACATTCCGATTACCATCGGAGTTAAGGAGAATCCGCACTGGCTGACGGTAAGCGTGTTGCTGTTGCTCACCACGTTCCACGTCGTCAGCATTTTGGCCGAGCTTTACAAGGGGCTCCTGCTGTGGCTGGCCATACTCGGCGGGCGGGTGGATGAGGATTTGAAGCAGATCATTCCGGAGCCGGAGCCACCGGTGACGAAGGGGATTTTTTGCCCGTACCCGTTTGAGACGGATCGGTTCTATTTGGCCCTCGGGCTCGAGTGGTTTCGAAAGCGGGTGGCGAAGTTTGTGGAGCGGCTGAGCGGCGGTCCGACGCGGGAGCGGGCGAGCAAGATCGGTCTGTACAACTTCGTCAACGATACGATTGCGGCGGAGAAGATTCATCTCATCGCGGCGATCCTCGGTTTTTGCATCGTTGTGCCTTTTTTTGCGGAAGGGAAGTACTGGATGGCGGCCTACAGCAGCCTCTTGGTCCTGCTGGACAGCTACCTGGCGATGCTTCAGCGGTACCATCGAACGAGGGTGTGGCTTGCGCTGCGCCTCCCGAAACAGCAATGAAGCCCCGGGTCCTCATCATTCACGCATCCACGGGTAACGGGCACATCTCGGCGGCGGTCGCAGTCGAAGCGGCGCTCAAGGAGCAGGGTGCGGAGGCGAAGATCATCGACGGCCTGGATTACGCGCCGGTCGCGTTTCGCACGTGGTACGGCGGCGGGTACGAGGCGACGGTCCGTTCGGCCCCGGAGGCGTGGGGCTGGCTGTACCGCATCAGCGATAGCAAGGGGTTAGCGTTTCGGGTGCAGACGTTCGCGGACAACGTGTTTCTGAAGCGGCTGGAGGACTTCATCGAGGCGTACGCGCCGGATGTGGTGGTCTGCACGCACTCGTTGCCCCAGCCGAAGCTGAGCGAGATTCGGGAAGAGACGGGCTTCAAGATTGCGGTGGTGGTCACCGACCTGTATCCGCACCTCATGTGGCAGCGCGGTAACCCAGATTGGTTCTTTTTGCCTCAGCCGTGGTCGCTCGAGGAGCTGTCGAAGCGGATGCCGGAGGCTCGGACGAAGCACTCAATCACGGGCATTCCGGTCCACGCGGCGTTCGGCGAGCGTCCGGCGGTGGCGGATGCCAAGACCGCGCTGGGGCTAGACCCGCGGTTTCCGGCGGCGCTGCTGACCGCGGGTGGCATCGGCGCGGGGGATTTCGTGGGGGCGGTGGAGGCACTGACCACGATTCCGGACCTGCAACTGCTCATCGTGTGCGGTCGGAACGATCGGATTTACGAGAAGTTGACGGGCTTGAACCTGAAGGGCGTCGCGCGGGAAGTTCGCATCTTGCGGCGGGTGCCGGTAACCGACATGGCGCGGCTGATGCAAGCGAGCGATGTGATTATCGGAAAGCCGGGCGGGCTCACGGTCAGCGAAGCGCTGGCGGCCGGGAAGGCGTTTATTGTTCACGAACCGTTCCTGATTCCGGGGCAAGAAGAGGATAATGCGCGGTATCTGGTGGAGCAAGGGATCGGCATGATCACGGCCACGAACGAGGATCTCGAACGCGAGGCGCACGCGCTGGTGCGAGACGCGGGGCGGTTGGAGCAGATGACGGCCAGTGCCGCGCGAGCGGGGTTGCCCCATGCGGCACGCGATATCGCGGCCAAGGTGTTGCAACTCGCGCAAGAGGTTCAGGCGGAGCGCGGCGAGCTATCGCGCCGCTGACCGGTCTTCCGCGCGATTTTCTTGGCTTGCCGCCTCGCTCGCACCAGCGGATGATACGGCACCGGATTCGGCGGGAATGGCATGACGGGATGATTCCAGCGTCGCGCGCACGGCAGCGGTGGCATCGCCGTTCAGCGTCGGCAGCGCTTCGAGCACGTCTTGGCCGGTGTAGCGTTTGGCGAGCACTTTGCTGTAGCGTTCGTACAGGTTGCCCATCATGCGGACGAACGGGCCGTTGAAAATCAGCGCGTCAAGGATCGCCATG
>JANRKI010000026.1:0-21666 GCA_033763535.1 Fimbriimonadaceae bacterium | reverse complement strand
CCCACGGGCGTGGGGCGTGCCGTGGGTGGTCTCTATGAGATGTTCGATCATCCGGTTCATCCCCACGGGCGTGGGGCGTGCCCGCTCGTTCAGCGAATCGCCGACCGGGTTTACGGTTCATCCCCACGGGCGTGGGGCGTGCGGCCGTTGTTCCGTCTGCGTCCAAAATGACGCCGGTTCATCCCCACGGGCGTGGGGCGTGCAACCCGTGGCGAGCGGCCACGAAGAACACGCCCGGTTCATCCCCACGGGCGTGGGGCGTGCCTTACCGTAAATATGCGAGCCCGCAACAAAGGCGGTTCATCCCCACGGGCGTGGGGCGTGCTGCTACAAAGCATCCGATTTCTGGGTGTGTAGCGGTTCATCCCCACGGGCGTGGGGCGTGCATCGGGTAGTTCAGCGAGTTTCCCGGCCAAGGCGGTTCATCCCCACGGGCGTGGGGCGTGCATCTCAACTGGTGCATTTCGGGCCGATCCTGCCGGTTCATCCCCACGGGCGTGGGGCGTGCATCTGATCGAGGAAGGCGTCGCAATCTACCAGCGGTTCATCCCCACGGGCGTGGGGCGTGCTCGCCGACTTTTTCGACTTTTTTCGGACCCGGCGGTTCATCCCCACGGGCGTGGGGCGTGCGCGGTCTACCTCCCACGTAATCGTGATGGTCTCGGTTCATCCCCACGGGCGTGGGGCGTGCGCGGTGCCGTGATCGCCCGCCGACGCCCTGCCCGGTTCATCCCCACGGGCGTGGGGCGTGCCGTCCCAACCTTCGCAGGGTGACGAATACGATCGGTTCATCCCCACGGGCGTGGGGCGTGCGTCTGGAGCATGTCTTCCTCTGGGGTGATGGTCAGTTCATCCCCACGGGCGTGGGGCGTGCGACTTGCCCCACCGCCGCCCGCAAGCCGCGGTCGGTTCATCCCCACGGGCGTGGGGCGTGCTCGACGAGCAGCTGATCGGCGCGCTGTGCTCCTGGTTCATCCCCACGGGCGTGGGGCGTGCTGAGCCGGACGAGGCAGACAAGGGTGTAACAACGGTTCATCCCCACGGGCGTGGGGCGTGCTTGATTTTGCGTTTTACCGAACACTTCTGCACCGGTTCATCCCCACGGGCGTGGGGCGTGCGGCCGAGCGCAAGGCTCCAATCGAACGGCACACGGTTCATCCCCACGGGCGTGGGGCGTGCGTCGTCACCGTCACGCCGGTTAAGGCATTCGGCCGGTTCATCCCCACGGGCGTGGGGCGTGCATCGCGGGGCAACCCGCAACGCAAGCGATGACCGGTTCATCCCCACGGGCGTGGGGCGTGCCCGGTAGACCCATCAAGGGTCAACATCTACGCCGGTTCATCCCCACGGGCGTGGGGCGTGCTTCTGGCGTGACACCAAGCCGGACTTGGACAACGGTTCATCCCCACGGGCGTGGGGCGTGCACAAGAAACACCTGAAAATTTGTACTTTTCGCGATACGATTGTCAAGGGGCTATCGGACTTTACGCTCCACGACCCGTTGAATGAGGGTCAGTCCGTCGAAATCAACGGGAACGCGTTTACGATCACCATGGGCCCGGACCGCGAATCCTTGTTCAGTACGGGCCGAGTAGATCAGCACGGCGGAGCCGGTGGTGACCTCACGTTCCACCTTATCCCACAATTTGTCGCGGATGCGGGCGGTGAGGTTTCCGACGAAGACGCCAGCTTGGGGCTCGATCATCCAGCGCGTCAGTTCGCCCCTTAGCCCCGGTTTGACCGCCGTGACGATTAGGACGACCATGCGCCTTCCTCACCGTAGGCCACGCCGCCTTCCGCTCCGCCCACCAGCTTTCCGGGGAGCGCGGGGTCGTCGTCGTACGTATCCGCTTCTTCATCGTCGGGGCCAAAGATTGCCAGCAGGTCGTCGGCGACGCGGGCGAGAAACTTTGTTTCACGGAAACGGTCGCGAAGCTGGTGGCGAACCCGTCGGTCGATGTCTTCGGGACCTTCGGCGGCGGCAGAAAACGCCACGGGAACGCTGAGGTCGAGCTTGTAGAGGTCCGCGAGGTCGTACACAAAACTGAGTTGCTTGCCGGTGTGAATAAAGCCCATGGCCGGGCTGAACCCGAGGCTTAGGATGGCGGCATGGCACACGCCGTAAAGGCAGGCATTGGCACTGCTGAGAGCACGATTGACGGGATCGGAGCCTTGCCATTTGTTTCGATCGTAGTTGCGGCCGGTCCACTCCACGCCGTAGGTCCGGCTTGCTTGTTCGTACGCGCGGCGCACCCGAATGCCTTCCTTGCCTCGCAACTGTTCGATGGTGACGTCCGGATCGGTGGCCTCAGGGAATCGCATGCCGTAAAGCTTGCGAACGACCGCGAGTCGGGTTTCGGGACTGGACACCCACTCGGCTTGCTTCAGGAGTCGCGCGGAAGAGTGCGTCCCTCCGGTACCAAAGGCATAGAGCCGAACGCCCTCTTCCCCGGTCCACGCGACCAGAACGTTGTTTCGGGCCAGGATTTCGACCGCGCGGTGACTGAGCTTGGTCCCCGGCCCGAGCATGAGCAGCGCGATATCGCAGATCGGTGCTTGCGTGAAGGTGAGTTCGCCATCTTCGCTTTGCGCATAGAAGGCGATGCTGTTCTCCTCTCGCTCTACCACCGCGTGTTCGATGTAGAGATAGGTGAGGCGGTCCCGAAGTTTTGGGATGAGGGTGAGATCTTGAGGCATCCCCTTGTTTTACGACAGTTGCCGGTTGGAGGGAGCTTCCCACTTGCGTGGGGCTTGGGTTTGACCGATCGCATCTATCGGTTCATCCCCACGGGTGTGGGTCGTGCTTCCCGGATCAATGAGTCGGCGATTGCGTTTGCGGTTCATCCCCACCGGCGCGGGGCGTGCCGACTGGTAAACGGTAACCAAACTCTTTTTTTCCAGTCGAGCGATCGCGCGTTGCGTTAGTCCGCTCGGCCAAGGCTCAGCATGCCGAAGCCGTAGGCCTTTTGGGGTCCGATGCCTTGCCGCACGGCGGCGAGTAGTTGCTCGGGGTTTTGCACCACGAGGACGCCATCGAACCGCGTGGCCGGCACGCGCTCTCGAAGACTCATGTCTTCGCGTTCGTTCTGGGATGGCCGGGTGTCTTGCCACACCTCTTGCGTCGCTTCCACGTGCTCGACCAGGAATCCGGCTTTGTGGCCCTGCCGGGCGAGCCAGTCGAGTCGCGCTTCTTCGGTTCGGAGTGCGCGCAGCCGGCTGTTTTTGCCCGGTTCCACTTTGACCTTTTTGCAAGGCCGACAGCGGATGCGGAAGGTGAGGCGTTGTCCCACGCGGAAGGAGGGGTCAAACGGTTTGCTCTGCGGTTCCCCTCGCAGCGCGTTTGGCGGTAGTTCGAGTTTGCTCCAATCGAGTGGCCCGTCGCTTTGCACCAGGAGCACCGGGCCTTCCTCCCACCGGTAGAGGATCGCACCTTCAGCACGGCATTTTTGGGCGCAGGCGCACAGGCGGATATGGAGGCCGTACGGGTCGTCGGCCAGCTTGTACGCGCCGGCATGCAAGGGATTGAAGACGAGGCGGGATAGGATCATGTCGCGGGGCCCTCGATAAGCTCTTCTTGCACGTAGCGATCCGTGTAGATGCGGGTTTGCCGGTCGGGCCAGGCCAGCGGGGTATCGCGCCTGGCCTCTCCCGTAAATTCGCCTACGGGCAGTTCTCGGATGAGGCGGAGCAAGTCTCGGTCGCAACGGTGGTGGCGCGGTTCGGTCCGCAGGACGTCGTCGGCAGCGCCATGGCGTAGTCCGACGAATACGGGAACGGCGGGAGGGCACGATCGGCGGCCGAGACTGAGCGGCCACACGGGGTCTTGGAGGGCTTCGGCCAGCCGCGACAGTAGGTCGCCGTCGCCTTGCAACGCGACCAGAAAGGAGGCGTCCTGCAGATAGTGCTTTTCGAGCAGAATGGCTTGGTTTCTCCGGCCACCGTCGCTGGTGGGGGCGAAATATTTTTCGGACCCTCGAAAGGTGCCAGCTCCAGCGGTCTGGTAGTCGCTGAGCAAGTCCCCCTGACGGTCGACCCTCACGCACATCACCAAGCTGCGCAGGTCATCGATGCTGTCCTTCCGGTCTCTTCCGAGGGCGCAGCACAGCAGTCCGATGACGCCGCTTTTGGTCGGTTCAAGCCCCGTATCGCGTGTGGTGAACCGCGATCGATAGCCCCAGCTTTGGAGCGGTGCCTCTAGTCGGAGCAAAAGCACGCGTTGGCTCACAGTCGGTCCATGACCCCGCTGACCAGTGCCGGGTATCCGGCAACCCTTTCGACCCCGGAGGGCGCATTCTCGACCGGCACAGAAGTGGCGAAGAGGTAGTCCGCGTCGTCGATCAGCACCATCTGGCGGACGCTTTGGAGGTGGGAGAGAAGCGCTTCGACGGAAGCCTGATCGAGTCCCCGCTGGGGTTGGGGCTTAACGGGCTTGAGAAACGCATTGCAGAGGTTGAGTGGCATCCCTTTCCGTCGGACCACGGCCAGGGCCGCAAACGGCGGCGTCGAGTGCGCATGGCCGTTCAGTTTTCCGGTCGGGATCGCCTCGTGGCTCGCGGCGAGAAATGCCCGGATCGTCTTGGCGGCGAGTTCGTCATCCTGCAGATTGGCCCGCAGGATGGGGAGCGAAACGCAGGCGTAGCGGTAGAACACGCTGGCATTGAATTCGGCGACGCCGATCATGCCGGCGCCCGCGTCGTCGTCCGGATCGTCGGTTTTCAGGTCGTCGGCGGCGGTCCAGTAGTCCATCTCTTGAGAGAGCCGATGCGTGCTGATGGCGTGCGCGACCTGGGCGGCGGCGTCGACGTTGAGGTCGCGAGCTTCGGCTAGCATCCGTCCGAACAGGGCCACGTCGGCAGAGCTCGCTCCGCCAGCGCGCTTCCATTGCTTGTCTCCGGCGCGGTGGGCATCGAGCAGGGCGAACAACTCCCGATCTCCGAAATAGAGTCCGACGGAGGTTTTGTTCTCTTTCTTATCGTCTTTTGCGAGTTCTCGTCGAAACGCATCGGCGGCGGCTTCGGCGTCCTCGTGGCTTAGTCCCTGTTCGAGGAGATACGGGATCAGCTTTCGATCTCGCATTTGCTTTGACCGGGCGGCGACGGCTTCGCCAACAATTTCCGCGAATTCATCAGCTTGTCGGATCGCTCGCTTGAGGCATTGGCTACTGATTCGGGCGCGTCGGTAGTCCCCAAAGGTGCAGTCCTTTGGCGAGTTGTTTCCATCGCGGTTGACGCATGACGGCGGGAAACTTTGGAGTAAGTGCAGTTCGACAGTTTTAGTAGTCATGAGCGATTCTCTTGTTCGGCTGAATCGGATTCAGCCTCGGGGGTTGGGCTCCAAAAGTGTTTTGCCCACTCGAGTCGGACGTGATCTCGAGCATCTTCGTAGGGCGAGAGAAGGTTCCGGATATCTTCGCAAAGTGCGACCCAGTGGATCGGCGCATTTGCAGACGCGCACAACGATACAAGCCCGGGCAGGTGATTGGGTACGTCTTCGCGGTCGGCATCGAGCAAGGCGGTAAGCCGCTTTGCCAGGCCTTCTTCCCCATGTTTTTGGGTGGCCTTCCGCAGCGAAGCGCCAAGATTCCCGACCGGAGGTTCCGCAGAGTCGGAAGAATAAGCGGCGAAAAGGGATGCGGTAAGGAACGTTGCTTCGATCACCTCGTTTCGTTGTTCCTTTCGATTGATGAATCGGAGGACGTACGGGTACATCCGTGTGGCTTGCCCCGGCTTCTTGCCGAGCCCGCTGCGGAGAGCGGCCAGTGCGCCGCGGTTCTCGCTCCTCTTGAGCTTGACAAGGTATTCGACGAACTCCTCGCTAAACTTTTTGCTCATTGCTTCACCTTGCGTTGTCCACCTTTTTTCTTCTTGTTCGTAGCGTGTGGACCACCGTGATCGAATTGGGCCCGTAATCTTCGTCCGTTGAGCGGAAGCGCATTGACCGCTTGTGCAAAGGCACGAGCGGACGCCTCATTCACCTTCTTTTCCCAGTCTTCGGCCGCAATCTCGTCGGTGAGGCCCAATCGCTCGCCATCGTGGGCGAGCCGGGACCAGAACGGTTCGAGCCTTGGGGAGAGCGACTCGGCGAGTCGACGCGCGTCGTTCGAGTCAGGATTGGGGATGGATGCTTCCAGATACCGCTTCGCAAACGCGAACAGTCTGCCCCTTAGCTTCTCGGCGGCGCTATCCGCGTAGTCAATCGCACCCTTGATCTTGGCGAACTGCGCCGTATCGTCTCCGAGCGATATGCGGAACGGTAGGGATTCATCTCTCCACACCTCCGGCGTAGGTCCCTGAGCGTCTCCGGCAAATCCGGTGACCCGGAGGTTAACGATCGGCGGTTGGTCCAAGTAGAAATCTGACAATTGACCGAACTGGACCATGGCGGCAGCCGGACGAAACTCTGGATTCCCTTTGTCGGTATTGAGCAATACGTGGCTGCTTCGCCAGACGGCGCGGTCCGCGTCGAGTCGAGCGACTTTCATCTTTTTGTCACTGGCCAGGTAAAGCGGCATCATCGGGTCCTCGGGTTCGCCATCCTCGTTTATCTGTTCCCCCATATGCAACGCGCACGAGATGCTCTGCCGACCATCTTCGGACGGAAGAAGCCGGACGAATCGAGTCGTCCGGGTGAAACGGTCAGCGATGCCTTCGGCCGCGGATTTGGTTGATCGACTCGGTAGCGGTCTTTCCCATGCGGGGCGACCAATCGGCGTACCCGCGATTCGATTGAGCAACAGGGTTTCGGCGAGCGTCGCGCCTTCCAGAATCACGACCAGTCGGGCGCAGAGCGGGCCCGCATACATGGTTGTTTCCTTGCCGTTATTCAGCGGGTTGGACTTATCGGGGTGCGAGCCTCCGAACGCCATGTTGACCAGTAAGCCACGCGCAACGATGTTTGATGCGACCGGAGTCAAGTCTTGCTCACGACTCGCATCGAGGAAGACGGGATTGTTCCCTTGTGCGCGATCGAACAAAAGCACGGCTAAGGGCTTTTTTCCGGGCGAAAGCTGTGGGTGCTGCATGAACGGTCGTTCTGAATGATACAGATCAAAGCAGTCCGCACCGATTTGCTCCACGTAGTTTTCGGCGGCGGACAGCGCTTGGGTCGGGTTATGCCAGGACTCGGTCCACCCGTCGAATTCCTCGATTTCAAAAGCTCGGTGAAAGACTGCGAAGAGTAGCCGGTAAAGGACGGCGACTTCCAGCGGGGTGCCTTGGATTCTCCGGATTTGGGTCGCGTGGCGAAACGTGTCCCGGAGCGAGACTTCGCCCGAAGTACCATCCACCCACTCCGCCGGAATCCACGGCTCTAGATCAAGTCGAAAGCTCGCCATCTCGCTGTTCCCAGGTTAAGCCCATCTCTGATGAATACCTGATTCGATACGTAGGGGTTTCAAAGCTGTTTTCTTGGTCGATTGGACAATGACGCGCCTCGCGCAAGACCCGAATTGTACGGGCATCAGGAAGTTCCGGCAGCGATTGGAACTCTGTCAGTATGTGCCTTGGCACCGAGACTCGCACTGAATTTAGAACAAGGTTCCGGATAGCATCCGGTTGGTACGGAACAGCCGGTAGCGGCGTGGCGTGAGGCCAAATCGTAATCTCCATTGAGGCCAGTTCTTCTAGCCTTGTGTGCGCCCGAAGCGCGTGGTCGTGCCCCTCAACATCCTCCGAAAGCCTATTTACTGCCACCAGATTATGTACCGCTGCATTCGGCAACGGTATGGTAACTCGTTCTGCGTGTCGGATCGCTTTCAGTTCGATTGCTTGTTGCCCGTCGTGCAACTCTGATTGCGCATAGACGGCTTCTACTGCCCCTTCAACGTCGGCAGGTTGCGCGATGGTTCTGCCCTTTCCGAGCCAGTTTCGAGTGGCTTCAATTACAGCCGGCGCATAGACCGATTTGTGTTCCTGACCGACTTCTACTGGATCAGCGTGCTTCACGAGGACTTGGAGTACTGGATTGGGCCGCAAATCGGATTGGCCTGACCCAAGTAAAGCCCCTTTTTCGTCGCGGAGGTGCCGATGCAGCCGGCCCGCGCGCTGAATCAGTAGGTCGATTGGAGCGAGTTCGGAAACCATGTAGTCGAAGTCTAGGTCTAGTGATTGTTCAACCACTTGAGTCGCGATCAACAAGCGAGGCGTGCCTCTCGTCGCGAGTTTGCCGAACTGCTGCATTACTTTCTGTTCTTTGTTCATTCGATCTTGCCGCGTGTAGCGTGCATGAAAGAGCGATACTTCTACTACCGCTGCACCGTGATGAGCCAAAGCAATTCGGTAGGCTTCCTGAGCGTGCTTTACCGAGTTCACAACGAGGACTGCGAAACCGCCGGTACTCAGTGCAAGTTCCAGCAGATGATCCATGGCAACCGCTAAAGGATTCTCACCATCAACGGCAAGTGGCCGTATGTGAAGCGGCTTTCGCGTCGAAGCGGTAACGGGTCTCGACTGCAATCCTTGCTGCTCGCAAACCGTCGTGATGCGTGGGTAAGGGCTTTCGACGACGGGCTCAACGCCCCAAGCCTGGAGAAGTTGCTTCCGCTTTGCCGACGGTAGCGTCGCACTCAGCAAGATCACTTGGCAGTCTAACGCTCGCAACCAACTCAGCACCGTCAGCAGTATTTCTGTCATGTAATCGTCGTAGGCGTGCACTTCATCGATAATGATTGTTTTTCCCGAGAGCCCAAACAATCGAACAAAGAAGTGCTTTGAACGCAGGCCAGCCAAGAGGAGTTGATCGATCGTCCCCACGCCGAACCAGTCAAGCAGACCTCGCTTACTCCCGGCAAACCAGTCGGCGACCTCCGCCGATTCGTCCTGGTCTTCG
The DNA here is from genome assembly GCA_033763535.1 of Fimbriimonadaceae bacterium. Classification (GTDB taxonomy): domain Bacteria; phylum Armatimonadota; class Fimbriimonadia; order Fimbriimonadales; family Fimbriimonadaceae; genus Fimbriimonas. The sequence goes on along the minus strand of JANRKI010000026.1, from coordinate 12,840 downwards.
GGATCACCGACTTTTCCACCTGGTCTTTCAACGAGCCAAGCCATACCGTGAAGTAATCGTAAGTACTTGGTAGTATCTGGATAGACCTGATGAAGATAAAGTCCAATTCGGTCTACCATTCCGTTGGCGGTGGCCATCGTGGGGAGCGCAAAGAACAGCCCGCGACCATCAGCGCGATGTCTTTCCGCGAGCATTAAGGCGGCTTCGGTCTTGCCTTCGCCGGTAGGAGCTTCGATGATCGTCAGGCGAGGCTGCTTAACGCAGAGTTCAGATGCGGTGCGTTGAAGATCGTTGGGGATCGTCGTCGTTGACAACAGGTCTTGCGCACGCAATACGTGACCACGCTCGGGGCAATCGAATCCGAGGTCCCGCATGACATCACGGGCACGATGTCGCGCTTCGTTGCAATAGGCCGTGATGTCTCGTTCACGACTTTCAAACACTACCATCCGCTCGTTTGACCCGATCCAATCCGCGACCGATACAAATCCGGCAAGCCAGCCGACAAACGCCGTCTCGTCATGACGCGAGAGGCTATTGAACTGAGGCGGGAATAGCCGTGCCATCCATTCGAGCAACTCATGTGCCGTACCGCCCCAGGGGTCTTCGCTAACTCCCAAGGTTGCAAGTCCGCTGTCCGAAAAGAACGTCCCATGGTGGGCACCGACGGCCGCCGATACTCCGGTACTTGTACGCTGATTGAGTTCGGTTCGTTTGCGTAGCCAAGCGCGAAGCAAAGCGTACGTCGCCTGCCCGTGTGGCTGATTCTCTGTTGCTTGGATAAGCTCCCAATGCTTTAGGCGCTCCCGATGGTTTAACGCCTTTGCTTGAAAGTACGGGTTCGCTTTCCCTACATCATGCGCGGCCGCCAGAAATGCAAGGGTCGCCGCCGCACGGGCATGATCAAGGCCAAGCCAGCGCCCAACATGGTCTTTTAAGCCGACTGAGAGCGTGTCCCAGAGCGCTTCTGCACTACAACCTACATCGATAAGGTGATACGGTAGGGCATGCCACTCGGCCGAGCCTTTCTTCGTCTTCGCCCATAGGTCAAATGGTGAATGCACTGACATCTTACTCGGGTATAGCCTAGCGGACAGCTACTTAAGAAATGGATGATGCTTGGGTGGCTGCGGCAGGACTCTCACGCCGTCAATGTACCTTGATTCACTCAACAATCTATGCCATCGGATTGCAAAACATCGGAAAGCGTTCGCCGATGAAGTCAGCGTGTCCTGCGAGCCGACCGACGGAGGCGAACGCCCGCACCGATTACTTGATCGAACCGGCGAGCATCGCTTCCTGAACGCGTTCGCGGAACGTCCAATAAAGCGCGAAGGCCGGTGCCATCACGATCACAAGTGCGGCGAACACCGACCCCCAGTCCGCCTGGTACTGGCGGCTCATCGTCAGGTTTGCGAGTCCGACCGGCAGCGTGCGCAGGGATTCCTGGTTCGCCAAAACCAGCGCGAGGTTGAACTCGTTCCACAGTCCCAACCCGTTAAAGATGGTGACGACAACCAGGCCCGGTGTTGCGAGTGGCATCATCACTCGGCGATAAAGCCGCGCGTCATCGCAACCGTCTAAACGCGCGGCTTCCTCCAATTCTTTCGGTACCGACTGGTAGAAGCCGTGCAACACGAATACGGTAAAGGCGAGTGAGAACGCAACGTAAACCGTCACCAATCCGGAGAGCTGGTTCATGAGACCAAACTTTCGTAAAAGGTCCGTCAGCGGAGCGATGACCAGAAAGTTCGGGAACATCATTCCGCCGAGAATCAACGTGTAGATCAGTCGATTGCCGGGAAAGGGGTATCGCGCTAAGACGTACGCGGCGGCAGAACCCACCGGAATCAGTACGGCCAGCGAAGCGCCCGTGACCAGGCAACTATTCAGAAAGTATCGGCTTAAACCGTTATCGGACCACGCGGCCGCGTAGTTTTTCCACTGGGGAGTAGTCGGAAACGCCCACGGGCTCGCGAAAATTTCGGCGCTCGTCTTGAGTGAGCTGACGCACACCCACGCGATCGGGACGAGGAGCGTCATCGCGTATAGGATCAGCACGGCGCGCGTGGAAAGTGGCAACGGTCTCATCTCGAACCTCGGGCCGCGGTCGGATCGCGTCGATACACGAACAGCACCGAACCGGTCGCCAACATCGACAAGAAGAAGAGAATCACGGCGAGCGCCGAAGCGTAGCCGTACTGAAAATTCTTCGTAATTTGTTCGTACAAGTACGAGACAAGCGACTCCGTGGCGCGATCGGGCCCGCCTTCGGACATGATGAATACAAGGGCAAAGACGGTCAGTAATTGAATGAGAAGGTAAGCCAACGCGGTACGTTTTACGGACCAAAGTAACGGCCAGGTGATGCGCGTAAAACGGTGCCAATTCGCGCTCCCGTCCAACGCGCTGGCTTCGACAACCTCCTGATCAATCTGCTTGAGTCCTGCCCCAAACAGCATGACGTAGAAGCCAAGTCCGTGCCAGATAAAGGCGATCATCACGGCCGGAAACGCGAGGTGAGGGTCACGCAAGATTCCGGGTTCCCGCGCGGCCACTCCGAACCGAACCAGAATATCGGTCAACAGACCGTACTGAGGATTCAGTTGAAATTGCCAAATCAGCGCCACCGCCACCAGCGAGATCACCTGCGGAAGCAGGTAGATGCCGCGCGACCACCGCTGAAGCGGGTGGTTTCCGCCGGTGAGATGCGCCATCCAAACCGATAATGCAATCATCACGGCGGATACGATGCCAACCATGATGGCGGTATTGCCCAACGCGCGCCAGAAGATCGGGTCCGTCGAAAGGGTCGTAAAGTTCTCAAAACCGATAAAGCGTCGGACTTTCGAGATACCGCGCCACCGAAAGAGTGACATCTGGAACGACTGAACCAGAGGCCACAGCACGAAGATGGCGTAAATTGCCACTGCCGGGCCGAGCCGCGAAACGATGAAGCCGGCGCGTCCGACCTTCACCTTAATCCACCCGATGCTTCGAGATGTTGGGATCCTGGCGAATCTTTTCGGCGGCCGATTCAACGCGTTCGCAGAGCGCGTCCACCGTCGTTTGCCCGGTCATCAGCGATGTCAGCGCGTTCTCGAGTTCGGTCGAAAGATTTGGGTACCAGTGGCGAAATTGGACGGCGTAAACGGTTTTACTCTCGCGTAATGCGCGACGCGGCGCGGCCAAGATCGGCGGAAGGTCGGCCCCTTCGTCGCTGCCTTTGATGGCGGTGAGCGTTCCCTTTTCGCGCACAAACTTTGCCGCCACCGACGGCGATGTCATGTAGCGAAAGAACGCGATGGCGGCGTCGGGATTCTTTCCACCGCTCGGCACCATCCAGGGTTCGATGCCGATAAGGACGGCGCTCGGATCACCCACCGGCTTATCCGATACCGGCGGCAAAAAGTACTCCATCTGGGCGCCTTTCGGAAGGGTTGCCTTCATTTCGCTGTATAGCCAACTTCCGCACGGAATCATCGCCGCGCGACCTTGCACAAACTCCTGCTGGGCCTCGGTATGGCTCATGGCCGCCGCCCCTTTCTGGAAGAATCCTTTATCTTTCAGTTCCAGAATGCGGCGGAGCGCCGCCTTTACCGCGTCAGATTTCCACGCGCCGGGCTCCAAGTTTTGCAGATCGTTTACCGACGCAATGCCGCCAAGGTCTTGCACCCAGGGCAACAGCATGCCGTCGATCAGGTAGTACGGGTACTTGCCCTGGTAGGTCAGGGGGGCAATCCCAGAGGCCTTGATCTTATCGCAGAGCGTCAGCAGTTCCGGATAGGTCTTCGGTACTTTCCAACCGTTTTTGGTAAAGACGCCTGGGTCGTACCACCAACCGTAGATCATCACATAGTAGGGCAGGGTGTACTGCTTTCCGCCCAATTGGCCTAGCTTCAGAATCTGGGGATCAAACGTTTCGCGCCAGGTGCCTTTCCCGTCATGCGCTGGACCGTCGAGCGCCTGGCCCAGATCGAGTAGCTGGTCCTCCTCGGCCAGGTCCCAGTGGCGCATGCCCCAGCCGGGAAACGTCAGGTCCGGCGGATTCCCATTCGCAAAGCGAGGCGTCAGCGATTCCCAAACGCGGGGCGAGCCACTGACTTCGATCTTGAGATCGGGGTGTAACGCCGCAAACTCCTTGGCGCTGGCTTGGTAGAAGTCGATGCCGTATCCGCCTTGGAAGGCCTGGACTTCGAGCGTCCCGCTCAGTTTGGCGTCGGCCGCCGGCGCATCCGCGACCGACGATTTCGCACCGGACGAATCTGAGCTGGTTGCGCACCCGGCCATCAGGACGAGCAAGCCTGCTCCGATCCACCACCGACCGCTCACCGTGCGCCGCAACATCCGCCCATTATCCCACCCGCCGCGTGATGCGTTTGCAACGTCCGCCGCGAGCATCTTGTATGGTGATTCGGATGAACGTTCCTCCCACGCCTCCGACTCCGCCGCCCGCCGTGCCGCCGGTGGTGCCCACCCATAGCCTGTCTGACTTTTTAGCGGCTACGGCCGAACGCGACAACCCCGGCGATGTGTTCGAGCTCGAAAGTTCCAAGATGCTGGAAGCGCGCGTGCGCGGCCGCATCTGGAGCAAGCTCGGCGCGATGATCGCTTACCGCGGAAACATCAAGTTTGACCGCGAAGGGATGCTGGAAGGAGGCTTTATGAAGAGCCTGATGAAAGCCGTCTCGGGTGAGATGTCGCCGCTGGTCAAGATCGAGGGCGATGGCGTCGTCTATCTGGCCGATGCCGCGAAGGAGATCACCATCCTGCGGCTGAACGGGGAAAGCCTCAATGTCAGCGGAAACGACTTGCTGGCGTTCGAAGACACGGTGACCTACGACATCACGATGCACCGGCGCGTTGCGGGAATGATGGCCGGAGGCCTGTTCTCGGCCCGGCTCACCGGAAACGGCATGGTGGCCATCGTCACCCACGGCCGACCGCTGACGTTGCGCGTCACTCCCGGCGATCCGGTGCTGACCGATCCGAATGCGACCGTCGCGTGGAGTGCCAACCTCGCGCCGGAGATTCGCACCGACGTGTCGATGAAGTCGTTCTTCGGACGTGGCGGCGGCGAAAGCTTCCAGATGCTCTTCCAAGGCGACGGATTTGTGGTGGTGCAACCGTTTGAGGAAGTGCCGGTCGTCGCGAACACCAACGGCTAGTCCGACGGCACAAAAATTCCCCGGACCCACCGGCCCGGGGAAATGAAAGGTTCGGACTCGTCGACCTAAGTCGAGAACTCGTCAGAGTTCAAACTCGAGGACTTCGCGCTTCGTGACACCGGTGAATCCGAAGTCCACGAAGGCATCGCGGCCCGCGCCGCCGATCGCAATCGCGTCCAGTTGCGCGGCCACGGCGGTAACGGTCAGTCGGTCGTTGCCAGAATCCAGGTTGATGCCGATGTTTCCGAGCGACGTGATCTGGGCCAGGCTCACCACGTCGTCCATGGCGCCGGTCTCCACCAGCATGTCCGATCCAGTTTGCGCGCCGGTGATCGACACGCGGTCAAGGCCTTCATCGGTGTTGACGATGAGGCCCAGGCCGACGCTGAGCGACGTGGCCGTCACCGTGTCGTTCCCCTTGTCGGCAAAGGTTTCGAAGTTGCCGCCGGCGATGATGTTGCTGAACTCGAATCGGTCTGCCAGTTCACCGCCGTAGGCGCTGAAGTTGTTGCCCGCTCGCGCACCGGTCGCGCGGATGATGTTGGCGCCCGCGCCGCCATCCAGCAGCATGTCGCCGGCCGCGGAGCCGTTGCTTACGGTGAGTCGGTCGTTGCCTTCTTCGCCCTTAAAGTTGAAGTTGGCCTGCGAGGATGCGCCGTTGATCGTCAGGATGTCGTTGCCGGCACCCGCCTCGATGTTGACGTCGCCGAGGTTGCCGACGCGGTTGAAGATGATCGTGTCGTTGCCGCCGTTCAGTTGACCGGTGACGTTGACGAGCGGTCCGGTGACGAATGCCACGCTCGGCAGGCCGTTGACCAGCGTGCCGTTGAGGCCGACGATGCGAACGCCGGTCGCGGTGCGGTCCACGCGAATCGAGTTCGCGGCCGCATCGCCGAACAGGTTCAGGTCGCTGCTCGAAAGTTCCGCCGACACGAGATTGGCCGAGGCCAGGGCCGACGCCATCGTCAGCATGAGGGTAAGGGTGAGGTGCTTCATCTCAGGGTTCCCGGTCGCCAGGAGGGCGACCTTCATCCACCCTTGGGATGCAATCTCACCGAAAGTTAACGCAAACGCCAATCATTCGTAGAAACTGCTCGGACGCCGGGCACGTCCGATCCCAAGTAGCATTACGGGGTCGGGCCAAGTCGGTCGACCGGGGACTTTGGGAGCGCATGTCGGGATTCATACGAAAATCGGACGGCAGCACCGATGCCCCCTTGGTGCGGCGCGCCCAGCAGGGCGACGGGGCGGCCTGGTCCGAGCTCGTCGACCGATACTCGGGATACGTGTACACGTTGCTCCGGTCGGCGCGGGTGCCCGAGGCGGACCAGCCCGACGCGTTTCAGTACGTGTTCATCGAGCTGTTCAAGGCGCTGGCCGACTTGCGGACGTCGGACTACCTGGCGCCGTGGATCCGCCAAACGACGATTCGGCACGCCATCCGAGTCCGAAAGCGGTCGGAGCGCTCCGGGCTACCGCTGGAATCCGTAGACCACGTGTTGGTGGACGACGACGACGACCTGGAGGGCATCGAGCAGGCCGAGCGGGCCGAGCAGTTGCGGGCGGCCGTCCGAACCCTCAGCGAAAAGTGTCAGGAGCTGATTCGACAACTGTTCTTCGTCGACCCGCCGCGCCCGTACGTCGAGGTGGCGGAGGCGCTCGGAATCAAGGCGGCGTCGCTCGGGATGACGCGGCAGCGATGCCTCGACGCGCTCGAGCGGGCCGTTCGCGATCGGGGCGTTCTTTGACCGGCGACGACCTTATCCGGCTCGAGCGTGAAGTTCAGGCGTTGGTCGACGCCGCGATGGAGTGCATTCGGAGCGACCTGACCCTTGCCGCGCGCCACGCCCGCCGTGCCCGCCGGTTGGCGGACCGAGCCGGAAGCGACCTCGCGATCGGGCAAAGCGAACGTGTGCTCGGTCACGTGCAACTGCTAGCGGGGCGAGCCCGGCGGGCGTTGCCGCATTACGAAGCAGCGCAACTGGCCTTCGCCGAACTACCGGCCGAGCGCGCGGCGACGGCGGTGGCGATGTTGCAGGCACTCGCGTACGCCAGTCGGTACGCGCGGGCGTTCGAGGTCGCGGCCGATGCGCTGAGCTACTTCGATTCCGTTGGCGACACGTTGCGGGCGGCGCGGGTCCGGGCGAACCTCGCCAACGCGCTGCACCGACAGGATCGTTTGGCCGAGGCGCGGGTGGAGTACGAGCGCGCGCTGGCCGTGCTGGAACGCGAGGGCAGCCCGCAAGACGTGGCGATCGTGTACCGAAACTTCGGCGTGTGCCTCATGGGGCTCCTCGATTTTGATGCCGCCCAAACGTTGTACGCGCGGGCCCGAACGGTGTTCGAATCGAACGCCCTCACCTCGCTCATTTCGGAAGTCGAACTCAACCAGACCTACCTCCTCGGTCGGCAGGGCTACCTGCGAGAAGCCCTGGTGACCTACCGCCGTTTGCGGGACGATCTGCCCGAGGCGTTGGGTTTCGAACTCGGCCACTGCCTCCTCGATCAGGCCGATTTTCTGCTGCACGCCGGGTTGTGGACAGACGCACGCCTCGCGGCATCGCGCGCCGGTGAGACGTTCGCACGGCTTCAGGCGGGATTCGAGCGCGGCAAGGCGCACCTGCTGGAGGGATGGTCGCTGGTTCGGCTGGGCCAACTTCGAGAGGCGCGCGGCCATCTGCAGGATGCGCGGCGGCGTCTGCGGCAAGAGCCAAACCGAAACTGGCAGGCCCTCGCCCAACTCGCGTGGTCCGAATGGTACGAGGCCGACGGTCAACTCGCGGCCGCGTACCGGGCGGCGGTGGATGCGGATTCCGGTTTGGCCAGCCCGGAACGCGTGGCGGAGATTCGGCATCGCCGCCTGCGCCTCGCCCTCGCGTTGCCGGCGCGGTCCCAACCGACGGTCTGGTTACGCAACGCGATGCAGTCGGCCGACGTTCCGCCCGGCTTGCGGGTGGCGTACGCGCGACGGAGTCCCAACGTCAGCGCGGAGGCGGCCGAGGAGACGGCCCGCGCCGCTCTCGCCCACTACGATGCGGCCCGAAATGCGCAGGCCAATGTTCACCTTCGCCGGGCGTTTGTGGACGCTCACGAGTACGACCTGCGGCAATGCTTCCGGGCGTTGCGGCGGCCCGAAGATCGCCTGATGACTGCGCTCCGGCTGAAGCAGTTGGCACTGGCGGAACTGCGTGAATCGCCGGAATCGGCTCCGCCCGACCCTCAGTTGACGGCGTTGCGGGCGGCGTGGGGCCAGGCGTCGGGCGATGCCCGCGCCCGGCTGGAAGCTGACATTTCGGCGCGATGGCGCGAATGGCGGCAGGCGTTGGAGAGCCAGAGTTGGCCCTCGCTGACGTTGCCGACCGTACCCCCGGATGCGTGCGTCATCGAATTGCTGGCGGACGACGGTGCGCTGTTCGCCTTCACAATCTCGCCCGGGGCCGAGGTGCGAGAGGTTCGGCTCGGCTCGGTGCGAGAGTGGCGGGATCTCGCGCGGTACCTCCGGCTTCAACTCACCCGGCGCGACGGTGCCGCCCCCGATCAGGCCCGCCGTCTTCTCGCCGCGCTGGGCGAGCGCCTGGGCCCAATCGTTCCGCCACCGGGCACCGCCGTCGCGATCGCCCCCGACCGCACGTTGGGCGTCGTTCCTTGGCACGCGATTCCGGTGGAAGCGGAGCCGTGGGGCGAACGCGGACCGCTGACCCTGATCCCGAGCGCCGCGCTGGCGGTCGCACCGACCCCGCGGGTTCCGGCGAATGATCCTCCTTGCGTGGTGGCCGCACCGGATGCGATGGCCCCGGAGATTCAGCGCGAGGCGGACGCAATCGCGCGGATGTTCGGGGTGACCGTTCGGCGCGCGTTTCGGCCGGATGCGGTCGGCGAGCCGCGGTTTCTCCACCTCGCGGCGCACGGCATCGCCCGAGAAGATCATCCACTGCTGAGCGCGATGCGGCTGGGCGAGGGCGAACTGAGCGTGTTCGACGTGTTGCAGAACCGATTGCGCGCGCCTTTGGCGACGCTGAGCGGATGCTCGACCGGGGTCAGCAGCGGCATGGACACCTCCGACGCGAGCGGATTCATCGAGGCGTTCTTGGTGGCCGGAACGCCGCGCGTGGTGGCGAGCCTTTGGGATGTCCACGATGCGGCGGCGGTGGTGTGGATGGAAGCTTTCTACGCGGCGCTCGCCGAATCGCCGGTGCACGCCGCATTTGCCACCGCCAATCGCACGTGCCGAGAACAGTTTCCGCACCCGCAGCATTGGGCCGCATTCGCCGTCTTTGGGCCCGTGTTCAGCGATGACGGGGCGGTCGGGCCGCACCGCGTCACGATGCCGCAGGAATGATCCGCCAAAAAGTCGTCATTCCCGGCGGAAGCGTGTGAAGGTTTGCCGTCCCGATTGCCCGTAGAATCACAGGAACTTTCATGCAAGCGACTTGGCAATCTCTCGTGGACTACGCCCGTGGCCTCGCCTCCGAATCGGACGCTCGTGCGATCGAATCAGATCCGGCGGCGATGGCCCGCGTGGCGCTGTTGCGAGAGGTCGCCGAGGCGCATACCGTGGACGTGCCGGAATTCGCGCGGCTCCGCGCCAAGGCGATCCTTCCCGCGTTGCAGCGGAACGAATCGAACTGGCTGCGGCGGCTCGTGGCTTTCGGACCGACCCCGGTCGCCGGGTACCGCAACGCTGAGCTCGCGAACGCTTCGTTCACGGTTGCGTTGCAGCCCGACGTCCCGGAGGCCGGCACCATTTCGGTGCGACGCGAGCAGATTCCCCAGTCCGACCGGGTCGCGCTGGTGGGTCAGGTCGAGGTCGCGGATGGCCGCGGCATCGTGGTCCGCGTCGACGGCGGTCCGGAACGGTGGTGCGACGAATTCGGCCAATTCACGCTGGAAATTCCTCAGTCGGTCCGCGAGATCGAAGTCGTCGACGTGCTTCACGAGACGATTTACACCATTGAATTACCATGAAAGCGATTGGCATTCTGAGCTTCCTCACCTTGGCGAGCCTGGGGCACGCCCAAACCCGATACATCCTTCGGTACACCGAGACCGAGCCACTCAACACGTTTCTCGCTCGCTACCAACTCACTCGGGTGGCGACAGTCAATGCACGACCCATCCACGACATCTCCGACCCGCTGAACCGCAACCCGGCGGAGCTACTCGCGCGGATCGCGGGCGATACCGACGGCGACGTTGCCATGGAGTTGGACCAGAAGGTCAACTTGCCGATTCGATCGTTCAGCACGCCGCAGACCGGCGCGTTGAGTGCCCTCACCGCGGCGTTTCAGCGCACCCAGCCGATCGCGTTTTTCGGCACGATGGCTCCGCTTGGCGCGATTGACCAGGTTCCGGTCCGCATGGTGAAGTCGGATCTCTCCTGGCGATCGCAGGGCATCGGGAGCGGGCTCGTGGCCGTGATCGACACCGGCGTGGACCCCAACCACCCGTTCCTGGCTCCGGCCGTGGCCCCCGGATTCGACTTCATTACGAACGGCGGCATTGGGTCGGAGCTGACCGGGTTGCCGGGCGACATTCTCGCCACGATCAACCCGACCACGACGCCACTACTCGGGATGCAACGCACGCAGCTCTCGAACGGGCACACGCCTTACTTCGAACCGGAGGTCATCAACGCGCCGAACTTTAGCCAGATTCCGCGCGGCCTTGGGCACGGGACGATGGTCGCGGGCGCGATCCGTATGGCGGCTCCGGGCGTCCGCATCTTGCCGATTCGCGCCTTTAGCCAATCGGGCGCAGGCCGATTGTTCAACGTTATCCGCGGGCTGCATGCCGCCGAAGATCGCGGCGCAAAGATCGCCAACCTCAGCTTGAACACGGCGACGTATTCGCCGGAACTCGAGCGGAGCGTCGAGGAGCTTTCCGCACGCGGCATGATCATCGTCGCTTCGGCGGGCAACAACGGTCGTCTGAACGGGCCGAGCTATCCGGCGCAGTTGGCGAAGGTCACCGGAGTCGCAAGCGTTGGCCACAACGGTCGCCGCAGCGCGTTTAGCAACGCGGGCCCGAGCGTCGCCTTTGTCGCGGCTCCCGGCGAAGCCCTGATGCTGCCGTTCCCTGGGAACCGCTGGGCGGGCGGTTGGGGCACCTCGTTTGCCGCCCCCTTGGTATCCGGGCTCGCCGCGAAGATCGTTCAACGTAATCCAAACGCGACCTACAACGAGCTGCAGAGCGCGCTCGGCCGGAGCACCCCGACCAGCGACCCGAATCTGGGGCTGGGCATCCTGAACATCTTCGACTCAGTCGCGGGTTTGTAAGGTCGCGAGCCGTTGATGTCGCGGGCCGGTCCGCCTCGGTCGAAGATGGGGTGCACCGGCGGGCAGAATCTCGCCAAAATGCCGGTATGCAAGTCACGTTCGCCGGGCATTCCGCCGTGTTTCTTTCCGTCGAGGGATCGGTCTGTGCGATCGACCCGTGGCTACGCGGGAACCCGGCCTGCCCGGCCGAGCTGGAGAATCCGGCCGCGCTCGACCTGATCGTGTTGACCCACGGGCACGCCGACCATGCCGGCGATGTGCTCCGACTCCACGCCGCCACCGGGGCGACCGTGGCGTGCGCCTTCGAACTCGCGAATATCTTCGCGGAGCTCGGCATCCCGCGCGATCGGCTCATCGATATGGGGAAGGGCGGCACGGTCGAACACGGTCCCTGGAAGGTGACCCTAACCCACGCTCAGCACAGCAACAGTTTCGACCTGCCGGACGGGACGTCACGCTACGCCGGCGAGGCGTGCGGAGCGATCGTCCGGGCCGGAGACCGGACCGTTTACCACGCCGGCGACACCGCCTACTTTGGCGACATGGCGTGGATCGGGGCCCGCTACCGTCCGGACCTTGCGTTCTTGCCGATCGGCGACCGGTACACGATGGGCCCGGAAGATGCGGTTCGGGCCGCGGTCGCCATCGGAGCTGGGCAGTCGGTACCCGTGCACTACGCCACGTTCCCGATCCTCACCGCCACGCCAGACACGTTTCTTCAGGGATGCGCCGCGGCCGGACTGCGGGCGCAGGCCCTCGCCCCGGGCGAATCGATCGCGGCGTAGCGGAATCTGCGAGTTTTTGCGCAACGAACCTCATGTTGCATTCCCTTAACATGGATTTAACCGCATCTTAACAATCAAAACGAAAAGATAAGGTCCATGCGACGAAACTCCGCGTTTACTCTCATTGAACTCTTGGTCGTGATCGCCATCATCGCGATCCTCGCCGCCATCCTTTTCCCGGTCTTCGCCGAAGCGAAAAGCAGCGCAAAAAAGACCGCCTCGCTCTCAGGCCTGAAGCAACTCGCGCTCGGGTTGCAGATGTACTCGACGGACTTTGACGATCTCGCGGTCCATGAGTACGGGTTTAGCACCCCGGACCAAAGTAACTTCTACTTAAACGGCAATACTTGGGTAGGTCGCGTAATGCCTTACGTGAAGAACCGGAGCATCTTTTGGGACAAAACCGTTACCGAACCCACGGGCGACATTTTGCCCAGCGTGAACTTTGCGCCGGACACCTACCGGTGGGAATGGACGACGACGTTTTCGATTAACACGGAAGGCTACTCGCGACACTACGGCGGAAGCAGCTGCCTCGATACCAACTGGTCTGGTCCGACGTCGCCGCGAAGCCTGACCGGGATCGAAGATTCGGCCCAGCGTCTCGCGATT
>JANRKI010000025.1:0-5967 GCA_033763535.1 Fimbriimonadaceae bacterium | reverse complement strand
CGAAAAATCGGAACTGGCGGTGCGGTCAGAGCTTGTCAACGGTCGCAAAAAACCCGAAAATACGGTCATGCAGGATGTGGGCCACGATCCGGATGTCCCGGTGCTGCTGACCGGATGGTTTGAGGAGCGGTATGGGTACCGCACGGAACGTCCGGGCGGCAGCAGGACTTGGCTCGCGTTCTACACGGTGGCCGGTGGCGGGCAGATCGAAACTCCGGATCGAACGCATGTGACCGAGCCCGGCGAACTGGTGCTCTTGGAGGCCCGGCGACCGCACCGATATTTCGCGCTCCGCGACCGGCCATGGCATTTCGGCTGGGCCCACTTTGCGATTCGGGCGGAGTGGCGGACCTGGATGCGCTGGAGTCCGGATTCGGCGATGCGGGTGGTCCGTGATGGCGACGGGCGGCTGGAGGGCGCGATTCGGCAGCTGCGCGAGGCCGACGCCAGCGGGCACGCGCTGCGCGATCCGCTCGCCTGGAACGCCATCGAGCGCTTGTTGCTGTTGGCATCGCGCGATCTGGCGGTTGGCGGGGTGGACGGTCGGGTGGAGCGGGTGATGCGCGACGTGCGCGCGAATCTCGCCGCGGACCTGTCGACCACGCGGCTAGCGGCGCGGGTGGGGCTTTCCGAGTCTCAGCTGGGCCGGCTTTTTCGCGGGCAGACGGGGCACACGGTGCGGGAATACGTGGAAGCGCAACGGTTTGCGCGGGCGTGCGACCTGCTGGCGCACACCGATCTCAGCATCGGCGGGGTGGCGCTGGCGGTGGGATACGCCGATCCGGCGTACTTTGCGGCGCGGTTTCGGGCGACGTACGGGACGACTCCGCTGGCGTACCGGCGCGAAAAATACACGAAAAATTCTCGATAATCGGTGAAACCTCTTGACTTGTTAAGGAGTCTTAACAAATGTGAAGCGACGATCTTCGAGAAAGTCCTTCGCCGGGCGGCTGGACCCGCGGACCAGCACGGACAGGGACATGAGATTGACGATGACCCGTAACCTCGCCAACACCTGGATCGCCGGGGAAAAAAACGGCGATTGAGCCCCCAGCACGGATCACTCCGAGGCTGATTCACCGGGCCGGAGCGGTACTCCGGTAGCCAACCATCTGCGTGGCAGATGCACACATACGGGAATGCGGATCGGCAACCATGGGTCGATCCGCATTTTTGTTGCGTGGACGTGCGATTGGTTAGGCGTCGGTGCGACGGATGGGGCGGGACATGAGATTGCACACGGCGTCCATGGGAGTCAGCGTGTGGTGCATGACCTGGTGAACGGCGGCGAGCACGGGCAGGTCGAGGCGGTGGCGATCGGCCAGCACCATCGCGGCCTCGCACGATGCGATCCCTTCCACGACCTGGCCGATTTCTCGGAGCGCATCGTCATGCCGCTTGCCTTCGCCGATGGCCCGGCCGAACCGATAGTTTCGGCTGAGCTTACTGGCGGCGGTGGCGAAGAGGTCTCCGACCCCGGCCGGGCCGAGGAACGTATCGAGTTGGCCCCCGAGCGCCATCCCGGCCTTGGCCATATCGAGCAGGCCGCGGCTGAGGAATGCCCCCTTGGTGTTGTCGCCGTAGCCCAGCCCGTCGGACATTCCGGCGCCGATGGCGAGCACATTCTTGAGCGCGCCGGCGACCTCGACCCCGGGCACGTCGGCCGACGGAGCCACGCGGAACATCGGCGAGTGCAGCGCGCGGCAGACTTCCAGCGCGGCGGATTCGTGCAGGCTGGCGGCGATGGCTACGGTCGGGATGTTGCGCGCGATCTCGATGGCGAGGTTAGGCCCGCTGAGGATGACGATGTGGCTGGCGGGATGGATCGCCTGAACGACCTCGCTCAGCAGACGGGCGGTGCCGACCTCGAACCCCTTGGCGGCGATGATGACGCGGGGCGTATCGGCGGGGATGCGAGCGGCGATTTCTGCGACCGCTCCGCTGGGTACGGCAATAACGGCGAGGTCGGTGGACTTCGGCGCCTCGTCAAGGACGACGCAGTGGACGTTCGGCGGAAGCGGGTGGCCCGGGAGGTAGTGGGCGTTCTCGCGATCGGTCTGAAGGCGGGCGATTTCGACCGGATTACGGCCGACAAGGTGGACTTCGGGGAGGTTTCGGGCGAGGAGGAGGGCGAGGGCGGTGCCCCAACTTCCCGATCCCCACACGGTCGCGCGCATCGCTCTAGGTTACCGAGCGGGTACTTTTTGAGTTGGGAGCGATCGCCCCGGCGCGATTGGCCCGGTCTATCCCATGCCAGAACTTGCCGCACGCAGTGCGACCATGCCCAGCTCGCCGATTCGGCGACTCGTTGACTTTGCATTGGCCGCCGAAGCGCGCGGGACGCGGGTGCACTACCTCAATATCGGTCAGCCGGATGTGCATTCACCGGAGCCGTTTTGGCGAACGGTGCGGGAGACCACCATTTCGACGCTGGAGTACAGCCATAGCGCGGGCATTCCGAGTCTGCGGGCGGCGGCGGCGGCGCATTACCAATCGCGCGGAATCTCGGTAAGTGCGGCGGAGATTTTGGTCACGAACGGCGGATCGGAAGCGTGTCTGCTGGCGATGCTGGCGTGCCTGAATCCGGGAGACGAGGCCCTGGTGGTGGAGCCGTTTTACGCCAACTACGCAGGTTTTGCGGTGACGGCGGGGGTGACGCTGCGGCCGCTGACGGCGCGGATTGATGACGATTTTGCGCTGCCATCGGCGGACGCGATTGCGGCGGCGATCACTCCGCGAACGCGTGCAATCATCATCTGTAATCCGAGTAATCCGACCGGTACCGCTTACGGCGCCGACACGATGCGGGCGATCGGAGAGCTTGCCGTCGCCCATGATCTTTGGCTGCTCGGTGACGAGGTGTACCGCGACTTTTATTACGGTAGCGAGGAGCTTGTCTCGGTGCTTCAGTTGCCGGGGCTCGACGATCGGGCGGTGATGCTGGACAGTGCGAGTAAGAAGTTTAGTCTGTGCGGTGCCCGCGTCGGGTTTTTGGCTACTCGCAACGAAGCAGTGGTCGCCAGCGCGCTGAAGTTCGCCCAATCGCGGCTGTCGGCTCCGACGCTGGACATGATGGGGGTAGAGGCTTGCTTGCGCGAAACCGGCGACGACTACTTCGCCGCGGTTCGGGCGGAGTATCAGCACCGCCGGGATACGCTGGTGGCCGGATTACGGTCGATTCCGGGGGTGCGAGTGCCGAGAATTGACGGGGCATTTTACGCATTGGTCGAGCTTCCGGTGGACGACACGGACGCGTTTTGCGAATGGATGGTCCGCGAGTTTTCGTACCAAGGCGAGACGGTCTTGATGGCACCGGCATCTGGCTTTTACCTTACGCCAGGGTTGGGTAAGCGAGAGGTACGGATCGCTTATGTGCTGGATTCGGCCCGGCTGACGCGGGCAGTAGAGTGTTTACTGGCCGCACTTGAAGCGTATTCGGCGGTGTCGGGAGGGGGACGGTAATGGCTTCGCGAATCTTGTCACATCTGCCGGTGGGCGAGCGCGTGGGGATTGCGTTTTCCGGCGGGCTAGATACTTCGGTTGCCGTGGCATGGATGCGCGAGAAAGGCGCAATCCCGTGCTGCTACACCGGTCAGTTAGGGCAGTACGACGAGGACGACATTGAGTCGGTTCCGGACCGGGCATTAGCGTACGGGGCAGAGTTGGCGCGACTGGTGGACTGTCGGGAGCAGATGGTGCACGAAGGATTGATCGCGTTGCAGTGCGGGGCTTTCCACATTAGTTCCGCCGGAAAGACGTACTTCAATACCACTCCAATCGGACGCGCCGTCACAGGCACGATGCTGGTGAAGGCGATGGAGCAAGACGGCGTATCCATCTGGGGCGACGGTAGCACGTATAAGGGGAACGATATTGAGCGGTTCTATCGGTACGGGCTGATGGTGCAGTCGCAATTGCGCATTTATAAGCCTTGGCTTGACGCCGAGTTCGTGGCGGAATTGGGCGGTCGGAAGGAGATGAGCGAATGGTTGGCGGCACGCGATCTGCCGTATCGCGCTTCTACCGAGAAAGCGTACAGTACCGATGCCAACATTTGGGGAGCAACCCACGAGGCGAAGGATTTAGAGTTTCTGGACCGCGGAATTGACTTGGTGCAACCGATTATGTGCGTTCGGTACTGGGACCCGTCGGTAGAGATTAAGGCCGAGCGGGTTTCGGTGACCTTTCAGGACGGCTGGCCGGTCGAACTGAACGGCGAATCCTTTAGCAACCGCACCGATTTGGTTTACCGAGCCAACGAGATCGGCGGGCGACACGGGCTGGGGTGTAGCGATCAGATCGAAAATCGGATCATCGAAGCGAAAAGCCGCGGGATTTACGAAGCGCCGGGCATGGCGCTGTTGCATATTGCGTACGAGCGACTGGTGAACGGGATTCATAACGAAGGCACGATCGAGAACTACCGGGTGTTTGGCCGTCGGCTGGGGCGCCTGATGTACGAGGGCCGCTGGTTCGATCCGCAGTCGCTGATGCTACGCGATAGCCTTCAACGTTGGGTCGGTTCGCTCATTACAGGAACGGTCACGATCGAGCTTCGCCGGGGGGATGACTATTCGATTGTCGATACGGAATCGCCGAACTTGACGTACCGTCCGGAGCGGTTGAGTATGGAGAGTGGCGAGGGTGAGTTCGGGCCCGAAGATCGAATTGGTCAGCTGGCGATGCGGAATCTGGATATTGCGGACAGTCGGGACAAGCTCTCCGCTTACCGCTCGCTGGCGGGATTGGGGATGGGCGAAGCGACGGCGCTTCCGGAGTGACGGCGAGCGGGTCCGTTAGTGACACTGCTCGATGAATTGCTTCGCGCAAGTGATGACGGTGCTGAAATCGGTATGGAGCGGTCGACCGTGTAAGGCTTGATTTCGCGGCAGTAGCAGTTCGCGTTCGACGTACTGTCGAAAGCGTCGATCCATTCCCAGCCGCTTGCCGATTGAACTCAGCTTGGTTGCGAGACTGTCTGCTTCCGAAAAGTGCGACGGCACGCGCAACTCAGGTCCGACTTTCGTCAGGATGCCCTCGAACCGCGCGAAGGTTAAGACTGTAAAGGCCTGATCTACGGTGGGTAACAGCTCACGGACATCCTGCAATCGGTGGGTTACTTCACCGTACTGCGACTGCAAGAGCTTCAGCTGAGATAGTGCTTCGTTCAGCTGCATTACTGCAAGAGATCGGACATCATGAGCCCGAATCCGGTCTGATTCCACTTCACGCGAAACGGAATCCCTTGCGTCGATCGAAACTCCCAGGCACCGGCGATTGGGCCGACCAACTGGACTTGGCGCAGCGTCGGAAAGGCATACACTCGAATCACCGTGGGCGAACGGTCGGCCGCGAAGCTGGCAGGTTCAAAGGTCACGCGTCCCGCGGCGGAATGGATGGTGAGCCACGGTTCGTCCGGCTCGGTGCCATCCCCGTGGCTCTCGATCGAAAAGCCCGCCAGAGCGGACCATTCGGAAACTGACCGATGGAGGTCGCGTAAGTGCTCGGCGTACGTCATTTCGGCAAGTATACGAAAGGGTCGACGATGCGATTTGCGGAGACTACGGACCGAAGAGAGGGCGTGATCGCCCGGGCGGGTATCCTGTCGAATTCGCGCGGGATTTCCGGGCATGCCGATCGTTCATGGGCGACGGCTGTTCTCGATTTTCCGGGCACCCAGCACACCATGCCACTGAACCCAGAACTCAAACAAGAGACGATTACCAAGTACGCGACGAAAGAGGGCGATACCGGCTCGGCCGAGGTCCAGATCGCCGTTTTGCAGGCCCGAATCCTGCAGATCACCGACCACTTGCGCACCCACAAGAAGGATTTTCACAGCCGCCGCGGCCTGCTGTTGCTCGTCGGGAAGCGCCGTCGACTGGAGGCTTACCTCCGAAACAAGGACATCGCGAAGTACCGAACGCTGATCAAAGAGCTCGGCATCCGCGAAGTCAAGCCGCGCTA
>JANRKI010000024.1:0-9143 GCA_033763535.1 Fimbriimonadaceae bacterium | reverse complement strand
GCGTTCGGCGTGTAGACGTATTGCCCGATGATCCGCCCGAGGTGAATCATCCGATCCTTCTTGCTGGGATAGGCCACGGCGTCACCTTCCTTCATCTCGTAGACGAAGCGGTACAACATTCCCGCCGTAGTTGGGATGGCTCCTTCCTTCGTGTGCGGATAGGCAGCAAGGACTCGCTTCTTGAACGCCTCCCGATCCTGAGGAAGCTCGCCGATGTTGCCTGTCGCATCCCAGCCAAGGGCGACCACGGAGGACGACAGGAAAAGGCTGTCCGCATCACCGGTTGATCCTGCGTGAATTCCCCACAGTGTCGTTTCCGTCATCAACCTTCAGGTTACCGCTTACCCCTGCCGAAGCTCATCCGACATCCCCAGTCGGATTGAAACCAGTGCGCCACCGCAAAAAATCTACGAAGCCACCCACCGTCCCCGCGAGCGCGGCCGCACGATCGGCCGGATCGAGCTGAATCTCCAGTTGCTCCTCCAACTCCAGAAAGCAACACTCTGTGTCGAAACCGTCCTGATAAGACCAAAATGCGACTTGCAAATCGTCTTCGAGAAGAAACGCCGCACGGTCCCAACTCCCTAGGTAAACCGAAACCCAACAAACCAACTCGTGGAGTTCACATTCCGGTTGCCAGCCATTCCGTAACCTCGCATCCTGTTGCCGAACGAGCCAATCGTAAACTGGTTTCCAACGCCTAACGTAACCGAGCCTAAACGGCCACCAGGCCAGCTTACGACGTTCTCGCCGCGCACATTCGGCCCACGTTAGCGGTGTCGTAAGCGGCAACAAATCCGAATCCACACCCACCTACCCCGGCAACGACAGGTCGAAGTGAATCACGTCCGAATTCGCCCGAACGCACCGTTTCGAGTACAGCGCCACCGCCGGTTCATCCTCCGTCTCCGCCTGAACAAAGATCGTTTCCGCCCCGATCGTACCGGCGTACTCGCACAAAGCGTCCAACAAGCGGCTCGCAATTCCTCGCCGTCGAAACATCTCCGCCACCGCCAAATCATACAGATAGACCTCGCTCACCGCTCGGTGAATTCGCGGCAACAGATAAGCGGTAAGTCCGCCCACGATCACGCCTTCCGGAGATTCCGCCACCCAGTACATCACCCACGGATTCTCGAGTTGCGCCCGCAGGTAAGTCTCGGTCGGCTCGCCCGGCGGATACGAGTCCGGGTCTTCAAACGCCTCGGCGTACACCGCTCGCAGGGCCCGCAACGCATCAACTTCGCCCGCCATCAATCGCCGAACGCGATCGTCCATCGCAATACCCTACACCAAAACGACCTCCCCGCCGAACCATCCGGCGGAGAGGTCGAACAGTGGGCTTAGGTGTTCGCCTTACCGCCCGGAACGCCAGACAGGTCGCACGGCAACGTGTACGTCGGACAGTTGTTACGATCCGGGTAAAAGTCGCAGTCGCTCGTCGACACGCCCGGAAGCACGCCGTCCGCCCGAATCCACTTCGCATGGCCATCGCCGTAGTTCACGGTAATGCCGTCGTTCCCCTTAAAGTTACCGTGGAAGTTCATCCACTCAAATGCACCCAGGCGCGCGCGCTGGTACATCTGGTTGCAGTAGGTTCCCGGACGGTAGAAGCTGTTGTTCGGCAACGTCGCCGGGGCCGAGAAGTCGTAGTACTTCGCGCCGAAGAACACCGTCGTCCCCACCACTTCCTGCATTTCGCCCTGGTTAAACACGCCGTCACACAGCGAGCCAACGCCCGGGTCTTGGAACACGGCAAAGTTCGGGCCGAAGCTGCTGTACCGGTACGCCCCGGTCGGTCGCAACCGCAGTCCCAACGGTGCGAGCCGCGCGATCATCGCATTCCAGTCCTCGCCCGGCGGATCAACCTGACTACGCAGAATGTCCACGTTCTTCATGTAAGGAAGCAGCGCGTCGTACAGCGTAAAGATCGGCTGATTGGTCATGCTCCCCAACAGGTAAACCTGGCAGGAAGGGCTGGCGATAACTCCGTCCGTCGCATAGATGCTTTGCGGATAGTTGTCATCGTAATCGGTAATGTAGAGCAACGTGGCGGTGCCAAGTTGCTTCGTGTTGTTCAGGTCCACCGACCGCTTGGCCGCCATCTTCGCCTGCGCGAAAACGGGGAAAAGGATGGCGGCGAGGATCGCGATAATCGCAATCACGACGAGCAGTTCGATCAATGTGAACGCCTTCTTCATGGAAACCCTCACTGCATGCATACGGCACAAAGGTTAAGACAAGGTTAAGGCCGCCGCAAAGTATGCTCCCCATCACCCAAATGCGCGTCGATCTCCGCAGCGATACCGTCACCCAGCCCACCGCCGCCATGCGCGAAGCCATGGCCAACGCCCCCGTCGGCGACGACGTGCTGGGCGACGACCCCACCGTCGCCGAACTCGAGTCCACCGTCGCCGAACTCACCGGCAAGGCCGCCGCGCTCTTCGTCCCCAGCGGCACCATGGGCAACCAGATCGCCCTTGCCTGCCACGCCGATCGCGGAAGCGCGCTCATCGCCGAAGAAGAGGCGCACCTGCTGTACTACGAGGTCGGGGCGAGTGCGCTCCTCGCCGGACTCGTCAGCTGGACCCTCGCCAGCGACCGCGGCTTTCCGGAACCCGACGCCATCCGCCGCAGGGTACTGCGCGAGGATCTCCACCGCCCCGGCACCGCCGTCATCGCGCTCGAAAACTCGCATAACCGCAAGGGCGGCACCGTCATGTCCGACGACGAACTCGCCGCCTACGCCGCCCTGCGCAATGAACTCGGCATCCCGTTCCATCTCGATGGTGCCCGCGCCTGGAATGCCGCCGTCGCGCTCCAGGTGCCCATCGCCCATCTACTGCGCGGGTTCGATTCCGCCTCGCTTTGCCTCAGCAAGGGGCTCGGCAGCCCGGTCGGATCGGTGCTCGTCGGCCCCGCCGAATTCATCGCGCGCGCCCGCCGATGGCGAAAGCGCCTCGGCGGAGGCATGCGCCAGGCCGGAATCCTCGCCGCTTGCGGCCTCATCAGCGTGCGCGACATGGTCGACCGCCTGGCCGAAGATCACGCCCGCGCCGCCCGCCTTGCCCAAGAGATTCGCGCCATCGGCCCCTACTGCCCAGATGCCCCAGAGACGAATATCGTGCTGGTGCACACCATCGGCCCCGCCGCCGAAGTCGTCGAGAGACTCGCGACGCACGATGTCCACTGCTTCCCCGTCGCCGAACGGACGATCCGCCTCGTCACGCATTACGGCATTTCGGATGACGCCGTCGACGCGACCGTCGCCGCCTTCACCCGAGCGGCGTAGGCAAACCGCGCGTCCGCGCAACGACAACTTGGTAACGTGAGCCCATGGTTCGAAAGGTGTCGATCCTCCTGCTGTTGGTCTGTCTCGTCGCGACTGCGTTCGCCGATTCCACCCCGACGAAAGCCGACCGCGGCCGGGTGCGCGTGGTCGCATCGCCCGACCCCGCCGGCGGACCCGCACTGAAAGTGTTGCGCACCGATACCGACTCGCCGCTGCGGGCTGGCACCGCCTGGATCTGGTCAAAGCAGTGGCAAGAGGAACCGTTTGCCTACTACGCCGAGATGCGGAGTCGCGGGCTCAACGCCGTCCGAATCATCCTCTTCGATACCTGGGAGCACGAGGCCGGCTACGGCGGCGGAGATTGGAACGATGCCACCTACCGCACCGCCGCGCTCGCCCGCATCGAACGTGCCGTCAACTTCGCCTCGGAGAACGGGATGTACGTGATCCTTAACTCGCATAACAAGATTCCGCAGTACGACGAGGCGTACAACACCGCGCTGTGGCAACACGTCGCGCCGCATTTCGCCCGCCGCACCCACGTGCTGTATGAGGTCTCGAACGAAACGCTGGAAGGCACCCAGATCAACGCAAGCGGCGTGTTCGGTGGCAGTACGGCCCGGCTCCGGCAACTGCGCGCTCAGTACGACCTGGTCCGTGGCCTCGCGCCCGATACCCAAATCATGGTGCTCACCCCCGCCGGCGTGTCCGGATGGGGCTACGTCGATGGCATGAATCGGCTGGTCCAAGCCTGGCTCGCGCAGCCCGGCGGCACGGTCGATTGGACGAAAACCTCGCTCGCGTACCACCTTTACCACGCCGATTCCGGGCTGTTTCCCAACGCCGAGGACCTCCGTCGATTCCATTCAGAGTATCCCGGCTGGCCGTCGGAGAACAACTTCCCCGCTTCGGTCACCAGCGGCCAACTCGGGATTCCCGCCTCGGACACCTGGCGATCCGTCTCCTACGGAACCGAGCTATTCGTCACCCAAACCTGCGAACGCCTCGGACTCGGTTGGAGCCACTGGCACATCAATCGAATGAATCAGCTGGAGCAGAACTTCCCGCTCATCTGGAACGACGCCCTTGCGAAAAATTACGCCTGGACTCCCGATCCGGTCCTGAACGCGCGGCGCAAGATCAACGCGGGCGGCGAATCCATCGCGAGTTTCACGCGCGATCTTAACTTCTTCGGAGGCAAAGTCGCCCTCCACGATCCGAACGTCGCGGTCGACCGCACCGGCGAACCGGAGGCCGCCCCGCCCGAGATGTACCAGTCCGAACGCTGGGGCCACTTTCGCTACGTTTTCGCACGGCTCGAGCCGAACGCGCGCGCCATCGCGCTGCTCCACTTTTCCGAACGGTACGCCGAGATCAACGCCCCCGGCCAACGCGTGTTCGACGTGCGCTGGAACGGAAATCTGGTCCTATCCGATTTCGACATCTTCGCGGCCGCCGGTGGCCGAGACCGCGCCGTCATGCGCCGAGTCTCCGGATTCGCCGACGCCCAGGGCCAGGTGACGCTGGAGTTTGTCCCGAAGGTCCAGTTCGCCAAGGTCGACGCGATCGAGTTGACGTTGCCCCGACGCCGCGGACTTTCGATCCGCCCCCGGCCCGATAAGCCATCGCTGCTTTAAGCCATCGACGCGCAAACCATGGTTCCGGACGGTTCCTCAGATCGCATGTCATGCCCATCCGCGACCCGCAAAAACCGACGTGAGGCCCGGGCAAAAACGCCGATCATTTCCACGGAGTCGCCGATCTTGGATGCGGCCCCATTCTTGGACCAACAACATGAAAAAAATCCTTCTCACCATCGGCTTCGGGCTGGCCACCATCGCCGCCGCCCACGCCAATATCCTCATCAACGGCAGCTTCGAGGCGCCCGACACCAACACCAGTTGGGGACTGTTTCCGAACGATCAGGTCGGGGGATGGTTCGCCGAGGAAAATCGGATGGAAGTCGGCGCGGCGTCCATCTACGGCGTGACCGGCCAAACCGGTGACCAAGTGCTGGAGCTGGACGCGACCGGCAACGCAAAGATCTCGCAAAACGTTTCCACGGTCGTCGGCCAGTACACGGTCAGCCTCGATGCGGCCCTCCGCCGAAACGTCGCCGCGGCCAGCGGCACGCTGAGTGTGCTGTGGAACAACGTCGAAATCGGCACCGTTTCGCCGACCGCCCAAAACCTGAGCACCTACACCTTCATGGTTCAGGGGACCGGCGGCATGGACAAGCTGTCCTTGCGCGGTAGCGGCGCCAGCGACTCGTACGGCGCCATCGTTGACAACATCCGCCTGACCGCCGCCGCTCCGGTTCCGGAGCCGACCTCCATGGCCGCGCTCGGTATCGGACTGCTTGGCTTGGCGCGTCGCCGCCGCCGCGCCTGTTCGGCCGATCGTTGAATCGCGCGTCGAGAGATGCCGCGGTCGGATGATTTGCGGGTCGGCGGAGAGATCGCCGGCCCTCACGATTGTTGCCGCCCCCCGGCTGCCGGGTAATCTCTGCGCTTCGCATGAGCGGCGGAAACGCGGTTCATCCACACGAAATTCGGGCGGCGCGCGGCGCCGCTTTTTTGCGCTATGACCGTTACCCGAGAAGATCTCAACCCCTGCACGGTGCGTCTCACCATCGTCCCCTCGCCCGAGCAGGTGAAGTCCAGTTTTGACCGTGCGTTCCGCGAAATGACGAAGGACGCCCGCGTGGCCGGCTTCCGCCCGGGCAAGGCACCCCGCGCGATGCTCGAAAAAATGATCCACGAAGAGCAGTGGATGGAAGAAGCGGCGCGCGTGCTCGTCAACACCACCCTGCAAAAGGCGATCGAGAGCGAGCAGCTGAGCCCAGACGCCAACACGTCGCCGTCGGTCGAAGTCAAGTCGATCAATCGCGCCGAACTGGCTGCCGAATACAGTGCCAAGGTGCCGTTGCCGCCGAAAGTCGAGCTCGCCGATCCGAAGTTGCTGTCGATCACGCTCAACCTGGTCGAGGTGACGGACGAAGAGATCGATCAGCAGATCGAGCAGTTCCGTAAAGGGCAAGGCAAGCGCGAGGCGGTCACGGACCGCGGGATTGCGGACGGCGACGTGGCGGTGCTCGACATCCGGGCCGAAGGCGATTCGGAAGGCAAGCGTGCGATGGTGATCGCGGGCAAAACCTTTGCCGAGCTTGACGCACTGATCGCGGGCATGCACCTCGAAGAGATCAAGTCGGGCGAACTGACCTTCCCGGCCGATTGGTCGGAGATCGCGTGGCGCGGCCAAACGCTTTCGGTGACCGTCGCGGTGCAATCGCTGACCGCCGTCGCGCTGCCGAGCATTGACGACGACTTTGCAAAAGCCTTGCAAACCGAGAATCTGGACGACCTGCGCACCCGCATCCGCGAGGGCCTGATGCAAGTGAAGGAGGACGCCGAGTTTGAGATGGCGACCGACAAGCTGCTGGACGAAATGGTCGCCAAGAGCACCATCGAAGTCTCGGACAACATGTGGGAGCAATTGGCCGACCGCCGGTTGCGAGAAACCGCCGAGGCGCAGGCCCAACAAGGCAAGTCGCTGGAGCAGTACACCGCCGAGCTCGGCATGACGATCGAGCAGTTTGTGGCGAGCTGGAACGAACGCGCCCAGGCCGAGATCAAGCGGGCGTTTGTGATTCAGAACCTGTTCGCGGCGAACAAGATGCAGCTCTCGAACGAGGAGATGTCGGAGGAGTTGTTCCGCATGGCGCAGGAGAACAACGTGACGGCGGACGCGCTGTACGCCTACATGCAGAAGAACAACGACTTTCAGGAGCTGAACTTCCGCGCGATTCAGCGAAAGGTTCGGACGTTCCTGCTGTCGCAGGCGGATCGGAAGGAGGCGGGCGTGGCGGCGGAGACCGAGGCGCCGGAATCTCGTCGGGCCGCCCGGGCGAAGAAATCGGCGGCGGCTCCGGACGCGGTTGCTCCGGACGCTGCGGACGCGGAGTAACGGCCGCGGGATCGCGGTGGAATGGGAGTTCATACCTTTTCCGCCGCGAGAAACGATTTTGTCAACCAGGTTTTTTTGTTCGGGGTCGTTTGAATTGGTTCGGGTTGGTTCGGATTGGTGCCGCTAGACCATTATCGAGAAGTTTTTCGATTTTTTGTTAAGAGACGGTTAACAACGATGTGACCCCCTTGTCAATCGCTCGGAAGTGTTGTATGGTGTTGGCGTGACTTCATGAAAGTCATTCGACAGTTCCAGCGTTTGATCGCATTCTTTGCCATTGCGATCGTAGCGATGTTGCGGCAGGGGAACCATTCAGTTGAAGCCACGACTTCGTAGCCGTTTCGAGCGCGACTCCACAGGTGACGCGGACAAGCTGACGCAGATCACGTACCCCTCGACGGCAACGAACACGTTTACCTACAACGGCCTAGACACGCGGGTAGGGAAGGTGGACTCGGCGGGCACGGCCACGTACAAGCGCGATGGTGATTACGTGACGGCTCCGGTGCTGGATGACGGCGCGGCGAAGTTCACGCCGGGCATTTCAGAGCGACGGGGCACGACAAGCCGGTTCTCGCACCCGGACCGGATGGGTTCCGTGACGCGGCAGACGAGTGCCAGCCAGGGTTCGGCGGCATCGCGGCAGTACGATGCGTTCGGGAACGTAGCGGCGGTTTCGGGGACTTGGACCGGACCGTTCGGCTTTGCCGGGAACTGGGGCTACCAGGAGGACGGGGATTCCGGACTCCAGCTTTTGGGCCACCGGTACTACGACCCTTCGACGGGGCGGTTCCTGACGCGCGATCCGATCAAGGATGGTCGGAACTGGTACACCTACTGCGAGAACAATCCGCTGACGGGCGTTGATCCAACGGGCCTATTTTTGCCAGCTATAGCGATCGCTGTCATCATTGTGCTTGTGATTATCGTTATCGCCGTGGCGATACACCACTTCATGAACCAACCAAAGGATGAGCAGAACGTGACAGCAAGTGCTATTGAGGGTTTTGGCCCGATAATGACGCAAGCTCCAACAGGTGCATCCGAGGCTGTTGGTGGGGCTGACGCTCTAATGCGAGGTGGCAAATTGATGATTCAACACCGTATGAGAACCGATGCGCACACGGACGCTATCGATGATCCAAACGGCTCTGCAGGTGCGGCTGCGGATGGATACGAACGCGGTACGCCGGTCAAGATTGATGATGAAAATTGGGGACTGCCCGGATATCGCAAATGACGGCGTTCTTAGCGGAAGGTGAACGATGAGTGACGTCACCTTCGCATGTGCACTCACCATTGTCTTTGCCTGGCTTGTCGGACTTATGCCATTAATAAGTGAGTATTCGAAACTTAAGCAGGCTAAAAAGTCGCCCCGGCTGTTGCTCACGGTCGTAGCACTGTTAACTGTCTTTGTGATGCTTGCAGTTTGGTTGGTGGTGAGTTCATCTGGTACAACGAAACCAGGCGTGCGAATTCCCAAAACTTCGGGCAGTGATATCGCAATTCCCCGTCCGTTTCGAGTGGCTCACATCAAATCGTCTCGATCAAGTTCCTGCGTTGCGAATAGGTGTTTTCGTACGACATGAAACCAATCGAACTCATTGCCTACCTTGCGATTGTCGCCGTTTGGTGCATTATAGCAGTGATAGCACGGATGATGTTCGTTGAGGATGCACGCGAAAATCGATCTACTTTACCATCTAAATTGATGGTAATTTTCATGAGTATTGTTAGCCTCCTGCTTGCGTGGCTGATTTCGAGGCTAAATTTAGGTCGCGACGCGACGCGAGAATTCAATGATGTCAAGACTGCCTCATCCGGCACTTGTCGGGACGCCGGTCGTCAAATCGGCACACGTTTGACATGAGCAAAACGCGTTACA
>JANRKI010000023.1:0-21858 GCA_033763535.1 Fimbriimonadaceae bacterium | reverse complement strand
CGGTGAGCCGTTCCGCATCGCATCGCAAACCGCCGGCATGGAAGGCGGCGGCGACGACCGCGAAGTCATGGTCGTCGAGAAACCGGGCGGATACGCGCTTCGAGAAGAAACCAATTTCACCATTCGTGCGTGGCCCCTCGGCGGATTCGTCCGCATCAAAGGGATGATCCCGCAGGAGAACGCGGCCGAAACGCACGTTATCGGCGGGTTCTACAGTCGCCCGGCGTGGCAGCGGTTTCTGGTGCTCCTCGCCGGACCGTTGTTTTCCATTCTCTTTGGCATCCTGCTCTTCATCCCGGCAGAAATGATCACCGGAAAGGAGAAACCGTCGAACGAACCGGTGCTGGGCCAAATGGCGGCGAAAGGACCGGCCGATGTTGCCGGCCTGAAGCTCGGCGACCGCGTCCGCGCCATCGACGGCCAACCGATCAACACGTTTTACGAGATCGTGCGTGCCGTTCGGACCAAAGCGGGCAAGACGCTCACGTTCGTGATCGAACGCGATGGCGTGCGGTTCGAGAAAACCGTGATGCCCGAAAGCGATCGATCGCCCAGCCCCGTACTCGCGCCGGACCTTTCCGACACCGGCGACCGCGCGATTCAAGGCAAGATCGGCATCGGGATGAACGTCGTCCGGGTGCCGGTCACGTTCGCCGAAGCCACCGCGCAAGCGTTTAGCTTCCCCGGGATGGCGGTGTCGAACATCCTCAAGATGTTCACCGACGTCCGGCGGTTCGAGGAGAACATGGGCGGACCGGCCACCATGTACAACTACACCCGCCTGGCCGCCCAAAGCGGTCTTGGCTACGTGGTGAAACTCGCGGCCTTGCTCAGCATTTCAGTCGGCATCTTCAATCTGCTGCCCATCTACCCGCTGGATGGCGGGCAGATGGTCGTCGCCGTGATCGAGATGTTTCGGCGCGGGCGGCGGCTCAGCCTCCGGGTTCAGGAGGCGATTGGCAACGTGGGATTTGCCCTCGTGCTCATGCTGTTCGTCAGCGTTCTCGTGGTCGATGCGCGTCGATTTATGTATCGCGGCGAACCCCGCCTGGTGGCGCCAACCCCGAAGACCGCCCCGAACGCTACGCCGAAAGCATCGTCCGAACCGTCCGCCCCAGCCGCCAATCCGACCGCCGATCCGAATTCAGCGGGTCAAGACAAGTAGTCGGGCGACCACCTCGTTCCGAACGGTCAACGGGATCGCCCGCTGGATCGTCCACGGTAGGCCGTGCAGCGTGGCCGTAACCCCTGCCGAAACCGTAACGTTGCCCGCCACGTACAGTGCGCGGAACGGTCGGCCGACGCCGTCGTACTCGTTCGGCAGCAGCAGAACACCGCTGCGCTGCGGCAACGTCGCGATGCCGTAATGCGCCACGCCGCCGATGGTGACCGCATCGCCCAGCCGTCGAATCGACTCGGCGATGCGCTGCGCGATCGTCCTCACGGCGCACCAACCGTGGCGTAAATGCCGGACGCGATCACGCCGCTCGCCTTCGCCCGAAACGGCGTCAACCGCGCGTAGCCCTGCGCCTTCAGGCCGAACGGGTCGGCCGGGTTGAGGCTGGCCGGTCGAAGTTCGAATCCATCGACCGATACGGTGTCCATGGCCCCCACGGCGACCATCGTCCAGGCGAGGTACTCACCCGCGACGATTTCGGTCGCACCGAGGTTCAGCGTTGCCGCGATCTGGGCATCGGCCGAAGCCAATGCTTCGGCCGACAGCTCGACAGAGATCGCCGGCACCATCTCGGCGATCAACGCATCGATGGCGGCGTCGTGCGCGGTACCCGTGATCTGGCACCGCGCCTTCACCCGTTCGCGATCTACCGCGATGGCCATCCGAGCCGCACCCCGGCGTCCCGAATCCGGTCAAGCGCAGGATGTCGTTCGAGCGCGGTCGCGACGGCGGTCCGCACCCGTTCGAAGATCCAGTGTCGCAACCGCGGCCACGCTTGCTTCAGCATCGGCCGCAACTCGGCGATGCGGCGGACGAGTGCCATCACGCCAACGCTCCCGCGTACGCCGTTTGCCACAGGCCCAGGCCGACGTTGTAGCGTCCGCGCACCCCGTACAGGTACCGATCGCGCAGAAACGCGGACTCGGACGCGTTGCCGCTGTCCATCGCGACGAATTCGACCGGCACGTCGCTGCGTTGTTGCAGGATGATCGACCGCATCGGCCGTTTCGTATCCAGCAGGAACCACGCCGCCGCCTGTCCGCCGCGGATGAAAGGCGAGACCGCCACCGTCAGCCGCCCCTGCGCCGCGTTTTGGTACGGCGTGCTCGGGGCAGTATCGGTGTCATTGCCTCGGTACACCACCACCGGACTTTCGACCAATTCGATCGCGTTCCAGTAGTTCTGCGGACCGACCAGCAACGTATCGGGCACGATGCCGAGCGGCACCCCGGAATCGTCGGAGACTTCCATCATCTCCGCCATCGCGTCGGCTAGGACCGGCTGGGTCAGCAGATCGGTGGTGATGTTGCGCTGGTTTCCGCTAAACCCGGGATGCGTCTCGGCGAAGTGCGCGACGCCGTCTGGACCGACCGCCGTATTGCCCGCAAGCAACGCTTCCACCACCAACTGGTGGCGGTGCGAGGCAACCCGCGCGGCGAGGTCGCGGACGCGCATTCGGATGAGATCCATCTGGTCATCCTCCAGCGCGCGCCGATCGACGGCGATCGTCGATTCGAACGTCTTGTCCTGGATGCTCAACGCGTTTTGCGTGAGGCCTTGCAGACGTCGCTCGTCGATGAACTCGCGCATCGGTGGCGCGGCGCTGAGCCAGGCGTACGTCTGGTTCGGAAGGGTCGTGTTGATGACGGTCGCGATGCGATCCGCCAAGTTGTCGTCGAGGGCGTTGCGGTAGGCGAGCGCGAATTCGGCGCGGAGCCCCGGCAACACGAGGGCCGAGATATCGGAAGTGGTAACTGGCATGGCTTAAACCGTGTGCTGATCAATGCGGACGCGGACTCCCGCCGCGCCGGTGGACGTGAGCTCGACCCCGACAATGGTGCCGACCTTGTACTGGTTGGTGAGGCCCGCCGTCGCGACTTGGACCTCCCAGTCCGTGTTCGCGTAGACCTCCTTGCCGATATCGGCCTGGGCGGGCGTAAACCCCGACGCGGCCTTCAGCACGAACGAGCCGACCTTGGCCACCGCGATTCCCTTATCGCCCGCTGTGCCGCTGGCGTTATCCACGGTTTCCACCGCGATCCCCACAAACCGCAGGTTCGCGGTGCCGTGCGCCATGGCCACCGCGTGACCGTTGGCATTGGTGCCGATGAGCGCGCCCTTGAACAGCTTGACGTTGCTCTGGCGGTAGTTGACGACGAGTCCGGGTTTTTCGTAAGTTTCGAACGCTTGGGTAAGGGCCGGCATCGCTCAGCCTCCTGATTCCGATCCAATCCGGGATCGGGCGGGGTTACGGGAAGGTCCGACTCGTTGCGCCGCAATCGATTCCAGCGGCACATCCGGAAAGTGCGTTCGGTAGAACGCGGCCTCTTCCGGCAGCATCAGACATTCCGAGAAGTCAGTCGGCGTGGGCGTCCACTCGCGGAACATCGCGTGGGCGGGGTTCAGCCGAAGAAACTCGGCGAACAGCTCCGAGACGCGGATTTCCCGCCGTCCGAACGTGACGCTCGGACCGTCTTGCAGCAGCGTCCGCGCGATATCGGATTGCAACGGCGTCACGCGCCCTTCTTGCAGGTATCGCTGGAGCCGCGCCTCGGCGAGTTCTCGAGCACGCTCGGCGCACAATTGCTCGTACGCGGCGCGAAAGTCGACCGGGTCCACCGCGTCCGCCCAAAACCGGTACAGGTCGTGATGGAAGAGGCGCGCCGACTCGACGCGGGGATGCTTGACCAGCGAGACTTCGCGAATTTCGGAAAGATCGCGGGTGATGCCGAGCGACAACGCGCCGGCGCCGGAACGCTCGATGAGCGCGTTTGCCTCGGGCGAGAGCGACAGGGTTCCGAAAAGTTCGGACCCGATCGCTTCGACCTCGACCAGCAGGCCAAGTTGGAACGGGGAGTCGGCGTGCTCGATGAGGATCGGCACGGGGCTCGTAAAGTTGGTCGCGAGCGTTGCGATGGCCTCGGCCGTGACGCAAACGCCTTTATCCGGGTAGTCCCCGGCTTCGAAGAGTTTCGCCCGACGGCGCAGCCAATCGGATGCGGGCGTCAGGTCGGTGCCACTCGGGCTGAAGTCCACGCGATCAGCCGGAGCGGCCTCGCGGGCATGCAGTGGTAAGGGCATGATCATACTATAGTAGACAAAATTCTACTATGTCAACCAAAACCGAAAAATTTTCTTGACGTTAGCGCAGTTCCAGGTTCCACGCGAGTTGGAGCTGGGTCTGGGTGAGGGACTTGACGTGGAAGTCGCCGAAGAGCGTGTTGTATCGGAACTGGCGGATCAGCTCGAAGTAGGTGTTGGCCTGGTCGTTGGGCTCCAGCCGGCGGGTGCCGCTGTGCCAATGTCCGGCGCCGTCGAACATCACGTTCACGTCGGCGGGGAGTTCGAACCGGGTTTGGGTGTAGGCCTTGAACGCGATCTCGGTGCGGAAGAAGTAGCTGCTTTCGTACTTCGCGAACATGGTCGGGTCGGACTTGAACTCCAGCGGGAAGTGGTTGTCGAGCACGGCGGTGCCGTTATCCCCGGGGCAGCGGAAGATCTCGATGTTTTTGACGTAGGGTTGCAACGCCTCGCGCATGGTGGGCATGTACGGGATGCGGTTGCGGAAATCTGGAAAGTCGTCCCAGATTTCCGGCGCGTACTTGTCGCTGGCGTCGAGGGCGTGCGGGAAGGTGTCGTCGTAATCTTGCATGTACAGCCCGATGCCGGTCCCGATCTGCTTGAGATTCGAGATGCACTGAGACTGTTTGGCGGCGGCCTTCGCGCGGGCGAAGACGGGAAAGAGGAACGCGGCGAGAATCGCAATGATGGCGATGACGACCAGCAGTTCGATGAGGGTGAATCCGCGTCGCATGTCCAACATTCTACGACAGATTGGCGCTTCAGACTAGACAAACAAGGCATGTATGAGGGACAATATCAACTTGCGCTTTTTGTCTCCCATTCCGAGCCCAAGTCGGGTTCATCGGGGCGTGCGCGCATGAGGAACGCTTTGTCGAAACAAGTCGCGATCAAGCCGGATGAACAATTTGCCCGATCCTACGTGGATCGCCTGATTTTAGAGAAACTCACCGAGATGGAGTCGGCGGTCAAGCTGAGCGAACTCGCGGAGCGTTTGGCCGACCACCAGATCGGTCTGGCGGCCGTACGTTCGCTGTTGGCGTCGAATCCGGACCGCTTTGCGTTTTTCGAACGCCGTTGGATTCCGGCCGCACGGCTGGAGAGCCACGGTCGTCCGATTGCGGAAGTGATCCGACTCACGCTCGATCGCTTTGGCGGTCCGATGTTCGTGCCGTTGCTGATCACGGAAATCTCTCGGATTCGTGAAGAAGGGACGGAAGTGGTGGAGCCGACCGTTCGGCGGATTTTGACCCGGGACCGTCAGTTTGTGCTGACTCCGAACGATGAGGCCGGTCTGACCGAGTGGGGCTTTGTGGCGCACGACGAATCGACCGAGCGCGGCTACGCGATCAACCGCGTGACGGCGGCCGATGTCGAGGAAGTCGCGGCGAAACTGGTCGGATTCGACTGGCGGCAACCGCACGCAGTCGCCATCGCGCTTCAGAAGGTTGCGCCGGTGTCGTTGCGCGTGCTGGGGGCGGTGTGCTGGAGCGCGGTCAATCCGCAAGATCCGCGCGCCGTGCTGACGTACGACGCCCGCCAATTCGTCTCGGATGCGCTGAGCGCCAAAGGCTTTGTTTACGCCGCCGGAGGGTATCTGCACCCCGAAAGCGACGCCGCCAAGTGGGTTTCGACCGCGGTGCGACTGGCCGACCGCCTGACGCCGACCGTGGAACTTGACGACGCAGCCCCGCTTGAGATCAAGCCGGAGGACGTGGATCGCCTGTTGCAACGCGTGTCGGAATCGGACGCGAGCACGACGGCGACCAAACTGCTGGAAGCCTTCTACGAAATTACGCCGGGCAGCAAGACGTTTACCGACGACCTGAGCAACATGATCAAGACGCTGCGAAGCGAGGATGCGATCGTGTGGGTCGGCGGCGACCGTTTCCGCCGGGCCGGCAGCCTGCCGGATATGCTGAACGAACTGCCGGAGCCGTTCCAGTTTGTGACCAACGAGCTGAAGGACGAAGAGGGCGAGCTCATTGATGTCGAACTGACGGACGACGGCCTGAGCACTTCGCTGCGCAAGCTGCTGGTGCACACGCTGGCGATGGACGTGCTGGACGAGGACATCTCGCCGGCGCCGAAGACGATGCCGGACAGCGCGCGTCTGGTGCTGAAGTCGATTCACCGCGAGTTGGGCACGTTCCCAATGTGTCAGCTTCCGACCGGATTTATCGATGGTCAACCGGGCGTGCAAGAGCTACTCGTGGTTGACGGGGACGGTCGCGAACTGAGCGTGTGGGCGAATAACCAGACCCGCCTGCTATACAACTGGATCGACTGGTGGTTTGAACAGCCGATCGAGAGCGGTGCCGTGTTTACGCTCACCAAGACGAATCGGCCGAACGTGTTCGAATTCGCGTGGATGGATCAGCCGGATCCGGTGGTCCATATCAACACCGCGCGGATGGAAGAGCTTCGGACGATCGGCATGAATTCCGACGGGAAGAGCACGCTGGATATCCTCATCGAGGTGTTTGCACACTGGCCGAAGGGTGCCGACTTCTTGACGCTCTTGGCCGAGGTGAACGTGGTTCGCCGCACGTCGCGCCGGTTGGTGGCTTCCCTGCTCAGCAGCTACCAATGCTTTAACCAACGGTCGGGGTCGCCCGTGTGGCACTACGACGCGAAGAAGGTCGAGCTCGGCTTCGACAAGACGAAGAAAAAGTTCATTCGGAAGTAACGTTCCGGGCGTACGATTCCGCCGCCCTCCCGCCGACACGTTCGGTTCGGGAGGGCTTTTTTGTGCGCGGGGTTCGGGGGGTACGAGGGGGGCGTTGAAGTAGGATGCGGAGATTAATCCGATGATGCGTAACGAGTACGGCATTGAGCTACTGGATGGAGTTGCAGGAATTCCAATCGCGGCCCGAATTGTCATCGGAATGACCGTCTTTGAGGTGGATCAAGCGATTTCCCGTTGGTCACCGTTCCTCAACGAGACCCGGGTGATCAACGGTCGCCGCGCTGAACACGAGCATTGGGACTGGCGCAAGAAAGTGCGTGCGATCCGCCGAACCAGCGGTTTTGTCGTAGCCGGCGTCGCAGTGGAAGACGAGGTGGAAGCACTCGTCCTGTGGGACGAAATGCATGAAAGAGCGCGCTTGCCCTTGCCGGCTGCACGCGGGTTGGTCTACGTTAACTTTATCTCCACGGCACCGTGAAACGATCGACTTTTTGTCCGTACCAGGGAGCCGGTTCTGCACTGATTCTGGCAGCAATTCACCGAAGCATTGAACTAGGATTCGATGGCCGTATTGGCTTGCATTCCCTGCCGCAATCTGAGGGCTTCTACCGAGACCGCTGTAAAATGATTGATCTTGGGAAGGATCACTCACCAAGATTTAACGGTCTGCGGTACTTTGAGTTCGATCCTGCCTCGGCGTACGCCTTGATTCGTCGTATAAGGAAACAGTAATGGAAGAGATGACGAATCCCTGGTCCGGTCGCGAGCTCGCCGCACTCGAGCAAGATGGACCCGTCACGGCCGGATCATTGGATCCAGACTGGTTCTTTCAGCGCGTGGCAACCGTTCGTGCGATGGACGAGTACAGTTCACGTCCGATGCTCGGCGTGTTCGGTCGGCTCGTTGAGTTTTCGCGACGAAACGCGGGCCTGACGATCACCGAGCTTGCGGAGCGTTGCGGCATCGAGCCGATTCTCGTCTATCAAATCGAAACCGATGGCACGCTGATTCCGGAACCCGAGCAGGTCATCGCGATCGCGAGCGCACTTGACTTGCCGCGCGAAATGCTGATGCAACTGAGCGGTCACGCTCCCGACGTGGACGGACGTCTTGTCCGGGCCGCGATGCAGTTTGCCGTAAACACAGGCTCGGCAGCCGCATTGAACGCCCGGGAGGAAATGGCATTGCGCGAGTTCGTGAGCAGCGTTTCTCACGATTAGCGGCCGTCGTAATTCAGGGTTCCCGGGCAAACACTGCCAAGGAACCCTTAACCGTTACTTGTTGCGGAGCGACGGGATGTCGATCGAGATTTGGTCGTACGTGTTGTACGACTTGCCGCCCTTCTCGACGAAGTTTGCGGATTTGATGACTGGGACCTTGTCTTGCCATTCGCCGCGGCGCAGGAGTTGATCTTGCGTGATCGGGAGTTGGCAGAACATGACACGTTGGCCCTTTCGCACCTGCGTGTTCAAGAAGTTCTTGTCCGTGAAGCCTTCGCCGTTCCACGAGAACTTGTCCTGAATGTGGGGCGGCGCGCTGCGCGGGTTGTAGTAGAACTCCAGCACGTAATCCTTCGCGGAGAACGGATACATCGTGGGGTCCTTACTCATATCCACCTTGCGGTTGAACTTTTGGTTCCGCACGAACAGCTGTTCTTGCATGAAGGTCGATCGGCGGGGCGGATCGAGCGCGACGTCGTTACTGAAGTCCCAATCCATGCCCGCGGGGATGGCGTTCGGGAATTCCTTATCGCGCAGGATCGCCCGGATTCGGGTGCCGACGGGGAGTACGTTCCACGTACCTTCGAATCGGATGACGCGCGGTTCGATGACGGTGGCTTTAACGCTAAAGCCGACGTCGAACGGCGGGTTCACGTCGTAACCGGTCAGCGGACGCCCTTCCTTCCCGGCGAACCAGCCGCGTTGCACCATCCGAACGATGGTGGTATCGAGCTTGTTCTCCAGCGTATCGCGGTTCTGCCGGTTGCCGTAAGCCATCTTGTCCTTTTGGGCAAGCTTGACGGCATCGTCGTAAAGGCGATAGAGGGTATCGAGCGACTCTTGCACCTTACCGTCGCGCTCGAACGCGTTCGACAGTAGGTTCTTCCGCGCGCTGAGCATGTCCGGTCGCTCCTGTGCCTTTTGGAACAGTTCGACCGCCTTGCCGTAATCGTCGTCGATCTTGTGGTACCACATCCACCCGGTTTCGAAGTACATTTCGTACGTCTGCGGGTTGTTGCGGTAGCCCTCCTTACCGAGTGCGAGTGCCGACGGGATGTAGCGACGGTCGGACCGTTGCTCTTCATCGGTAAAGTTGTAACCGATGTGCCACATTCCGGTGGCGTACACGTCAATCTGCTTCGGGTCAAGAATCGTGACCAGCCGGATAATCGGCAGGATCGCGTCGTAGTTGCCGGAATCGAAGAACGAGTCGGCGCGCACCCAGAGGATGCCCGCGATGAGCTCGCGGAATCCGAAAAGCGCAAAGGTCAGCTGTTGCGGGTCGAGGCCAGAACTGGCGACTTTGCCTTGGCTATAGTCGCGTTGCCATCGGCTACTGATGCCTTGGAAGGTCGGCTCGGCGACACCCTTCTTCAGCACCTTACGGCTTTGCACCATCCCGTTCTTCAGGGTTTCGGTGACCAGTTCGTAGTCGGCTCCGGTCGGTTGGGGGCCGACGCCGTTCTGGAGGAAGTGCGCGAGAATCGCGGCGACCCCGATGCCGACGAACTTAGGCGTGTTGTTGACTTGCTTCATCGAAACCTCACACCTCGCGGCGGTCGAAGACGAGGATGCCGCCGAGAATCAACGCCGCGATGTAGACCAGGCCGTACAGCGTGTTCTGGATGAAGTACTGCTGTTCGTTCTGGATGACCTGACCGGGGTTGATGATCGGATTCTGCACGTTATAGTTGGCGAAGTTCGGCAAGATCACGTTGATGAACTTGGCGAACAGCTTCGTTGCCGCCGGCGTGCCCTGCGATTCTTCTAGCGTTTGGAAGAACGGCGCGAAGAGCGAGCCGAGCAGGTAGAGGCCGCCGGACAGGAAGAAGTTCACGATCGGCGAGACGAACGTGCTGAAGAAGATGGCCACAGCCGCGAGCAGGCTCATCTGCACGAAGTACATGGCCGGCGCCTTCAACAGGTCGAGGGCGGCGGTCGCGTTTTGCCCTTGTTGCAGATAGAACGTGAAGACCATGATGAAGCTCATCAAGAACATCATCATGGCGAGGGCCGATACGGCGCCCAAGTACTTGCCGATCAGGAACTGCCAGCGCTGCACTGGCTTCGACAAGATCGTGTAGATCGTCCGTCGCTCGATCTCGTTCGGAATCATGTAGACCGTCAGCACGATCGCGATGACCGCACTGGTGATTTGGATGACGCCGAGCAGGAGTCCGCGCAGTACGGTCGTTTCGGATCGCGCGGAGAGGGCGCCCAGGCCGGGCGCGATGACGAGGAAGACGACGCCGACCAACAGGATGATCAGCAGAACCTTGCGTCGAATCGCTTCGCGCACGGTGGTGTTGGCAATGGAGAAAATAGGACTAAGCATCGGTTCCCTCCACGGTGATGGTCTTGGGTTTGGTGGCCGCCGCGGCCGCTTCGGGCTTGGCGTCGGTCACGGTTTGGATGAACAGGTCTTCGAGGCGCTTCTTACGCGGCACGATGCTGACGATGCGCCCGTTACTGGCACGCACGGCATCGATGAACGCGTTGATGTCCTCGGCTTCGTTGGCATCCACGAGGACGCCGCTGGCGAGCGATCGGACGGTGACGTCCTTCAGCCCGCGGTCTCGCACCCACTGCTCGCTCACGCCTTCCGAAGTGATCTCAACTCGGCCCCCCTTCAGGAGCTCGGTGAGCTTGCCTTGCTGGGCGATGACGCCGCGATTAATGATCGCCACGCGGTCGCAGATGAGTTCGACTTCGCTGAGCTCGTGCGAGGAGATGAAGACGGTTCGGCCTTCGTCGCGGAAGCTCAGGATAAGGTCGCGGATTTCGCGGTGGGCGATGGGGTCAAGACCGCCGGTCGGTTCGTCCAAGAAGATGAGCTTCGGGTCGTTGATGAGGCTTTGGGCCAGACCGACGCGCTGTTGCATCCCCTTGGAGTACTGCGAAATGGTCTTGCTCATGTCGCGGTGAAGGTTGACCTTCTCCAGCAGCATTTCGAAGCGCTTGACGTCGTTGATCCCGAAGAGCGATCCGTAGAACCTCAGCAGTTCCAGACCGGTCATGTGCTCGTAGTAGTACGGGCGTTCGGGAACGTAGCTGATGATGCGGTGAATATCAACGTCGCCGATCTCTTTTCCGAGTACGTGGCCTTCGCCCGAATCCGGATAGATGATGCCAAGAAGCATCTTGATCGTGGTGGTTTTCCCGGCCCCGTTGGGTCCGAGAAAGCCAAAAATTTCGCCCTCCTCCACGTGGAGGTCTAGGCGATCTACGACGTTGATCTTCCCGTGGATACGGGACTTATAAGTCTTCGTGAGCTGCTTTGTCTCAATGGCGGCGGCCAAAGGTCGCACACCTCCCTCAAATATTGCGTGGCAAGTATACCAACGGTGGGTCTAACCGCCCGGCGGTGGGTTAAGGTTCCCGGTTCGCGAGGGAATTTCGCGCGGAGGGGCAAACGGCCTCGAATCTGAACGAAGATGAATATTCTGAAAACGACGGGCCGGGGGGACCCAAATCCCGCCGACCTGCAATATAATCATCCTTACAGCCAAGGGGCCGAGTTCAACTCCAGTGAGAGAAACAACCGGTCTTGGTGGAAGCCTAGCGAGGACGTGACTGCTCTCCTTTCAACGTCCTCGCACTTTTTCTCACTACGCAGACTTGGCCGCCTCGATAAAGGTTCCCAACATTTTCAGATCTTTTTCGCCCGGACGACGCTCGATGCCAGAGCTGACGTCCACCGCGTACGGTCGAACCCGACGCACCGCCTCGGCCACGTTGTCCGGCGTTAATCCGCCCGCCAGCACCACCGGTCGCGCGCTGCGCGCCACGATCTCCGCCGCCAAGTCCCAGTCCACCTGGTGCCCGGTACCGCCGAACGCCTCGTCCCGGTACGCATCCAACACCAGGGCCGCCGCGTTGACCGTCTGATTTACGAAATCGCCCGCCGTCTGCCCCGCGCGCAGCCGAATCACGTGCAATCGCTTCGGCGCCGGTTCCGGAAACACGTCCCACTCCACCCCTTGCACGAGATCGATGTACGTCTTCGGAGGCATCCGATCGACCCGCCCGAACACCGCGACCTTCATCACAAACGGCGGCAGGTCGGCCATCCAGCGCGGATCCTCGTCGCCGATAAAGCGAGGGCTGGTCCGCTCGAACACGAAGCCGAGTGCGTCGGCCCCGAAGTTTGCCGCCGCCAACGCGTCCTCGCGCCGGGTGAGGCCGCAAATCTTGACCAGCGTCACGCCGGGCCCCGCATCACTTGTCTCACCTTGGCCGCAATATCGGGCGCGGCGGTAAATGTTGTGCCGATGAGCACCGCCTTCGCTCCGGCGGCCTCCACCCGATCGAGGTCGGCTCGCGATGCGAGGGCGCTCTCGCTGACCGCCAGTCCGTAAGGGGTGATGAGCGGGATGAGTCGCTCGCTCGTCGCGAGGTCGGTCGAAAAATCGGCGAGATTGCGGTTGTTCACGCCGATGAGCGACGCTCCGCTACTGATGGCGGCCATCGTCTCCTCGGCGGTGTGAACCTCCACGAGGGCGTCCATGCCCAGCGATTCGGCCAGTTCGCGCAGGTCTCGCAGGGCCGCGTCGTCGAGCCACGCCGCGATGAGCAACACCGCGTCGGCCCCCCACGCCCGCGCCTCCCACACCTGGTACGGGTCGGCGATGAAGTCTTTGCGAAGGCACGGCACCGGGACCGCCGCCCGAATCTGGCGCAGGTAGTCCGGCGAACCCTGGAAGTAGGGCACGTCGGTCAGCACCGAGATGGCAGCGGCGCCGGCCTCCACGTACGTCTGCGCGATGGCCACCGGATCGAAATCGGCCCGAATCAGCCCCATCGACGGGCTGGCGCGCTTCACCTCGGCGATCAGGGCGAGGCCCTCGGCCCGTTGCAGGGCCCTCGTAAACCCTCGCGGAGCCGGCGCATCGGCGGCCATCCGCTCGAGCTCGTTCGGCGGCACGGCGCGCTTGGCCGCGGCGACCTCGTCCGCTTTCGTCGCAAAAATTTTGGCGAGTACCGACATCTACATCGCCCCCGTATCGGACCGCAACGCTTCCAGGGTTTGCCAAGCCCGGCCGTCGGCGATGG
Source organism: Fimbriimonadaceae bacterium (assembly GCA_033763535.1). GTDB lineage: Bacteria > Armatimonadota > Fimbriimonadia > Fimbriimonadales > Fimbriimonadaceae > Fimbriimonas. Next base: position 8,639 of record JANRKI010000023.1, on the reverse strand, counting down.
CCTGCCGTGCGAACTCGGCGGCTTCTCCCAGCGAGTCCGCGACTCCGCCAAGCATCAGGGCGGCGGCGGCGTTCGGGACCAAGGCGTGGGCGCGGGGGCTCCGCACGTCCCGGAGTGCTTCTTCCAGAACCGCGGCGTTTTCTTGGGGCGTATCCCCGCTGGCCAGGGCAGATTCGGGCAAGGCATCCATGCCGAAATCGGCCGGAGAGTAGCGGCCCATCGTGACCTGCTCGCCATCCCACCGGGCGTATTCGGTGGGGGCGCAGGGGGAAATCTCGTCGAGGCCGTCATCGCCGTGGACGACGAGGGCACGTTCGGCCCCCAGCAGTCGCAACGCTTCGACCATGCCACGCATCATGCTCGGGTCGTACACGCCGATGAGTTGGCGCGTCGCCCCCGCCGGGTTGGCGAGCGGTCCCAGCTGATTGAAGACCGTCCGCACGCCCAGCTCTCGGCGGGCATTGCCCACCCAGCGCATCGCCGGATGATGGGCGGGTGCGAACAGAAAGATGATGCCGTGCTGGTCTAAGAGGTGGCCGAGCCGTTCGACGTCCTGCCCGATTCGGATGCCCAGCGCCTCCAGCACGTCGGCGCTTCCACAGCGGCTGGTGACCGCGCGGTTGCCGTGCTTCGCGATCTTTGCCCCCGCCGCCGCCGCCACGATCGCCGCGCCGGTGCTGAGATTGAACGAACTGCGTCCGCCGCCGGTACCGCAGGTATCCACCAGATCGGGGATGTCGTGCCGGATGACGGCGGCCTCGGCCCGCATCACCCGGGCGAATGCGGCCAGCTCGTGTGTGGTGCAGACCTTGACCCGCAACGCGAGGAGTGCGCCGCCGATCTGCGCGTCGGTCGCGTCTCCGCTGAGCAGGTAGGCCATGAGCGCGGTGGCCTGCGCATCGGAGAGATCGCGCCGTTCGAGCACGGGCTGGATGAGTTCTGCAAACACCGTGGGTTGATTATGGTTCGGGCGGGGTTTTGGGGCGCGTCTCGGGGGCGATTGGGGCGGAGCGATCCTCGGTAAGATGAACTTGCTCCCGCACGAGGAGCAACGATTTCTCCTGAATCAGGAGGAATGTGAAACTTTCTGTTCATCATGCGCGTTATTGCGAGAGGAACCCTCCGGAATTTTTGGGAAAGTCCGGGCCGAGAAGAGGCCGAAGAGCCGCTCACGGCCTGGTACGCCCACGCGAACGCCGCGATGTGGGGCAATTGGAGTGACGTGAAGGCGGACTACCCAAGTGCCGACTGGGTTGGCAACAGCCGAGTAGTCTTTAACATCGGGGGCAACAAGTACCGACTGGTAGTAAAGATGGAGTTTGCCAAGCAGATGATCTTCATCCGCTTTATCGGCACCCACCAGGAATACGACGAAATCAAGGACATCACCACGATATGAAATTGCACGAGCGCATCAAGCCCATCCGGTCCGAATCGGACTATCGGGAAGCGCTAGCGTTGATCGATGAGCTGATCGACGTTCATCCGGAGAGCGACGCCTACCGGGTGCTCGACGTTGTGAGCGAACTGGTCTATGCGTACGAAGAGCGGAACATCGAAATCCCGCTGCCAAGCCCGGTAGCGGCGATCAGATTCCGCATGGAGCAGCTCGGCCTCACCCGACGGGATCTCGAGCCGTCGATCGGCAGTTCCGGGAAGGTATCGGAAGTCTTGAGCGGCAAACAGCCTCTCACCCTAAAGATGATTCGAGCCCTCCATCGGCATCTTGGCGTTCCTGCCGAGGTGCTGTTGGGCGATACCAAGGCGACACTGAACGACGATGGTCTGGCGGAAGATGCAAATCGTTACCCCCTGACCGAAATGAGCAAGCTTGGCTGGTTTAACGGCTTTGGCGACATCGCGGGACGATCGGAAGAAGCCGTACGCTGGCTGACGACCAAAGCGGGAGTTTTCCCTCAACAGATCGCGGTCTACTGCCGGAAGAATGATGAGGCGCGTCAGAACGCTAAGATGGACCCGTTCGCGTTCCAAGCTTGGTGCCTTCATGTCATGGCGACGGCTCGCGAACAACACCTTCCCGTGAGATTCGATCCGGAAACCGTGAACGATGGTTTCTTGCGTCTGGTGGCCTCCCTCAGCACGCTACAAGATGGCCCGGCGTGCGTGCGCGAAGTTCTGGCCAAGAAGGGTATCCGCTTCGTTTATGCCCCGCACCTCAAAAAGACTTATCTCGATGGGGCCGCGATGCTGTTGCCGGACGGCGCACCGGTGGTAGCCCTGACGATTCGCTACGATCGAATCGACAACTTCTGGCATTCCCTGATCCACGAGCTTGTCCACGTTCGGCGCGACCTAAAGGTGCCAGGCGAGATCATTACTGACGACCTGAGCATCCCATCGTGGAACAGCGAAATCGAACGGCGCGCCGACGCCGAAGCTGCGGAAGCTTTGGTGCCGGCATGCTACTTGCCGCCGATGGACGAGATGAGCTTGATGAATCTTCATGACCTCCACTCGGTTGCTCAACGCGCGAACGTGCACCCGGCGATCGTCGCCGGTCGCGTGCGTCACGACACCCAAAACTGGAGAAAGTTTGCGCGCGTCTTGGGGCATGAAACGGTCCGGCGACACTTTGAGCGCTGAGCTTCGCCCGGAGAGGTCCAGCACTTCAGCGCGAGCGCTGGCGGGGTACCCGGCCTGCAAAGACATCAGGTCGGTACTTATCTGACTCAAGATACGGCTTAAGCGTTAAAAACCTTTTGCGACCGGCCCGCAATTCATCGATGTTCCGCGTCGGTCGGCGGTACGAAATCCAGGCGTTGGGATGCGTTCCCTTGCCTTGAGCTTAGGACGCAGAATTCAACGAAAAACTAGTTGCGTATTGCGCAACGAGGCTTGCCCTCGGCGAAGACGGTTGAGTCGATTGGCTCAAAATGCACGAATCACGGGACAACTACCGCTTGCGGCGGCGTCGCACAAGCATTGCCAAACCGGAAACCATCGTAAGTACGGTAGCTGGCTCAGGGACCGGTTCCTTCTCAAGATGATAGTACAGGTCTCGTGAAAAGTACGTACTGCCGCTGTGTCGGAGCCGGAATCGGCCGCGAAATCGTCCATAGACGGGTGCCGTCGCAAACGGGGCCTCGTAGCGAATTTTGACGCGTCGATACTGATGCTCGCCGAATCCAATCTCTTCATCCGGCACGACTAGTTTCAAATTAATCCCGGACGTATGGAAGTTACTGGTCGTTGACCACGAGCTGAAAATCTGAAAATCAATGTCTTGGAGTCGAAAGGCAGTGTCGGTGTAGTTGGAGAAGAGCAGGGTAATGTTGTGCTCGGGGCCAACTTTACCTTCCCAACCATTAAAGTTGTAGGGTCCAGAACCATAGCTGAACTGCTCGAAGTTGAGATTAACCCCTGAAACGGTTTGCGCCTTGCTGATACAGACCGTACTGCACGTGAAGCAAAGCACGCAAAGTTGGACATTGATGTGATTAAACTTCCATTTCATGGTGAGCACCTGAAACTCCTAACCGAACCTACCATCATCTTACCACAGAACCCAGTCACCCGGACTTGGAGTCTGACTTGGCACAAGTATAAAGTTCGTAGAGGTGACAACCTCCAGGTTGTTTTGGACGTTTGCATCATTACGTTAGGCGAGCACCTACAGCTTTCGGCGACGTCGAAACAACAATACTAGACCGGATGCGAAGATGACCGCAGTTGCTGGCTCGGGCACCGGCTCCTTCTGGATGTGATAGAACTGGTAGTTCGAGTAATAATTCGTTCCTTGATGTCGTACATTGAAGCGTCCGCGAAATCTTCCGTAGACTGGGGCCGTTGCAAATGGCGCTTCGTAGCGAATTCTAAGCTTACGATATTGGTATTCACCAAAACCGATGCTGTCATCTTGGACAACAAGTTTGAGTGTGAGTCCTGAGGTCGCGTAATTATCTGTTACATCCCAAGCATCGAATATCTGGAATTGAACATCCGAAAGCTGAAAGGGTGTTTCCGTGTAGTTCGAGAAGAACATCGTAATGTCATGCTCGGGACCTACGTTCCCGTACCATCCGTTGAACAGGTCCTTCTGCCAGTACTTGAAATCAGATACGCCAATCGTTATACCGGATACGGACTGGGCACGACACGCAACCAGGCAGGCACCGAGGCAAGCTACTACGGCTAATGGTTTCAGAGTTTGATGTTGTTTTGCCATTTTCAAGGTCACGCCCATCACGTCATTCACTCCTTTGACCGCCACATCGTCCAGTCACCGGGTGCCGGACTTTGCATTGGAATAAAGGAAAGTTTTGCTGTTTCCGCGACTGTATAGGAACTTCGGCCATCGACAGTCGTACCAAACAATCCGGTAAATGTGACGGGTTGCCCAGTTGGGTTAAGCAATCTTACGAAACATAGCGTACCAGCCATTGATGTAAGGACAAACGGTAGCGTTATGGTGATCGGGCCGCCATCGGGCTCGATCAGAATCAAAGTACCTTTCGAAAGGTCCAGCGTCTGTGACGTCCGAACAGCTGACAATCAGTCCCCGTAGCTGGATACCGACGCCATAGATGGCAATTTCGTGATGGAATGCATCAGCTGGTTCAAGCTGTTTGGAACCGTCAATTGTAAGTCGGCATAGGCCGATTCCTCGCGTTCCTAGACGATCTGACTCTTGATCAAGATGATATTCTTTAGACTCAATAAAGTTGGAATCGTGTGCAACAGAAGATCGCAGTAACGTCGTATTCTCCGCCGCATCGCCGACAAGACAGAAATCAGATGGCAACACGACCTTGTCCAGTAGATAGGTCCCAGATGGGAAAAAGATCGTCCATCCGCGGTCGCTCGTATCTGGCGATGTAGAGAGGTATGCAATGATGTTTGCAACGGCGACCGTATCATTTACGATCCCATCTCCAACGGCTCCGGCTATTGGAGGAATCGCATTCGGTAAACCTTCCCGGACGTTAATCACGCCGACACTGTGTGCCTTCCGTGCGGCACGGCGAAGTCACGCGAAGGTGTCAACCGCGCAGGATGCCCGAAAAAAACTGGAACCCGGTAGAAATACTGGGTTGACAAAATCATTTCTCGCATGAATATTAGTAAACACTTGTCTACTATCAACGTGTGGGACCATGGAAAAAATCGACCTCCGATTCGTCGCCGAATCGCTCCTCGCGCTCTGCGAGGGCGAATCCAAGCTCAACTTCTATTCCGATGCGGCCCTTGAGCGCAAGCTCCTGCAGAGTCGCCACACCGACCCGGTTTGGGCCCTCGCCCAGCTTCGGCATCCCGGCGATGCCCTCTTCGAGGCGGAATGCCGAGAGATCGTCTCGCGCGCTCGCCTCACCGAACGCCAGCGCGACGTGCTGTGTCTACGCGTGGTCGGGGTGTCGTTCGACCAGATCGGACGGCGGTTTGGCGCCACCCGCCAGGGGGCGCAGCACGTTTTTGTGCAGGCACTTCGGAAAATATCGCGCGCTTGCCGCGTCTATCCTTACCGGGGGCTCGCCGATGTGTACCGGTTTGAGACGCGTCGCGGGAGACCCTGACTGTACAATGCACAGACAATGGCTCGGGTCGCAGGGCCTCGGGCACGATCGGCACGGCGAACCGTGCATCACAGCAGCGCGATTCGGAACGGCGAGGGTCGGTCGAATGGCGCGGTGAGGGGGAAAGAAAATGGTGGAATGCAGCAGTTGCCAAGCGATGAATACGCTGGACAGCCGATTTTGTCGCCGGTGCGGCACCGAGATTCCGGAAGCGGCGATTGAGGCGTACCGGGGCAAGCTCGTGCGGCTGGTGGATGAGGGCACGGCGGCGCTCAACGCGAACCGCGTGCAGGACGCAATCCTCTCGGCGGAAACCGCGATTGAGGCGGACCCGACGATGTTGCCCGCGCTCAACCTGTTGGCGGATGCCCGATCGCGGCGCGGTGATGTGGCGGGCGCGCTAGAAGTGATGGAGCGCATCGTCGAACTGAATCCGGATTCCGAACTCGACAAGATCAAGCGGAACAAGCTGCGGAGCCAACTGCAAGATTCGATCCAGGTTCCGGACGCGCCGAACCGGCCGATGGCGATGCTGGCGGCGGTGGCGGCGGTGGTGCTGGTGATTTCGCTCGGCGTGCTGGCGGCGAAGTTTGCCCAGGATCAGGCGCAGAATCAGACCGGTGTGACGCGGCCGGAAATCGTGGCGGACGGTGGCGATGCGCCGGGCCGGCTGCGCGGGTTCTCGGACGGGAATGACGTCGGGAACGGTTCGGCCAACCCGGGTACGGGGAGTACCGAAGCCGAGGGATCCGGCGTGCGCAACCCGGTGGTGAATAATCCGAACGCGGCGGTCACGAACATGGGCGCCGGCGGAAACTCCGCCAACGACAACGCCGGAGCGATGCGCGAGCCGGCGAACCTGCCGCTTCCCCGCTACCGGCCTTCCACGCGAACGGCCAACCGGGGTCGGGGCGGGTTGCCCGACGTCAATTCAGAAGACTTTTCGGCGCGACCGGTGACACCGCCGCCGATCTCCGGGGAGATTGCGGCCGGAGGGTTGCCCGATCCGCGACCGTCGACCGCGCGACGCGGTGGCGATCCGGATCCAGACCCGGTTTCGGGCGGCGGCAGCTCGACCAACGGCAATGCGACCGGCGGGAATGCGGGGAGCGGCAACTCGACGCCTACGACGGAACCGGAGCCGGATCCGGGCGAGATCGAGATCACGATTCGCGGCGGCGGAAAGGGTTCGGCGGGCGGCGGGTCCACGCGGACCAACGGCGCGAAGGCGTTGACGAACACCGGCAATCAGCAGTTGCTCTCAGCGAATCCGAACGGCGCGGCGGGGGCGTACGAAAAGGCCCTGAACGACGGCGCCGACCCGGTGTTTACCAATCAGCGGATCGGCCAATCGGCGGCGCGGGCCGGCGACAAGGCAAAGGCGATCGCGGCGTACCAGCGGGCGATTCAGGCGGGCGAGGCGGCGTTGGCATCGGGCAAGGGGAATCGCGCCCGGATTCAGCGCAGTATCGACGTCAGCCGCGCGGCATTGCGCGTATTGCAGGGAGGCTAAGACTTGCTCGCACTGGCATGGGTAGCGGTGACGGCGGTCCCGATGCTGGGGGCAATTCCGCACGGTTCCCGGGGCGGGCATCCGGCGGCGGAGGTGCCGACGATGCTGATCGTGTACCTGCCGGTGGCGACCAAGGACAACCCGAACCCGGCCCTGAGCGATACCGACCCGTACTCTTCCATTCCGAACTATCTCGCGACCGGGCTTGATGCCTCGGGCAAGGTGAAGGTGGTGGTGTGGGGGATGAGCGACCCGGTCTTTCGGGAGGGCGTGCTGAGCGGAAAACTGGCGGTGGCACCCGATAAGCCGAATGCGACGAGCATCGGCCGGGCGGCGCGCAGCCTGAACGCCGAATTGGTGTTGCAGGTGCGGCTGGGGTCCGAGAAGGATCGATCGGTGGCGCAGGGCGAGTTGTTCAAGTCCGGCCGATCGGCCTGGACGAACAAGCAAGAGTTGCAGGTGATGGTTGCAGCGAACGCTTCGCCCGCGGACGTCTGCACGAGCCTGGCGAACACGTGGAGCCAGATGCTGATCGCCGGGCCGCTCAAGGGTTACGGCGCGCAGATTCAGGTGCCGACCCCGCCGCCGGACCAGGGTCAGGTGAAGCCGGTCGTCATCGAGACGACGCCGACGGCCGAGCCGGTTTCGGTGGATGCGCTGCGCACCCGGGTGGCGGAACTCCGCAAGGAAGGCAAGCTTCGGCTGGCCGAGATGGAGGTTCGGCGCGCGATTGACGAGGTTCCGACGGACGCTGCGCGGCGCGAGTTGTTGGTCGCGATTTTGCTGGAACAAGGTGAGCCGGAGCGGGCGGCGGACACCGCGCTCTCCGCCAGCGCGGCGGTCCCGGACGGGGCCAAGTTGCGACTGATGGCGGCGCGTGCGTACATCGCCGACGGTCAGGCCGACCGCGCGCAGTTGGCCCTGAACGAGGCGGTGGCGCGCGACCCGAACGATTTGCAGGTACGGCAACTGCTCGGCGAGATCGCGCTGGGGCAAGGCCGTCCGGACGAGGCGATTCCGCACCTGGAGGCGGCGGCAAAAGGCAACGCGAGCGCGTCGGCGAACTACTGGCTGGGTCTCGCGCATGGCCTGAAGGGCGACGCGACGCTCGCAGCGAAGCATCGGGCGGCGGCTGTCGAGCGAGGTTTTGACGAAACGACCGCGTTTGGACAATCGGTGCGGATGCTGGAGGCGCAGGCGGATCGGGATATGCAAGCGACGCGGGACCTACTGAACCTGGCGGCGGCAAACCGCGAACCGGACGCGGTGCGGACGAGGCGACAAACCCTGGCGCAGGGGAATGACGCGCGGATTGCCTGGCTGGCCGGGTTTAAGCCGTCGCCCGCGACAGGGCGGATGCTGGACCGGTTGACGCTGGCGTTGCAGTTGTACGGCCAGTGCCTGGAGACGACTGCGGAGTACCTTGACTCGCGTTCGGCCGAGCTGTTGACGGATGCCCGAATCGACCTCAGCGAAGCGTTGAAGCAGCTGAAGGCGATTCGGGAGCCGGTGACGGCGGTAGGTTAGGGCTTGGCCGGGTTTTGGCTGAGGGGTTTGGGTTTGGCAGGCGGGACGCCTGCCTCACTCGTGCGGTT
>JANRKI010000022.1:0-28205 GCA_033763535.1 Fimbriimonadaceae bacterium | reverse complement strand
AGGGTACGCCCGAGGCGATCGCTCCGGCCGCGAACACGTTCAAGATCAAGATGAACGAGTGGGAAGGGTTCTCCGGTGCGCTGGGTCGATTGATCTCGATCGACACCAGCGCGGCGACGTTCCGCGGGCCGGGCGGGCTGATGCTGACCCGGGAGCAGTACTACCAGGCGATCGCGATTCCGGGCGCAAAGGCGAAAGCTCAGGGCGCGCTGGAAGACGGGACGATCCGCGCGACGCGCTGCGACGTTACGGACTGACGCTCGTCCGGGTGGTCTCGGGAAGCTTTGGCCTTCCCGGGGCCACGTCCGCGTTGTCCTCGATCAGGGCGGCGATCTCCGCGCGAGAGGGCACGCGGCTGGTCGCTCCCACGTACGCGCACTTGAGGCATCCGGCGGCGGACGCATAGGCGAGGCACTCCCGCACGTCCCAACCTTCCGTAAGGCCGTACAGCATTCCGGCACGGAAGACATCCCCCGCGCCGGTACTGTCCACGTATTCGGGGGCGGGAAACGGGGCGAAGTGCCGCACCGGCATCTCCGGCGATCCTGCGACGAACCCGTTCGGCCCGTCACTCAGCACGGCGAAGCAACCGTGCCGCGCCACCCAGTCCTTCACCCAGCGCACGTTGCGCTGCGTGTTGCCGCGTTCGCCCACCCAGTCGGTGCTGGATTGCCAGTACGAGCCGGGCGCGATCGGGTCGTCGGGCTGAAAAAAGTCCATCAGATAGATGCGCTTACCGCGCGCGATCGCCTCGCGGACGGCGTCGCGGGCAACCGTTCCCATGTTCGGTTCGGCAGTAAACCAATCGCAGGCGTCCCACGGGAGCTTATCGAGCGGCACGCCGAGCCCCATCCGACCAAATCCGTTGCCGAACATGGTGCGCTGGCCATCCGGAGTCACGTACACGTCGCACACCGGCGAAAGGGCCATAGTGCGGGAAGCGACGGGAAGGGCTCGCAAATAGTCGGTGGGAAGTTGCCTTGAGCGGAGGGCGGTCCACAGAAGGTCCGATTCCAGCGAGGTACCGACCGCGTTGCCGGCGAGTGCGATGGGGACTCCCCACTGGTGCAGGGCGTTCGCGGTGTTGGCGGCCTCGCCCCCGAGAAGGACGAGTTCCGATTCAATTTCGACGTACTGGCCCGGGGCCGGGAGTTTTGGCACGCGCCGAACGCGGTCGAGGCACACCGTACCGAAAACGAGGACCAAAGTGGACGCATAATACCGAAGCAGTGTTCTGGCTCTCCGTGATGGGACTGTTTCCGATCTGGCTGACGGCCGGATTTTTGGTGAGCCGACTGCCGCGATTGCATCCGGCGCGGTTGGCGGAGTTGCCGTTCTATGCGCGCGTGACGGGATTGACGCTGGCGTTTCCCGTGAGCATCGCGCTGCTGTATCCGTTTATGGTGCAGGCCGGAGCGCGGGCGAACTTCGCCGCGCGGGAGATGTCGCCGGCGGCGTGGGGATGGCTCGCGGTGGGCGGCGCGTTGTTCGTGGCGGGCCAGATGGTCGGGCTCGCGTTCGGACTTTCCATCCTGACCCGCCCGAACCCGGCCGCAAGGGAACCGAGTAACGAAAAATCTGATTCCGCGTCAATATCGAACGGAAGCCCTCTGCCATGAAGACCCTTTTCCGCACCGCTATTGTCGCCGCGCTGGCGATTTCGTTCACGCTTCCGCTGGTTTCGACCGCCGCCGCGCAGAGTGAGCCCGCCACCGCGCAACGCTCGCTGGAATTGCAGCTGAAGATGCGGAAGATTGATCTGCTGCTGCAGATCATGCCGCTGGCGTTGCGACGCGATCAGTTCGACAAGATTCTGCCGGTTTACGCCAAGGTTCGGGCCGAGCAACGCAAGGTTCGCGAGAACGAGGACATTGAGATTCTGAAGCTGGAGGCCGAGGTGAACACGGCGGTGGACAAGGCACTGAAGGACGGCGTGTACCCCCCGCGCGAATTGGTGCGGCGTTGCATCAATGTGATGAGTGCCCTGGGTTTTCGGCGGCGCATGGCCCGGGTGGATCTGACCGAGATGATGTACAAGGTGTTTATTGACACCCTGGACGCCGGTCAGAAAAAGGTTGCGGCAAACGCGGTCAATTGGAAGGAGATGGACCCAAGCTTTGACGCGGAGAAGGCCACCGAGACGGACAAGATCAAGCTCTTTATCAACTTCTTCATGCTCGACGAGCTCTCGTTTGACGTACTCGTCGAGCTTGACAAGAAGGTCCGGGAAGGCTAAGCCTTCCCGGTTACCGGGCCATTACTTTTTGGTCCGTAGTCGAGTCAGGGCGTCGTTAATGGTGCGGCGCAGAAAGATTTGCGGCGTGGCGCGCATCGGTTCCAGTACGGCAATCGCAGCCGGATCACCGTATTCGGCCAGGGCACTGATGGCGGCGCTGCGGGTGCCGTGGCTTGGTTCCTGAGCGATCGTCACCAATGCTTGGTAGACCGCCCGGGTTCCGGCGGCATCGCGGAGTCGCCCCAGGTGTTGTACGGCACGCTGCCGGAGGGCTTCGTTATGCGGCAGCCGCACTTCGGTGAGGCACAGCGTGCGGGCCAAGTCTGGATTGCGTGAGACGTACGCATCGAGGGCGAAGAGTCGGTACCGCTCGCGGGCACTCGGCCGTTGCCATGCGCGGTCGACAAGCGTGATGTCCTGGGTTCGACGGTAAAGCCCTTCGTACGCGGCAAAACGAATCGGCGGGCTCGGATGGGTGGTCGACAGTTCGCGGAGGCGCTCCACGCTCAGATTTCCGGTCGAAAATTCGGCGAGGCGACGGACGGCGGCCATTTGGACGCGCTTGTCCGGGGCCTTGGTCAGCCGCACGGCGAGGGCTTCGTCGGAGACCTGGCGCAGCATGGCGGCCTGCACTTCCGGGGTTGGCTCGTCCGCGATGACTGCGTCCCGTTCGGTGGGATTCAGGCGTTCAAACACGCGCTCGAACCAATGCATGCGGGCGACCGGCTTGGTGCACAGCTTCCAAAGCGCCTTCCATTCGGCGGGGGTGAGGTCGCCGGGAAGATCGATCTGGGCACAAAGCCACACGTTCGGATCCGGGAGGACGAGGTCGGCCGGGACGGGAAGTTCGGTTCGCGGACCGTCGACGGTGACGACTTGGCGGCCAAGTTGACCGTCGAGCGACGTCGTGAGTTCGAGTTTCAGCCGGAACGCGGGATCCGCCTGCTCAACCGTCCACCGCTTGCCGTCTCGCCGAAGCCTCAGCGTGGGGGCAGCCGCGGTGTAGAACCACTGCTGCTTGAATCGCGTGAGGTCACGCCCGGACGTCTTGGAGAAGCTGCGGAAGAAGTCCTCGGTGTCCGGATTTCGGTACTTGTATTCGTTGAGGTACGCCTTGGTGGCGCGCCAGAACGTCGCTTCGCCGAGCTCGTGCATCAGCATATACATGCGGGCCGCTCCGCCGCCGTAGGCCATTCCGTCGAAGATGTCGATCGGGTGCTCGTAGCCGTTCCAGATCATCGGACGGGTTTGGCTCTGGGCTCCGAACGCGCCGACGAGCAGGTCGCGCCGCTGCAGGTCAAACGCGTCTTCGCCGCGCCGCTGACGCACGATAAACGGCGGCATAAAGGTTGCCCAACCCTCGTTGATCCAGATGTGCGGCCAATCGGGGGTCGTCACCGTGTTGCCGAACCACTGGTGGGCCAGCTCGTGCGCCACCAATCCGGTCGAGTCTTCGAACGGTTCGTCCGCCGGATCGTGGAGGGTGTCGATGGTCTGCGTGGTGCAGGTGATGTTCTCCATGCCGCCGAACATAAAGTCGGGGACGGCACTCTGGCTGTACTTGGCGTACGGATACGGGAGTCCGGTGAGGCGCCCGAACTCGCGGATCATGTCGGCGGTGCCGTCGAAGGCCGCCTTCCCCATGGTCTCGAGTCCGGGCGGCACCCAGTACGACACGGGGAGCGGTTGCTTCTGTTCGAAGATTTCGGAGTACGGTCCGGCGACGAAGCTGATGAGGTAGGTGGCGTGCGGTTGGGCCATCCGCCAGGACCAGATTTCGCGACCATTTTTGGAGGTGCGGGCGACGAGGGCACCGTTGCTGAGGGCCTTCCATCCCTTAGGCAGAATCAGGGTGCCTTCCGACGTGGCCTTGTCGTTCGGCGCGTCGTAGGTCGGCAGCCAGTAACGGGTGTCGACCATCTCGCCCTGGGTGTAGTACACGGGCGTTTTGGCCGGGTAAGCGCGTTCGCCGGCGACGTAGTACACGCCCGATTGCGGCTTTCCGGAGTAGCGGATGGTGACGTCAAGCGGCGAGGCGGTGGGTCCGGAGTACGGGATGGACAGGACTTCCCCGCGCCGATTGGCCCGGACCACGCGGTTATTGATCCGGACATCACGGATGGTGAGCGGCCCGCAGTGGAATTCGATCACGCGTTGTCCGGCGCCAAGACGCACGCGATTGGTGACCTGGCCGACGATTTGGCCCGGGCGTCGCGCGTCGAGTTCGATCTGCCACTTGACATGCAACAGGTCGTAGGTCCGGACCAGGCGTGCCGCGGAGACTTGGGGGCTGGCGGCCGGCAGGGTCGCAAGCGCAAGGCTGTGGAACAACATTGCCCGGTAGGATATGCGATTTTTTAGGGAATGTCGGGGTCGGGCCGGCGGGGATTGCGTTTTCCTTGCTCCCGCAGGCGGACGGCGGTGTCCCAGGCGAGGCGGATATCGGCCACCAGCAGCGCGTAGCCGCCGTCGCCGGAGATGTTGGCCTGACGCAGGATGTACGACGGGTGAAGGGTGGCGATGGCAACGCGGGCGAGGGCGCAGGGAAAGTATTTTCCGCGCTCCTTGGTGATCTGGAAGTTCGGACGGATGAGGTTTTTGGCGCTCGGGGCCCCCACGCACAGGATCGCATACGGCTCGATGGCGGTCAACTGGGGCACCAACCAGTTTCGGCAGGCCTGCACTTCTTCCGGAAGCGGAGCGCGGTTCTGCGGCTTTCCGGTGGACCAATCGGCGGCCCGGCACTTGACGGTATTCGTGATGTAGACGCGTTCGCGGCCGACCCCGGCCTCGGCGAGGGCCTTGTCCAGCAGTTGGCCGGCCCGACCTACGAAGGGCCGGCCCGCCTTGTCCTCTTGTTCGCCCGGGCCTTCGCCCACCAACACCAGCGGACTGAGGGGATCGCCCTCGCCGAACACCACGTTTGTACGACGTTCGGCCAGCGGGCACTGGGCGCACGACTGCGCTTCCGCGCGGAGGCGGGCGAGATTCGCGAGTCGGTCGGCGTCGGTCATGGCCCGGGTTGGACGGCAAGACGGGGGCCAACGGCATCGCGGGCGGCAACGAGGGTCGCGTAGGTTTCGGGCAGGAGTTGCGGGACGACCCGGACCTCGGCGATGGTGGTCATGAAGTTCGCGTCGCCGTTCCACCGCGGGACGACATGCCAATGGATGTGCTTCGGAATGCCGGCACCGGCCGCGGAGCCCATGTTCACGCCGATGTTGAACCCATCGGGCCGGTACGCGTGGCGAATCCAACGGACGGACTCGGCCACGAGCTGCTGGACCTCAAGGAGTTCGGCATCGGTCATCTGGTCGATCTCCGCGACTTGTCGGTACGGCGCGATCATGAGGTGGCCGCTGGCGTAGGGAAACGCGTTGAGCAGCATGAAGGCCTGGGTACCGCGGTGCAGGATGAAGTTGGCCGCGTCATCGTTGGCGGCCGGAAGATCGAGGAACAGGTCGCCCGTGCCGGACGGGTCCGACGAGGTGCGGGCCGATTCCGGTCGGCGGATGTAGTCCCATCGCCAGGGCGCCCACAGGACCGAGTTCGGCATGGCCCGTCACACGCTCTTGGCGAGGATGATGGCTTCGGCGACTTCGCGCATCGTTTTGCGCAGGTTCATGGACTGGGTCTGGATGCGTCGGTACGCTTCCGACTCGTTCAAGTTGTGCTCATCCATCAGGATGCCCTTGGCGCGGTCGATCACTTTGCGCGCTTCCAGTTTCTCGCTGAGGCTACTCACTTCTTTGTTGAGTTCCTGGTTTTGTTCAAACCGGCTTCGGGCAACTTCGATGCTGGGCGGCAGATCGCTCGGCTTGAACGGCTTGACCAGGTAGGCAAATACTCCGGCCGCCTTGGCGCGTCCGACGAGCTCTTTATCGCTGTAAGCGGTGAGCAGGATGGTCGGGGCGATGTTTTCGTCGGTAATGATCTCGACGGCTTCGATGCCGTCCATGACCGGCATCTTGACGTCGAGAATGCAGACGTCGGGGCGCGATTCTCGCGCAAGTTGGACGGCTTGCTGCCCGTCTCCGCCTTCCGCCACGACCTCGTAGCCGAGGCTCTCCAACATTTGTCGGAGGTCCAGCCGGATAATAGGATCATCGTCGGCGATAAGAACTCTCATGATCGTTTCCTCCCTTAAACTTGAACGGCGCAGAATACCCGCAGGTGATGCATGACCGAATCTTTACGGCAACTGCTGGATGGAGTGATTGACTACGCGGGGATGTTTCCGCCGGCGGCGTTATCGCGAGAATCGGCCGAACGGGAATACCACGCGATCAAGGCATCGCCGGAATCTTGGCTGGTCCGCCGGTTTGCCGTGCCGGCCACCGCGCTGGCCGAACTGGACCCGTCGGTCTATCCCGTCACCGTCATCGGCCGGGCGGGCGGAGCCTGGGACGACGATCGCGTGGCGGACGCCGAGGACCTGAACCGGTACGTGAGTGCCACCGGCATGACGGTGAGTGCCTACGAGTGTCCGCTCCCGCGGGATGACCGATCGTTCCGCACGACGTTTGCCCAGATGGACGGATTTAGCGCGGCCGCCGAAGTCTTTTTGGAAGTGCACTCGGCGACCGCGCTCGAGGAGTTCTTCGACGCCTTGGCGGAGGACGATCGGTACGCGGCGAAGCTCCGGACGGGTGGTGCTTCGGCGCCCTCGCCCGAATTTTTGGCGACGTTTCTGATGCACGCGATTGACCTGGAGGTTCCGGTGAAGCTGACCGCCGGGCTGCACCACCCGATCACGCACTTCCGCAGTACGCAGCTGGAGTACGGGTTTGTGAGCGTGCTCGGCGCGGTCGCGCTGGCCCTGGCCGAGGAGCGGGGTCGGCCCGCCCTGACCACCGCCCTCACCGAAACGGACGCGTCGCAATGGTCGTTCGGCGAGAACACGTTCTGGTGCGGAAGTCTGGGCGGTTCGCTGGAAGATATCGAAGATGCGCGGGCCCTGCTCGGGACGTTCGGGTCTTGCTCGGTGGCCGAGCCAGTGGCCGACCTGACCGCGCTGGGCTGGTGGGACCAAGGATTTGGACATGATTGACACTCCGACTTCGCCGTCGCCGGGATACGGCATCGAGAACCTTCCGCTGGGACGTTGCGCGCGGAACGGGTACGTGATTCGGTACCAAGATCTCGCGCTGCCGAGTGAGGGGCTCGGGATGTCGCTGGACTCCACGGCCGCGATCACGGTCAACCAACTGCGAGAGCTTCGGTCGCGGGCCCGGGAAGCGATTGAATCGGATTCGCCGTACGCCGGTCCGACGGTTGCGGTAAGCGAATTGGAGCTGCTGACGCCGGTACCGGTCCGCGCGTTCATCGACTTTTACAGCGGCATCCACCACGCGTCGAACGTCGGCCGCATGTTTCGGCCCGACATGCCGCCCCTATTGCCGAACTATCGGCATCTCCCGGTGGCGTACAACGGCCGGGCGAGCAGCGTGGTGCCGAGCGGCGTGGCGATTCGGCGGCCGTACGGAATCACGCGGGCAACTCCGGAGGCAGACCCCGAGTTTGGGCCGACGCGCGAACTGGATTTTGAACTCGAACTCGGCGTGTACTTCGGGTCCGATACCGCGATGGGGCAGGTCGTGCCGATCGACGCGATTGAGTCGCATCTGCTCGGCGTGGTGCTGGTGAACGATTGGTCGGCCCGGGATGTCCAGCGGTTCGAGTACCAACCGCTCGGTCCGTTTTTGGCGAAATCGTTCGCGACGAGCGTGAGCCCGTGGCTGGTGGCGATGGACGCGCTGGAACCGTACCGCGCGGAAGGTCCGGCCCAAACCCCGCCGGTCTTGCCGCATCTGCAACCCGGACGCGCCGGTCACTACGACATTCGGCTGGGGGTGGAGCTGTGGACGCCCGAGGCCGGCTGGCACACGCTGAGCGAAACGAACGCGCGCGAGCTGTACTGGTCGTTTGCCCAACAGCTCGCGCACCAATCGTCGAACGGCACTCCGTTGGAGGCGGGCGATCTGTACGCGACCGGGACGATCAGCGGGCCGGAACGCGGCCAGTTCGGGTCGCTGCTGGAACTCACGTGGCGCGGGAGCCAGCCGATCGAATTGGCGAACGGCGCGACGCGGACGTTTTTGGCCGACGGCGATCGACTGCGCCTGACCGGCATGGCGGGCACGTCGGTGAATCTGGGCGCGGTGGAAGCCGAGATTCTGCCGGCAGGTTAACGAAAACCGGGCGGCTGATCCGTGATCAGCCGCCCGGTGAATGTTGCCTCGAATGCGGTCCGCTTAGGACTTCTTCTGAGTGATGACGACGTGGTTGGTCTTCGCGTCGTAGGCGATTTCCACGTTCAGGGCGTCGCGCAGGAAGCTCATCGGGACGATCGTGCGACCGCGCTCGAGGAACGGGATCGACTCCATCTTGACGCTGAGCTCGTTGACGCGGGCGTTCGCGTCGCCGATCAGAATCGTCACGCGCTTATCGCCGGCGTGCGCCGAGACCGACTTGGTGAGATTTTCCCACTTGACTTCGCCGCCGGCGGCTTCAAACAGGTGGCGGAACGGCGTCATCGGCACGCCGTTTTCCACGCGCGGCGCGACGTCGAAGTTGACGACCTTGGTGCCGAGGAGCACGGTGAACGTGCCGATGTTCGGCAATCGCGTGCCCTTCTGGATGGCGAGCATCGTAGCCGTGCGCATCGCGCCGACGGCGGCCTTCACGCTGTTGGAGGCGCCCTTCAGGTCATTCGTCTTTACCGGCGCGAGTTTCACCGCGGTGACCGAGTTGACGAGCGTGAGCGACTTGGCCGGGGCGATCTTGGCCGGAGCGAGTCGGGTGCCGGTCGGCAGCATGTGCTTTTGGCCGGTGGCGACGGTCGCCGGAACCTTCAGCGGCTTGGCCGGGTTGGCGACGCTGGTGAGCGTCAGCGAGATGGTCGGGGTAGAACCCACGACGATGGCTCCGGCCACGGTCGCGCCGGTCAGTCGGACGGACTTGAGCGGGCGGGTCGCGTTGACCACGTTCGGCGTGACGACGTTCTTGACCGGCTTCATGCCGGCTCCGACGCGGACGGTGCGGCCGCTCGGGTTGTTGACAAAGATGCGGACTTTGCGGGTCTTGTAAGTGTTGCTCGCCTCGTCCACGGCCCACGCTTCGACTTCGTGCCAGCCGTTGGTTTCCTTGGTGGTGTCCCACGCGAAGGCGAACGGCGGGTAGTTGGTCATGCCCTTGAACTGCCCGTCCACGAAGTAGGAGACGTACGAGTTCTTCAGGGTCGCGTTAAAGCCGATCTGGACATCCACCAGGCCCATAACGCTTTGGCCAACCTTCGGGCTGGACATGTAGACCGCGCTGCCGGCACTTTGCTCGGCAAGGATCACGGACTTTTCGACGCCGACCACGCGGCCGGTGCCGTCGAAGAGGCGGACTTCAATCTCATTCTCTCCGTCCTTGAGGTCCGCGGGGTTGAGCGTGAAGTTGGTTTCGCCCAACTTTCGGCCCGGCATCAGGGTGCGAGTGCCGAGGCTCTCGCCGTTGAGTCGGAGTTCCATCAGCGTGGCGGAGGCACCGGAGTACTTCACCGTCAGCGTCGAGCTACCGACCGTACGGTCGATCGAGATTTTCGCGTCCTTCGTTCCGGCCGATACGACCGCTACGGTCGCCATCGCCACGAGCGCAACGCTCCACTTGTTGATCATCTTCATCCGTCGATTCCCCTCAAAAACACGCCGCAGTGGTCGATAGCCCTCAAGCCGCACGCACTCTGGCGCGTCTATTCTCGCACGTCTTGCGTTTCCTGTCAACGGTATCGGCTCAAAAGCGGCAACTTTGCAGTCGCTTCTTGCCGTGCGGGGCCGTAAACTGCGGGAGATGTCGCACGTTTTGCTCGCGTCGCTGGTTTTGACTTCGGTTGCGCGGCCGCCTTTGGCCCATCCGCCCTTGGCGCAGCGTCCGCCGGTAAGTCCGACGCAGGCACTGGACGATTTCCTGAAGGCAAAGGACATCACGTTCCAGTATCAGGGCGAGCCGATGGGTGAGGGTCGCACGAAGATCGTCATGCAAAGCCAGGTATGGCAGGGCCAGCCGTGGCGGCACGAGATCCTGTTGCAGATGCCCAAGAACGCGACTCCGGGCGACACCGCGATCTTGCTGATTACCGGCGACGGGCCGCGCGCGGGCGATCAGGTGGACCTCGCGATGCTCAGTTCGGCTACCGGTATGCCGGTCGCGATGCTCTTCAACATCCCGAATCAGCCCCTGTACGGGATGAAGGAGGACGACCTGATCGCCCACACCTTCGAGAAGTTTTTCGAGACGAAGGATACGAAGTGGCCGCTGCTGTTTCCGATGACGAAGGCGGCGATTCGGGCGATGGACGCGGTCCAGGGGATCGGCCAAGCGCAGCGCACTCCGATCAACCGGTTTATCGTGACCGGGGCCAGCAAGCGCGGTTGGACGACATGGCTGGCGGCGGCGTCGCGCGACCGCCGCATCGCCGGGATCGCACCGATGGTGTTCGATAACCTGAACTTCAATCCGCAGATGCGCGCGCAACTGGATCAGTGGGGCGCGTACAGCCTGCAGATTCAGGACTACACCCGGCGCGGCCTCCAGGCGAAGATGGACACGCCGCTCGGACGGCAACTGGTCGGCATGGTGGACCCGCACTCGTACCGCGATCGGTTCCGGATGCCGGTGCTCATCGTGAACGGCGGGAACGATCCGTACTGGACCGTAGACGCGACGTCGCGGTACTGGAACGATCTTCGGACCAAGAAGAATCTGCTGGTGGTGCCCAACGTGGGGCACAACCTGGGCAACCGGGTGCAAACGGTGGAGACGATCAGTGCATTTGCCCGACTTACCGCGGCGAAGCAAGCATTGCCCGACAATCCGGTCGCGGAGTTCAATGCGAAGACCGGGCGGCTGGACCTGCGCTGGGCCGCGGGCGATGTCAAGGAGATCAAGTTGTGGCGGATCGATGACTTGAAGACCGATTTTCGGCCCCGGACATGGCGCGTGGTGGCTCGGTTCGATGGCACGGCGAAATCCGGTCAGCGGCTCGACCCGTACGTTGATCTGGAGCCGGGGTACCGGTCCGCGGTGTTCGCCGAAGTTCGGTACGCGCAGGGCGGCCGCGCGTACAGCCTGACGTCGGTGCCGATGCTGCTGCCCGCCAAGAATCCGTGAGACGGGTCGATGCGGCGTGATGCATTTGCGCTAGAGTAAACGCCGTGGCGGAACGTGCTCCAAAGTTGGCGGTTCGAAACCTCACCAAGTCGTTCGGATCGGTGACGGCGTTGCGGGATGTCTCGCTCGAGTTCTTTCCGGGCGAGGTTCACGGCATCATCGGTGAAAACGGGGCGGGCAAAAGCACGCTGATGAAGTCCCTTTCCGGCGTCCATCTTCCGACGGAAGGTGAGGTGCACGTGGACGGTCGACCGGTGCGGTTGGCGAGCGTGCGCGACGCGATGGCGCACGGCATCGCGATGATTCACCAAGAGCTCAATCTGGTGGACGATCTGAACGTATCCGAAAACGTTTTCTTGGGACGCGAACTTCGGCGCGGGCCGGGACTAAATCGGGCGGCCATGGTGGCCGAGACTGAACGGTTGCTGGCCAGCGTGCGCGCCGACTTTTCGGCGACGGCTCCGGTGGCGAGCCTTTCCATCGCGCAGAAGCAGTTGGTAGAGATTGCGAAGGCGCTCGGTACGCAGGCGCGGGTGCTCATCATGGACGAGCCGACGGCGGTGCTGACGCGTCGCGAAGTCGACAGCCTGTTTGCCCTAATTCAAACGCTTCGCGACTCGGGCGTCGCGGTCCTTTACATTTCGCACATTCTCAGCGAAGTGCTGACGCTTTCGGACCGGATCTCCGTGCTACGCGACGGGGCGCTGGTGGGTTCGGCCGATCCCAAGACGAGCAGTCCGGCGGATTTGGCCGCCCTGATGGTCGGGCGCGAGATTGGCGACTTCTATCCGGACAAGAAGTTTCCGGGGAGCGCGTCGCCCGTGCTGGAGGTCCGCGATTTGAACGTTCCGGGGCGCGTTCGGGGGGTGAATCTGGCGATAGCCCCGGGCGAGATCGTCGGGGTGGCCGGGCTCATCGGCGCAGGCCGAACCGAGCTCGCGGAGGCAATTGTGGGACTTCGGCCAAGCCGGGGCGACGTACGGATTGCGGGGCGCGATGTGGCCCAAGCCAGTCCGCGGGCACGCATGGACGCGGGGCTCGCTTACGTCTCAGAGGATCGGAAGCGGCTCGGGTTGCACCTCTCGCTCAGCGTGACCGAGAACACCGTGCTGCCGACCTTGCACCGCATTCATCGGGTGATGACCAAGCCGGGGACCAATCGCCGCATCACCGAACGATGGGTGACCGAACTCGGCACCCGGGTCGCGGATATCGACGCGCCGATCGGACGGTTGAGCGGCGGGAATCAACAGAAGGTGGCGATCGCGCGGTGGCTGGAAGCGGGTCCGAAAGTGCTCATTCTCGATGAGCCCACGCACGGGGTGGATGTCGGTGCGAAACGGGAGATTTACAACTTGATTCTGCGGTTTGCCGCCGACGGACTGGCGTGTCTGGTGATTTCCAGCGAGATGACCGAGTTGATCGGGCTGTGTCACCGGGTGTTGGTGATGCGCCAGGGCGAAATCGTGGCCGAACTTCACGGGGCTCAGCTGACGGAGCGCGACATCATGCTGGCCGCAGCCCAAACCGAGGCGGTGGCCGCGTGATCGGCGCGCTGCGAAAGTCGGCCTTGGCCGGACCGGCGATTGCGTTGGCAGTGCTCTTCATCGCGAGCGCGATTTGGAAACCCGACCTGTTCTTGGCGCCGGAGAATCTGCGGAACATCATCAACCAGAACGCGAGCGTCGGCATTTTGGCGGTCGGAATGACGCTGGTGATCCTGGCAGGCGGGATTGACCTGTCGGTCGGGTCGATGATGGCCCTGCTCGGCGTCGTTGCGATGAAGGCGATGAACGATCGCGGCGGCGACGGCGCGGTTTGGGTGGCGGCGGCGATCAGTCTCGGGTTCGGGGCGACGCTGGGCGTGGTCAACGGGGTGCTCATCACGGCGGGGCGGATGGCACCGTTCATCGCGACGTTGGCCGGGCTGGTCGCGTTTCGATCGATCGCGCTCGGGATGGCGGACGGCGGCGAGATTCGGGCGGCGGTCGCCGGGTACCGATTTTTGGGCCAAGAGGGGATCGCGCTCACCTTTCTGCGCGACGGCGGCGGACGTCCGTTGGTCTTGCAGTGGCCGATTTTCCTGTTCATCCTCGTGGCGTGCGCGGTGGGCTGGTTGATCCAATCGACGCCTTTCGGGCGGCATACGGTGGCGGTCGGGGCGAACGAGCAAGCCGCGCGGTACTCGGCGATTCCTGTCGATCGGGTGAAGATCGCCACGTACGCGATCCTCGGCCTGTGCGCGGGCCTGGCGACGCTCTGCGGCACGTCGCGAACCGAGAGCGTGACGAGCGGCAACTTTGGTCTGTATCGCGAATTGGACGCGATCGCGGCGGTGGTGATCGGCGGGGCCCGCCTGAGCGGCGGCTACGCGCGGGTGACCGGCACCGTGATCGGGGTGCTGATGCTCGGCATCATCGACAACATCCTCGTGACGTCCGGGGTTTCGACGTACTGGCAAGGATGCGTCAAGGGCGTCATTATTCTGGTAGCGGTGCTGATTCAGCGCGGGCGCGCCGCCGGTGGGTAGAACCGGCGGAAACGCGGTCCGATTGTAAGGGAACGATGAACGCGGGACGACTCATGGCAAAGAAGCTTTTCACTCAACTCATCGGGGCGGTCGCCGGGCTGGCGATGCTCTCCGGTTGCGCGCTTTCGGGAAGTGGCGAAACCACGACCACGGAGAAATCGGGCGGCGGTACGGCGGTTGCCGAGGCCTCCAGCGGCAAGAAGGTCAAGATCGGCGTGTCGATCCCGGCGGCCGATCACGGTTGGACCGCCGGCGTCAACTGGTGGGCGACGCGCGCCAAGGACCTGTATCCGAACGTGGACTGGCAGATTTCGACCGCCGAGAATCCGGACAAGCAGATCAAGGATATCGAAACGATGATGGCGGCCGGCGTCGACGGCATGGTGATCTTGGCGACCGAGAGTGCGCCGATCACGCCGGTGGCCAAGCAGGTTCACGAGCGCGGCATCTTCCTCGTTTCGGTCGACCGCGGGTTCTTGGAGCCGGTCGCGGACATCTTCGTGGAAGGCGACAACAAGGCGTTCGGGCGGAAGTCGGCGGAGTACATGGCCGAAAAGCTGGGCGGCAAGGGCAAAATTCTCATCCTGGAAGGCATCCCGAGCACGGTGAATTCGGACCGGGTGGGCGCGTTTCGCGACGTCATGAAGCGGTTCCCGGGCGTCGAGATTTTGGACAGCCAGAGCGGCATGTGGAACAAGGAGAAGGCCCTGAACGTGACTCAGGCCATGTTGCTCAAGCATAAGCAGGTGGACGCCATCTGGGCAAGTGACGACGACATGGCACTGGGAGCCGAGCAAGCGCTCAAGGAGGCCGGGCGCGATTCGGTCTGGATGCTGGGCGGCGCGGGCATGAAAGACGTCATCAAGCGCGTGATGGACAAGGACGCGCGGTTCCCGGCGGACATCACGTATCCGCCGAGCATGATTGCGATGGGCATGCACCTGGCCGCATCGTCGCTGCGCGATGGCAAGCAGAAGGAAAAGGCGCAGTTCATTCCGAAGCACATCCTTCTGGATGTTGAGCTGGTGACGCCGGACAACGCGAAGGACTTCTACTTCGCGGACAGCGTGTATTGACCTCACGCGGGCGTTTCCTCACGGCGGCGGTTCCTCCCCGATCGAGCGCGCCTCGAACGATGGAGGGACCGCTTGCGTCTCAATCAGTGGTGTCCCGGTTCTCTCTCCGCGCCTTCACGCTCATCGAACTCCTCGTCGTCATCGCGATCATTGCGATTCTCGCCGCGATCCTGTTTCCGGTGTTTGCGCAGGCCAAGCAAAGCGCGAAGCAGGTGCAATGCATGTCCAACGAACGGAATCTCGGGTTGGCGATGCAGCTCTACGCGCAAGATTACGACGACACCGTGAGCCTCGCAGCGTACGGCACCGAGGCGGGGTTCTTTCTCTGGCACGACTTGGTGGACCCGTACGTGCGGAACAAGCAGATTTGGCTGTGCCCGGGCAGTCGGCTCAGCGATCGCGACACGACCGGCGTGCTCACCAGTCACTTCGGCTACAACGTCGGCTACCTCACGACGTTTGCGCAAGACTTTAGCAACGCGAACAACCACACGGCGTTTTCGTTCTCCGCGATTTCGGAGCCCACCGACACGGTGATGTTCACTTCCGCGCGAACCAGTGTGTTTCCGGAATCGAGTTGGTGCGGCGACGACGGGAAGCTACTGTTGCCGCCGAGTTGGCCATCGGCCGACTGCTGGGGGCGGCCCGACCCGGTGCACTTCGAGCAGGTGACGATCACCTGGTCGGATTCGCACGCGTCGAAACGGCGGCTCGGGCAGTTCTACACGGGGCAAACGCCGGCGGACCGGTTCTTCGATCGCGACTAGGGCTCGCCGTTACGCGGTTTCGCGTTGCGACGTCTCATTCCGTGTAAGGTACGAGGCATGAAGATGACCCTTTCGAAAGCGCATCGCGGCACCGGCGCCGCCCTGATTTTGGCGGTCGCGAGCACCGCGTTCGGTCAATGGAATACGGACGTTCAGGTTCAGTACGAAGGCCGAACCCAGAGCTTTAGCGGGAACGAGCGGCCGTTTCGCAACGGCAATATCGTTTATCTGCCGGCGCGGGCGATGTCGGGCAAGATCGGCGGCGGGTTTGACCGCGACGATAGCGGACGCAACATGCGGTTTACCTGGCGCGACCGGCGCGTGGACTACCGCAAAGGCGACACCTACTTCTCGTTCAACGGCAAGCGGTACTCGATGCCGCGGGCTTCCACCGAGCGCAACGGCGTGCTGCTCGTGCCGGCAAATCTCTTCTTCATCCTGACCGGCTACCGCGTGACGGTGCTGGGCATGAACAATGGCGGCGGCAACAACGGCGGCTGGCAAGAGGGCGGCGATAACGGTGGTTGGCAAGGCGGCGGAAGCAACGGCGGCAACAATGGCGGCGGATGGGGCGACGGCGGCGATGTCCGGATTCGGCTGAACGGCCGGGACCTGTCCTTTGGCCGGGACGAGCAACCGTACCGATCGCGCAACGTCGTGTTTGTTCACGTGCGTGCGATGGCTTCGCGCACCGGCGTTGGGATGGAGCGCACGCAGGACGGCAAGCGGATTTGGCTGTCGCGCGAGTTTGACAAGATCACGTACGACAAGGGCAATTCGTACATGTTCAACGACAGCCGACGCGGGCTTCCGGCGTCTTCGCAAGAGCGCAACGGCGCTCTGTACGTGCCGATTCAACTGTTCAGCGCGCTCCTCGGGCGGTCGCTCACCTGGCAATCGAATAACGGCAATGGCAACGGCACCAACGGTGGCGGTGGCGGCGGCTGGATGAACGGCGGCGGCACGGGTCGCTAAGTCGGGCCACCGACCGGTTTACGCTTCGGAAGGGCGCCAGTAATCGAGGCTCAGCTTCGGGAACGCGGCGTCCTTTTGTTCGCACTCGGCCAGAAACTCGGCCTCATCCGGGCTCAGGTCGGCCCCGGCATGCACCGCATCGGCCAGCTTGGCCAGTCGCTCGAACCGGTCGGCGTGGTCGGCAAACCGAATCTCCGAGTAGTCGCGTGCGGCCTGCGTGCTGATGAGGAACTGCCAGTCGCTCGCCTCGGCCAGTAGCAGTTCGCGCGCGGCCTGACGTACCACGCGTTCGGCCGGCCCGGGCACAAGGTCGCGCACCTGCCGCCGAAGCGTGCGTTCCATCGGATACAGCCGCTTCCAGGTCCAGGCGTTGTCCTCGTTCAGCCAGATATGGTGGTAGCCGCCCTCGCCCCACGAACCTTCGGGCAGATGGATCAGGTGCCGCGCAGGATCGCGATCCAGCACGTCGCCGCCGGAGACCATCTCGATTTCACCGTCGCGATGGAGTTGCTTCGCCAGTTCGTAAAGAAACTCCGGACCTTCCCACCACCAGTGGCCGAACAGTTCGGTGTCGTACATGGCCACCAGGGTGCCGACACGTTCGGCCTGACCCCGGTAGTGGGCGAGCGTGCCCTTGAGCACCTGCACGAGGTCTTGCGCGTGGCGAGTGATTCGCTCGTACGCCTCGTACGGATCGTAAGGTCCCTTTTGGCCCAGATCGGCCTTGTTCTCGCTGATGCGCCAGTACTTGAGTCGGCCCGGGTACTGCTGCTTGTGGAACTCCAGATAGTACGGGTCGCCGGGATAGCCGACGTCGCCCGACCAGACCTTGACCGTCGTTTGGGGATCGCGAGCAAACACGGTGAGCCCGGTCGGCAGTCGGTAATGTTCGTACTCGCTGCGGAACTCCTCCGGCGGGGTGAAGTACTTGCTGCTGCGGGCGAAGAGCTCCGCGAGTTGCGGGAAGTTATTGCCGTAGGTCCCGAGCGGTTGGCCTCCCCGGATCATGTGCGAATCGACGAAGAAGTATTCGATGCCGTGGGCGGCGAGGATTTCATCGGTCGCGCGGCGTGGCCACGGAATCTCATCGGGGTCCACCGGCGACTTCCACGCGTAGTGCGGTCGATAGGCGCATTCGGGCAACCAGATCCCGCGGGGCTTGTGCCCGAAGTACCCCTCGTAGGCGTCGACACCGAGGGCCACCTGGGCATCGGCGCTTTCGTCCGTGCCGAGGAGCGGTTGGTAGCCGTGGGTGGCGCCGCTGGTGATGATCTCAATGGCACCCCGCGTTTGGAACCCGCCGAACGCGCCAACGATATCGCCGTTCCAATCGTCGCGAAACTGGTCAATGGCCCGCTGGTACAGACGTTCCCACATCAGCGAGAGCCCGCGCAGCCACGGCTCGCCATCGCGCTGCCACTTTTCGGCGTCTTGCCGCGCCCCCGCAATTTTGTCCTCGCAGTAACCGATGAAGCCATCGCCGAAGGAGGGGTCGCGCAGCTGTTCGGCCAAGATGGGGGTGAGATTGACGGTCCAGCGCGGGGCGATGCCGTCGGCCTCCAGCCGTCGCAGCACGTCAAGCAGCGGGAGGTAGCACTCGGCAGCGGATTCGTGGAGCCAGTCCGTCCCGTGCGGGCTTTTGCCGTGGCTCAGCACGTAGGGCATGTGCGAGTGGAGGCACAGCAAGAATCGGCCGATGGGCATGGCGTTCAGTTTACGAACAATTACGGGTTTTCGCGAAGCCCCCGGAAGGTATCTGGCCAATCGTGGTCGCCTTTTCCTTCCGCAAACAGCCACGTCTTGTTGAAGGCGATCTTTTCCGACGCAGTGTCCTTGGCGCGTTCCATCCCGGCGAGGAAGATTTTGTTCTTGCCGAACTTCTGATTCAGGGCGTCTACGGCGGCCATAAGCTCCTCGCGCTCGGGCGTGTCTTCCTGATCGAACAGGCTCGGCGTCACCGTTTCGCGGTCGTGGAGGTCGGAGAAGACCACGCCCACGGTACGCGGCCGTTCGAAGTCGCGCTCGCGCCACATCTCGGCGAACACCTCGTTGAGCACGAGAGTGTCTTGGGTCGGCGTGATTTTTCTTCGCGCCTTCCAACTGCGGTCGAATCCGCTGACGTAGACGGACATTTCGCCGGGCCATGCACGGTTCGCGCGGAGGCGGGCGCTGGCCTTTTGGATCAGTCGTAACAGGACTTCGCGGCAGCCGGTCTCGGTGCGGAGGGCGGGCGGCAGTACGTGGCTGTGGCTCAGCGACTTGCGATCCTCGGTATCGAGGTCGACCTCGTATCCGCGCAGCAGGTAGTAGTAACGCTCGCCGACGACGGAGCCGAACGCGCGGACCATCTCGGCGCGATCGGTCCGGCACAGGTCTTCGGCGGTAAAGATTCCGGCGGCCTGCAACCGGGCCGCCATTTTGCGGTTGATCCCCGTGAAGTCGGTGAGCTTGAGCCCGTGCAACCGGTGCGGCAAATCGGTCGCTTCGATCGTGACCAGACCGTTCGGCTTTTGGAGTTCGGTGGCAATTTTGGCCAAGAACACGTTCGGCGCGATCCCGATGCTGCAGCGCATTTGGTCGCCGACGTCACGCGCGATTGCCTCCTTCATCCGTTCGGCCAGCCGGCGGGCCTGGTCCGGATCGCGCTCGTCTCCCAGTAATCGAAAGCGCATCTCGTCGATGCTGCACACGCGGTCTACGGGCAGCACTGTCTCGCAGACTTCGATGATGCGGTGGTGGTAGGCGACGTACGCCGGCGGACGCGCCTTCACAATCTGCAGGCCCGGGCACATCGCCTTGGCATCGCGAATCATGGTGCCGGTCTTGACTCCGAACGCCTTCGCCTCGTAGCTGGCGGCGATGCAGAAGCTCGTGTCGGCCTCGACCGGCACCACGACGGTCGGTTTGCCGCGCAGTTGCGGCTGCTCTTGTTGCTCGACGCTGGCAAAGTACGCGTTGAGGTCCAAGAACAGGTAGCGGAGGCCGCGATCGGCGCGCGGAAAAGGTAGAGATGCGTCTACCATTGCCTCAGTATACGCGAGCGGACCGTAGAATCGTCTCGTGACCGACCGCAAATCTCAGATCGTGAGCCTGGCGATGGGCGTGTTCTTGGGCACGGGCGCGGTGTTGCTGTTGGGCCCGCCGGGGCTTCCGCGGGCGGTGGTGCTGGGGCTGATGGTGGTGATGTCGATCGCGTTTCTGGTCGGCGCGGTGATCGGGTTTCAGAGTTTGATTCGGCGACGATAGCGCGTGCGAAACGGCCCGGTTCGGCGCGTCTCACTGGTATGCCCACCAAACCGCCGCGCGGATTCACGCTGGTCGAGATGCTCGTGATCGTGGCGATCGTAGCGATCGTCTCGGCCTTGCTGACGGTGGGTATCTCCGAGGGCCGGAAGGTTGCGTTCCGGTCCACGTGTTTGCAGAACCTGTATCAGCTCGGCGTGGCCACCAAGCTCTACACCGCCGATGCCGACGGATATCTGCCGCCGTACGGTATGTGGTCAACGTTCTCGTACGAAGCCAATCGGGCGGGCTGGAAACGGGTGCTGATGACCTACGGAATGTCAGACCACCAGTTTTATTGCCCTGCCGACCCGTACGCTCGCTCGGCAACACGCGGGCAGTGGCACGACCATCTCGATACAAGCTACACGTTTACGATCCCAGCCTACGCATTTGCGGAGCCCAATACGAAGACATTTCGACTTAACATGGATCGGATTCCTGACGCAGCTGCAACACCGCTGTATTTGGACCAGGAGCATCTTGTCAAAGACGATACGGGACATGTGCAACGACGCTGGACCGCCCACGGAGATCAGTTTAACGCACTGTATGTTGATGGGCACGTCCAAACCGATCGGTTGCCTGGAATCAGTCGATAACTGACAATGGAAACGAGAAGCAAGCCGCTTAGGACTGCCTTCACGCTAGTCGAGATGCTCGTGATCGTGGCGATCGTCGCAATCGTCTCGGCCTTGCTGACGGTGGGTATCTCCGAGGGCCGGAAGGTTGCGTTCCGGTCCACGTGTTTGCAAAACCTGTATCAGCTCGGCGTGGCGACCAAGCTCTACACCGCCGACGCGGACGGTTATCTGCCGCCGTACGGGTTTGTCCGATTGGAGGATTACGATGCGGATCGGGCGGCGTGGAAGCGGGCCTTGAACAAGTACGGGGCAAAGGACGGACAGTTCTTCTGTCCGGCCGACCCGCACGCGCGGACGGCGTTCGTTGGCAACTGGCACGATTTTCGGGACACGAGCTACACCCTTGCACTCTCGATGACGTTCCCGGCGGAGCGCAAGTCGGGCGTGTTTCGGGTGTCGGTCGACACGTTCTCGCGGCCTTCCGAACAGATCTTGTACCACGACCAAGAGTGGAAACAGCCCGGGATCGATGGGTTCGGGGTTCCGCTGATGACCGGACACGGCGATGTCTTGAACGCGGTGTATCTGGACGGGCACGTGGCCACGCAGCGGATTCCGCGACTGGCGCGGCGAACGGACTAAACCGTGAGAGCGGCCCTATAAGCCGGATTCTGTCTTTGTGCGACGATTTATCTGCGCGGCCAACCCGGAGGATCGGCGGGCCGCGTCATCTCCTCCCTATTTGGCCTTGCTTCGAGTGGGGTTTGCCCGGCCGCCGAGTTGCCCCGCGCGCCGGTGAGCTCTTACCTCACCATTTCACCCTTACCTCGGTTGCCCGGGGCGGTTTGTTTCTGTTGCACTTTCCGTCGGGTCGCCCCGCCCCGGCTTGATGCCTCTTGCCGGGCACTCTGCCCTATGAAGTCCGGACTTTCCTCTCCGACGCAAAGCGTGGGAGCCGTCGCCCGGGCTGCTCTCACCCGTTATTGTGACGCGATGACGGCCTGGGCTTACCGAACGGCGTCCAAACCGCGCACCTTGACGAGCGTGAGAAGCTTAAGTGCCGGCCCAGAAGGCTTCTTAACGCCACGTTCCCACTGGCTGACAAGCGACACCGTGATGTTGAGGTGCATGGCAAAAACACGTTGGCTCACGTGGGCTTGTCGGCGAATGCCTCGGATTTCTGCGGCGTCCAGCGGAACGACCGTGGTGAGGCAGGACTGGTCAAACTCGCGCATGGTTTCCGCCGAGATCAGATTGCGTTGGGCCATTTCGCTCGCGATGTCGTGCACGGCCTCGAACGCGTCGGAGCGATACGTCTTGTCATTCATGGTCTAGTTCCTCGAAGGCACCCCTTTGCACCAGCAGTTCGAATGCGCTGTCAGGCAAGTTGAGCAGTTATTCGGCAAGGCGGCGAAATGCGCCCAATTCCGCAGCGGTGATGTTGTTCATCTCATTCTTCGCATATCCCACCAGAAAGATGATTCGCGTCTCCAACTTCATGAGGAGGATCAATCGGTATCCCCTTGATTTACCGGAGCCCGACCGGGCAAGCCGCAATTTAATTACGCCATTCCCGAGGTCCGCGTCAATCAATCCAGACCGTGCGGCCTGAACCGCTTCGGCAAGGCGTGAATCCGGAATTCGCTCTCGGTGTTGAAATCGAAAAAAAAAACGCGGCCTTTATGCGCACGCAAGGCCGGAGTGTAACACAGAGTGCGTGGTTTGGTCCAAAACTTTCGGTCACCTTCGGGACCGTCCGCGTGCGTTCCTGACGTATCCTTACCTACAGTTGGTACAGCTGATGGCGACGGGAGTTCAGGAAAATACGCGCGAAGCGCAATTGCAGGCCGCCGGGGCCCTGATTGCGCATCTTCGGGCGAACCCGATTGACGCCCGCCGACCGCCGCAGGAGCTCGCGTACGAATTCGGCCTGAGTCCACAGTTTGTCTCCGCCATCGTGCAAAACGCGGAAGAAAAGGCGGTGGAGAATGTAGAGCGAGTGTTGTCGCGCCGGATTCGCTTTAACCCGGCGGCGACCATCCGAAGCTGGAGTCAGCGCATGCTGGAGATGGCGATCAATCGGCCATTGATCTATCTCGGCATCATCAACTTAGCCTGGTTCCTGCTGTTCATCGGCATCACGGAGTGGGTCCCGAACAAGGCGGCAATCGGGCCCGTTCCGACGCGCCTCGTCGGGATGGCCGGCGCGACGCTGTTGGCCTTTCTTCTGCAAATGCAGTGTTATTACCGTCGCCGGAGTCCGGCCCTGGCCCTCAAGGGGACCGGCCTGACCTACGGGATGATGGCGATCGGCATTTTCGTGTCCGTGATTGCGACCACCAGCCGCGATCGGCTGGGAGTGGCCCTGTTCAGCGCTTTCGTGGGCATCATCGCGATCGCCTTCTTGGCCGCGCTGTACGGCGGAACCGCGGTCTGCGCCGCGTTGCTCGGCGGATGGGTACGTCAACGCCAGCTCGAGCGGCAAGATCGGCTCCTAACGCGGCAACAGTTGCTGGAGCGATACTTTGCCTTACAGGAGCGACTGGAACGCGGTTCGACCCGCGAGCAGGTCGCCACGTTCCTGGCGGATTCGCCGATTGCCCGGGCGATGTCGCGCCACCCGATGCGCGTCGGGGCGATCGTCATGGTCATCGGCACGCTGATGCAGATGGGCTCGGAGGCCGCACTTCCGAGCGGCACGATCAGCAACGCGCAACCGACCGATCCTTCGATGGCCCTGTTTCTGCTCGTTTCGGTGCTCGTCTTCATTGGCGAGAGCACCCTGGCGGCGGCGATCGGGTTTTACTCGTCCGGCATCATGCGCGGGATCATGAACGGTCTCGCCCTCATCGGCATTCAGTACGCGGTGATGGCGATCCCGGTCGGATCGTACGGCCCGGCGTTCTTCATGAGCTCCAAGTTTTTCTTTTCGTTGCCGTTTACGCTGGGGCAGTTTTTGGTGCTTTCGGCGTTTGGAGGCATCGCGGGAGAGTTGCACCGTCGGCACCTGCGCGAGAACGATCTGGAAAACAACGATGCGGTGGCCATCCTCTCGGAGATGCTCCGGATCCAGTGGCGGCTGGCCGACCGCACCAAGAACATCTGCGTGCTCGTGATCGACGCGGCCAAGTCGAGCCTCATGAAGGCGCAATCGGACCCGCTGGAGGTGGAGTACAGCTTCCGCGAGTATCAGGACTGGATCGAGACGACCTGCCGCGAGTTTCACGGCAAGATCCATTCGACCGCGGGCGATGGCGCGGTGGTGGCGTTTCCCGATGCGCCGTCGGCCTATGCGGCGGCGTGCAAGCTCCAGGCGACCGTCGCCAAGTTCAGCGCGACGCGGAGCCGGCTCAAGATGCCGTTCCAGATTCGCATCGGCATCCACCAAGGCCAGGTCGTCGGCGAACTCGATGACGTCGAATTCACCGAAGTCATTGACATCGCCGCGCACCTGGAAGCGGTGGCCGGAATCGGCGGGATCGCCATTTCGGAAGCGGCGGCGAAAGACCTGCCCGATCTCGAGTTTTTGCCGATGGCGCGCGAAGTGGACGGGCAGAAGGTGTTTCTGGCGATGGCGCAGCCGGAACGCGTATGACGTTCGCGGTGCGCGACCTTGGCCGGTGCCCGTACGCGGACGCCCTGGCGATCCAAGAATCGACGCACGCCGCCGTGCTCGCCGGTGACGCTCCGCCTACGTTGTTGCTCACCGAACATCCGCCGGTGCTGACCCTGGGAGCCGACTTTCACGCCGAGCATTTGCGGTGGCCGGAGTCGACCTACGCGGAGCGAGGCATCGATCTCGTCCGGGTCCACCGGGGCGGCGACGTGACGTATCACGGTCCGGGGCAACTCGTCGCGTATCCGATCTTTCCGCTCGCCATGGTGCAACGCGACGTGATCGCGTGGCTGCGCGGAATCGAGTGCGTCGTCATCCAAACGGTGGCGCACTTCGGCTTGACCGCGCGTCGATTTCCGCCGCATACGGGCGTGTGGATCGGGGATCGAAAGGTGTGCGCGATCGGCATCCGGATTCAGCGGGCGATCTCGATGCACGGATTTGCGCTGAACTGCAGTACCGATCTGACCGCGTTTGACAGCATCGTGCCGTGCGGCATTGCCGATTTCGGCGTGACGTCGTTGTCGGTGGCGGCGGAGCGTGTCATTACGGTGGACGACGCCAAGCCGGTCGTGATCCAGGCGTTTGAATCTTGGATTGGAGGCCCGAGCGCATGAGCCGCGCGGTACTACCCTTCGACCCGCGCTGGGTCGGGATTGATGAGGCGGGGCGGGGGCCGATCGCCGGGCCTGTCGTCGTGGCGGCGGTGCGACTACCGGCCGGATTCGACGCGCGTGGCATCGTCGATTCCAAGCAACTGTCGCCGGCAGCGCGCGATCGTGCGTACGACCGGATTCGGGCCGAGGCCGACGGGTCGATTGTGAGCGTCGAACCAGAAGAGATCGACCGGCTGAACATCTTGCAGGCGACACTCGTCGGTATGGTTCGGGCGGCCAAGGCGATGGCGACGCGCGCGGAGCTGGCGGGCTTTCGCATCGACGGGAACCAGATTCCGGCTGGTTTGCCCGCGCCGGCGGAGGCCTGGGTCAAGGGCGACGGTCGGGACGCCAGCATCGCCGCCGCGAGCATTTTGGCCAAGGTCACCCGCGATCGTCGGATGTCCGAATTCGCGCGGGTGTATCCGGAATATGGGTTCGAACGGCATTTTGGCTACCCCACGCCGGAGCATTTGGCCGCGCTGCGAACGCACGGGCCGTGCCCGATTCATCGCCGGTCGTACGCGCCAGTGCAGGCAGAGCTCAGCCATCTGCCCTTCGGAGACTGAGCATGTTTGAGATCGAGCGACCGGCCGCGCGGCGGATGAACCGCGAGATGCTGCTGGGTTCCGTGGCTGCACTCATCGGGCTCAGCCTCCTCGGGGGCAGCGCCATCCACTTCGAACGCGCCGGCAAAACGATGAAGGCGCGCGACGTTCGGGCGCGGATGGATGCGGTTTTGCTCAACGCGAACTACGAGCCGGCGGTGCGAGACGGGCTGATGACGCCGGGAGCGATGCGGGAACTCGCGCGGTGGGACGCACAGTTCGGACGCATTCGGGTTGTCCGGTGGACGGCGCAATCGTGCGGCGTCGGCACGGACCCGTGCCGGTTCACGTTTCGGGCGGTTCGACCGCGGCGCGAGGCAGCATTCGTGATGACGGTGCGGGGCTCCACCTGTTGGCGGATCGATCCGGTCGCCGAGGTGCGACCGTGAACGATACGCGCGGCGGCGTCCCCGTGCCAAATCGCAAGGAACTCGGGCGGCTGGCCGAAGACCGGGCCGCGGAGTACCTCCTGTCGTTGGGCTACTCGCTGATCACCCGCCGCTGGAAGCGTGCCGGCGGCGAAATCGACCTCGTGGCGATGGATGGCGAGACACTGGTTTTTGTGGAGGTCAAGGCGACCTTGGCGGCCGGATTCCGTCCGGAAGCGGCGTTTTCGGATACGAAAGTGGCGCGATTGCTGCACGTCAGCGAGCAATACGTGCGCGAGTACGGACTGCACGATCGACCGCTGCGCGTGGACCTGGTGGCCGTGGACGCGAGTGGGCTGCGGCATTATCCCGACGTCTTGCGCGACTCCGTATAATTCGCCCTATTCATGGCGCGGTTCCTGGTCGGCGGCGATTTCCACCTTGGTCGAAGCTCGTCGATTCCCGCGTTTGCGCGCGGCGAAGTCGCGGGTCGCGACCTGACCGCCCGCGGAGCGTGGTACCGGTTCGTGGATCTGGCGGTGCGAGAGCGGCCGGACGCGGTGCTGTTGACCGGCGACTTGGTCGATCGGGATTTTGGTGCGCTCGCCGCCCTGCCGCCGCTTCGGGAGGGATTTCGCCGACTTCGGGAGGCCGGGATTCCGACGGTGGTGATTGCCGGCAACCACGACCCAAACATTCTGCGGGCGTACGCGCGGCAGTATCCGGATGACGCGGTGTTCCTCGGGCGATCGGAACCAGGATTTGCGACGCATCGGTTGCCGAACGGCTGGACGGTGGTCGGTTGGTCCTATCCGGCCAGCCCGGATGAGAGCGCGCGCGTCCCGTGGTCAACGTTTCCCAAGTCGCTCGGCGGGCGCAGCATTGGAATGCTCCACGGCACGCTCGGCGGCGGGGACAGGTACGCGCCATTCACCCTGACGGAGCTACGCGATCACCCGACCGACCTGTGGTGCCTCGGCCACATCCACAAACCGTATTGGAACCCGGCGCCCGCCGTGCTTTACCCCGGCGCGCCGCAAGCGCTTGATCCCGGTGAGACCGGACCGCATGGAGCGGTGCGCATGACCTGGAAGGACGGCGGTTGGACGCACGAACCGGTGCTGCTGTCGACGGTGCGGTACGAAAACACCACGCTCACGGTCACCGAATCGGACACGATCGCACTGGCGGTCATCGACCAACTCGCGCGGCTGGCCGAGGAGGATTCCGTGCCGTACTGGGTGGTCCGAGCGCAAGTGGTCGGCGAGCAACCGGCGCACGCGGCACCCTTTGATTCGACCCCGTTAGCGACCTCGGCATACGCGGCCGAGTTCACCGGGGTCGCGCTCGGCGCGCCGGTGGACTGGGTCGCAACGGCGCGGAGCCTCGGGCGGGACGGCATCTGCGCCCAGCTCTACCTGTTGGCGACCGGAACTCACACCGATCAACCCGACCTGATTCGACCCGAAGTGCGCGAGCTGTACCAGACGTTGACCCACCTCCGGTTCGACGCCGCGTCGCGTAAAGGCGACTCGAAGGCACTCAACGACATCTACCGGGATCCGGAAGCACTGCGCGCTTTGCTGGCCGACGCCTGCCGAGGATGGGTCCGGTCGTGAGGATTCGGCGCGTGACGGTTCGCCAACGTCACGGGTACCGCTTCCCGGAACCGATCTCCGCGGAGCTCGGTCCGGGGATCACCGTGATCAGCGGACCGAACGCCTCGGGCAAAACGACGCTCGCCGACGGCCTCGGCATCGCGCTATGGGACGAATCCAAAAAGGACCACGACATCGAGCTCACTTTTGAAGACGAGCTCCGAACGGTCGTCGTCCGGACGGGGGATCAGCGGCCAAGGGATCAGCAGCCGGTGGCGATCGTCGGAAAGCGCGAGGCCTACCAACTGTCGCTTCGCACGGTGATCGGGATCAAGCCCGACACCGTGGAGAAGGTCATCCGGGATCAGTTGGATGGCGGCGATCCGCTGGTCTGGGAACAAAAAATCAAGCCGGTCGAGTTGGATCGAGCGCAAGCGGAGGTTCGGACGGCCACCGATAACCTGAAGCGTGCGGTGGAAGAAGCGCAACGGGTCGCCAAGGCGGCCGACGGCCTTACGGATCGGGAGGCGGCGTTGGAGAATCTGCGCGCGCAGATTAAGCAGGCCGAGTACGCGAACTGGTACCTCGCCGACTTCCGAGATTCCGTGGCGTTGGCCGAGGCCGTCGCTGAGTTGAAGACGTTCGACCCACGACTGGAGGGTCTGACGTCGGCAACCTTGTCCGAGGTCGAAGGCATGGCATCGCGACGCACGGAGGTCGAACGCTCCGTGGACGAGCGACGCCTGGAACTCG